>JBGSIT010000035.1:0-105106 GCA_041742335.1 Rhizobiaceae bacterium
AGGCATTGTCACGCTGCCGGAAGGCACGGAAATGGTCATGCCTGGCGATAATGTCAGCGTTGACGTCGAACTGATCGTGCCGATCGCCATGGAAGAAAAGCTGCGCTTCGCCATCCGCGAAGGCGGTCGTACCGTCGGTGCAGGCATCGTCGCTTCCATTACGGAATAATCAAGTTTGCAGGCCGGCAGGCCTGAAGCGGAACTTTCGCTCATCTGCCGGCCTCCAACATCTAACGGATTGTTGTGCAGTTCATTTTGAATTGCACTGGAAACACCAGCAAGGACTAGTCGAATGAACGGCCAGAATATCCGCATCCGCCTGAAGGCGTTTGATCACCGGATCCTCGATGCCTCCACGCGCGAAATCGTGTCGACCGCAAAACGGACCGGCGCAAGCGTACGTGGCCCGGTGCCGCTGCCGACCCGGATTGAAAAATTCACGGTCAACAGGTCACCGCACGTGGACAAGAAGAGCCGCGAACAGTTCGAGATGCGCACCCATAAGCGTCTTCTCGATATCGTTGATCCGACACCGCAGACCGTGGACGCGCTGATGAAGCTCGATCTGGCCGCCGGTGTCGACGTAGAAATCAAGCTCTAAGGCAAGAGTGCCCGAGAAGGGGAACGTCCCCGGCACGGAACTCCAAGAGGAATGAACCAATGCGTTCAGGTGTGATTGCACAGAAAGTGGGAATGACCCGCGTCTATAACGACGCAGGAGAGCATATCCCAGTAACAGTATTGCGGATGGAAAACTGCCAAGTGGTGGCCCAACGCACGGAAGACAAGAACGGCTACACCGCAGTACAGCTCGGTGCCGGCCGGTCCAAGGTCAAGAACACATCAAAGGCCCTTCGCGGGCACTTTGCAGCGGCTGAAGTCGAGCCGAAGGCAAAGATGGTGGAGTTTCGGGTTTCTGCCGATAACATGATTGACGTTGGTTCTGAATTGACCGCTGGCCACTTTATTGCGGGCCAACTGGTTGACGTGACCGGTACTTCGGTCGGCAAGGGTTTTGCCGGTGCGATGAAGCGCCACAACTTCGGTGGTCTTCGCGCCACCCACGGTGTGTCGGTTTCCCATCGCTCGCATGGTTCGACCGGTGGTCGCCAGGATCCGGGCAAGGTCTTCAAGGGCAAGAAAATGGCTGGTCACATGGGTTCCACCCGTATCACCACCCAGAACCTTGAGGTTGTGTCCACCGATGAAGATCGTGGTCTTATTCTCGTCAGGGGCGCCGTTCCCGGTTCCAAGGGCGCCTGGATTGTCGTTCGCGACGCAATCAAATCCGGTACTCCGGCCGACGCACCGCGTCCGGCTGGTGTCCGCGCCGCCAAGTAAGGAGCCGAAAAATGGATCTTACAGTCACCACGCTTGAGGGCAAGGACGCAGGAAAGGTTTCCGTATCGGACGCCATTTTTGGTCTCGATCCTCGCGAAGATATCCTGGCCCGCATGGTTCGTTGGCAACTTGCCAAGAAGCAGCAGGGAACGCACCAGACCAAGACGCGTGCGGAAATCAACCGCACCGGCGCCAAGATGTACAAGCAGAAGGGTACGGGCCGCGCCCGTCACCACTCCGCCCGCGCTCCGCAGTTTCGCGGCGGCGGTCGCGCCCACGGCCCGGTAACACGCAGTCATGCCCATGACCTTCCCAAGAAGGTCCGTGCACTGGCGCTGCGCCACGCTTTGTCTGCAAAGATGAAGGCCGACGAGTTGATCATCATCGACGCTTTGGTGACCGGCGAGGCACGCACGAAGCTTTTGACCGGCGCCTTGAGCAGCCTTGGTTTGACCAATGCATTGTTCATCGGCGGCACCGAGCTCGACAACAACTTCAAGCTCGCCGCGCAAAACATTCCGAACATTGATGTTTTGCCTATTCAGGGTATCAATGTTTATGACATTCTGCGCCGTGGCAAGCTCGTGCTTTCCAAGGATGCCGTGGAAGCTCTGGAGGAGCGATTCAAATGATGGATCTTCGCCATTATGATGTGATCAGGACCCCCGTGATCACCGAAAAGTCGACCTTTGTTTCAGAAAACAACCAGGTTGTCTTCAACGTCGCCAGGGATGCAACAAAGATTGAGATCAAGGCTGCGGTCGAGGCGCTGTTCGGCGTCAAGGTCAAGGCGGTCAACACGCTCAACCGCAAGGGCAAGACCAAGCGGTTCCGCGGCGTTGCCGGCAAGCAGCAGGACGTCAAGAAGGCGATCGTCACATTGGTTGACGGTCAGACCCTCGACGTCACCACTGGTCTGTAAGGATTAAGACTATGGCATTGAAAAGCTACAATCCGATAACCCCGAGCCAGCGTCAGCTGGTCATCGTGGACCGCTCGGGTCTCCACAAGGGAAAGCCTCTCAAGGTTTTGACCGAAGGCCTTTCTTCCAAGGGCGGACGTAACAACCTTGGCCGGATTACGGCCCGTTTCCAGGGCGGCGGTCACAAGCGGACCTATCGTCTGGTCGACTTCAAGCGTCGCAAGTTCGATGTTGAAGGCACGGTCGAACGTTTGGAATATGATCCGAACCGCACAGCCTTCATCGCATTGATCCGCTATGCGGACGGCGAACAGGCCTATATCATTGCGCCGCAGCGCATTGCTGCCGGCGACAAGATCATCGCCTCTGAAAAGGCGGTTGACGTGAAGCCCGGCAACTGCATGCCATTGCAGTCCATTCCGGTCGGCTCGATCATCCACAACGTGGAAATGAAGCCAGGCAAGGGCGGCCAGATGGCCCGTTCGGCCGGCACCTATGCCCAGCTGGTCGGTCGTGACCAGGGCATGGCCATTCTGCGGCTCAACTCCGGTGAACAGCGCCTCGTGCACGGCTCCTGCCTTGCTTCGATCGGAGCCGTTTCCAATCCGGATCATGGCAATATCAACGATGGCAAGGCCGGTCGGTCTCGCTGGAGGGGCAAGAAGCCCCACAATCGTGGTGTCGCCATGAACCCAATCGATCACCCGCATGGTGGTGGTGAAGGTCGTACGTCAGGTGGACGCCATCCGGTGTCGCCCTGGGGCAAGCCCACAAAGGGCAAGCGCACGCGTTCGAACAAATCCACCGACAAGTTCATCATGCGTTCGCGCCATCAGCGCAAGAAATAACAGAGAGGAAGTCAAGAAGTGGCTCGTTCAGTTTGGAAAGGCCCGTTTGTTGACGGCTATCTTCTCAAGAAAGCTGAGAAGGTTCGTTCAGGCGGTCGTAGCGAAGTAATCAAGATCTGGAGCCGTCGCTCCACGATTTTGCCGCAGTTTGTCGGCTTGACCTTCGGTGTCTACAACGGCAACAAACATATCCCGGTCAATGTGTCCGAAGAGATGGTCGGTCACAAGTTCGGTGAATTTTCACCGACCCGTACCTACTATGGTCACGGTGCCGACAAGAAGGCGAAGAGGAAGTAACGATGGGCAAGGCAAAAGCCGAACGCCGGTTGAAGGATAATGAAGCGCAGGCAGTTGCGCGGACGATTCGCGTCAGCCCACAAAAGCTCAACCTGGTCGCGGCGCTTATCCGCGGCAAGAAGGTGGATCGTGCACTCGCTGAGCTGGAATTCTCCCGCAAGCGCATTGCAGACACGGTCAGGAAGACTCTTCAGTCGGCCATCGCCAATGCTGAAAACAATCACGATCTCGATGTGGACTCGCTGATTGTTGCGGAAGCCTATGTCGGCAAGTCGATTGTCATGAAGCGCTTCCACGCTCGTGGTCGCGGCCGTGCATCGCGGGTCGAAAAGCCGTTTTCCCACCTGACGATCGTCGTTCGTGAAGTGACTGCTGAAGTGGAGGCCGCATAATGGGTCAGAAAATCAATCCGATCGGTTTCCGTCTTGGAATCAATCGCACCTGGGACAGCCGCTGGTTTGCAGACAACGCCGAATACGGCCAGTTGTTGCATGAAGACCTGGCCATTCGCGCCTATCTGATGGAAGAACTCAAGCAGGCCGGCATTGCCAAGGTCGTCATTGAGCGTCCCCACAAGAAGTGCCGCGTGACCATTCATTCGGCCCGTCCAGGCCTGATCATCGGCAAGAAGGGTGCGGACATCGAGAAGCTTCGCAAGAAGATTTCAGAGATGACGTCGTCTGAAACCCATCTCAACATCGTTGAAGTGCGCAAGCCTGAAATCGACGCAACCTTGGTTGCCCAGTCGATTGCCCAGCAGCTCGAGCGCCGTATCGCTTTCCGTCGCGCCATGAAGCGTGCGGTTCAGTCGGCCATGCGTCTTGGCGCCGAAGGCATCAAGATCACATGCGGCGGCCGCCTCGGCGGTGCTGAAATCGCCCGTACCGAATGGTATCGCGAAGGTCGCGTTCCGCTTCACACTTTGCGCGCCGACATCGACTACGGCACGGCTGAAGCGCTGACAGCGTTCGGTATCTGCGGCATCAAGGTCTGGATCTTCAAGGGCGAAATCCTTGAACATGATCCGATGGCCTCCGAGCGTCGCTCCATTGAAGGTGATAGCCAGGGCGGTACCAGCAACCGCCGCCGTGACAACGCGTAATTAACGCGTACGGCAGCCAAGTTCGGAGAATAAGAAAATGTTGCAGCCAAAGCGTACGAAGTACCGCAAGCAGTTCAAAGGCCGTATCCACGGCGTAGCCAAGGGCGGTTTTGATCTTGCATTCGGCCAGTATGGCCTGAAGGCTCAGGAGCCTGACCGGGTCAATGCCCGCCAGATCGAAGCGGCCCGCCGCGCGATCACCCGCCACATGAAGCGCGCCGGTCGCGTTTGGATCCGCATCTTTCCGGACGTTCCGGTGACCAAGAAGCCGACCGAAGTGCGCATGGGTAAGGGCAAGGGTTCCGTTGAATACTGGGCATGCAAGGTCAAGCCAGGCCGCGTGATGTTCGAAATCGACGGTGTCAACGAAGAAATCGCCCGTGAGGCGCTTCGTCTTGGTGCCGCAAAGCTCTCTGTCAAGACGCGCTTCATTCAGCGCATTGCAGAGTAAGGAGTGTACCCGATGAAACCGTCAGATGTTCGCGCATTGAGCGCAGATCAACTCAACGACGAGCTGGCCAAGCTCAAGAAGGAGCAGTTCAATCTGCGCTTCCAGCAGGCCACCGGTCAGCTCGAGAAGTCCTCGCGGATCAATGAAGTCCGCAAGGACATCGCCCGCATTAAAACAATTGCCAGCCAGAAGGCTGCAGAAGCCAAGGCTTAAAGGACCTAATATTATGCCGAAACGCGTTCTGCAGGGCACCATCGTCAGCGACAAGAATGACAAGACTGTTGTTGTTCGCGTCGAGCGACGGTTCGCCCATCCCCTGCTTCAGAAGACCGTTCGCCGGTCCAAGAAGTACAAGGCCCATGATGAAAACAACCAGTTCAAGGTCGGCGATGTCGTATCCATCGAGGAATGCGCGCCGATCTCCAAGGACAAGTGCTGGAAAGTGATTTCCAGCCACGTCTGACAGAGTTTTTCGGGATAACGCCCGGTAATGTTGCCGGGCGCTGTTTCTTTGGCAGAAAAGACTTGATTTTGGCCGCATTTTCTATATGACGCGGCCAACATGTCAGAGCATTGCGCCGCTGTTGGCGACGCAAAAGCTGCTCTGGCATTTTAATTTGTGCATCCGGGTACGGGCAGAACACTGCCGATTGCCCCGAATGGACAAAAAGCGAAGTCCATAAGCCGGACCAGGGGAGGGTGCAGCAGTGCACCGATCCAACCATTCCGGTCACAACAAGAAGGCGACCTGACATGATTCAGATGCAAACAAACCTCGACGTGGCGGATAATTCCGGCGCACGTCGTGTCATGTGCATCAAGGTGCTGGGCGGCTCCAAGCGCAAATATGCTTCCATCGGCGACGTTATCGTTGTCTCGATCAAGGAAGCTATTCCGCGCGGCCGCGTTAAAAAGGGTGACGTGATGAAGGCGGTTGTCGTACGGACCGCCAAGGACATCCGTCGCGCCGATGGCAGCGTGATCCGCTTCGACAACAATGCAGCCGTTCTCATCGACAACAAGAAAGAGCCCATCGGCACCCGTATCTTCGGACCGGTTCCGCGCGAACTTCGCGCCAAGAACCACATGAAGATCATCTCGCTGGCTCCAGAAGTGCTGTAATTCAAGGAGCGAAACAGAGATGAACAGAATTCGCAAAGGCGACAAAGTCGTCGTATTGACCGGCAAGGACAAGGGCCGTACCGGTGAAGTCATCCAAGTGATGCCAAAAGAAGATCGCGCTGTCGTGCGCGGTGTCAATCTCGTCAAGCGCCACCAGCGCCAGACGCAGAGTCAGGAAGCGGGTATCATTACCAAGGAAGCCCCGATCCATCTGTCCAACATCGCGATTGCCGACCCCAAGGACGGCAAGCCGACCCGCGTCGGCTTCAAGATCGATGGGGAAAAGAAGGTTCGTGTGGCAAAGCGTTCGGGAGCGACCATCGATGGCTGACTCAACCTACGAGCCAAGGCTCAAGACTGAATACAAGGCACGGATCCGCCAGGCCATGCAGGAGAAGTTCTCCTATGCCAACGAAATGCAGATCCCGCGCCTGGACAAGATCGTCATCAACATGGGCGTGGGCGAGGCGACTGCCGACTCCAAGAAGCCCACCGTTGCTGCCGCCGATCTGGCCGCCATTGCCGGCCAGAAGGCCATCATCACCCATGCGCGCAATTCCATCGCCGGCTTCAAGGTTCGCGAAGGCATGCCAATCGGCGCGAAGGTGACTTTGCGTGGCGTACGCATGTATGAATTCATGGACCGCCTGGTGAACATCGCTCTTCCGCGTGTTCGCGATTTTCGCGGCCTGAACCCGAAGTCCTTTGACGGCCGTGGCAACTTCGCCATGGGCATCAAGGAGCACATTGTGTTCCCTGAAATCAACTACGACAAGGTTGATCAGATGTGGGGCATGGACATTATCGTTTGCACGACGGCGCCGACCGACGAGGAAGCACGGACTCTTCTGACAGAGTTCAACTTCCCCTTCCGTCAATAACCGTAACGACGAGCGTAGAGAAGGAACTCAGATATGGCGAAGACAAGCGCAGTTGAAAAAAACAAGCGCCGCCGCAAACTGGTTGCAATGGAAAGCGGCAAGCGCGCCGCTCTCAAGGCAATCATTTCGAACCGCAGCCTGTCAATCGACGAGCGGTTCAAGGCAACATTGAAATTGGCTTCGATGCCGCGTGACGGCTCGAAGACGAGAATTCGCAACCGTTGTGAAATCACCGGTCGGCCGCGCGCCTACTATCGCAAACTTCGCATGTCGCGCATCGCGCTGCGTGAACTCGGCAATTCCGGCAAAGTGCCCGGCATTGTCAAGTCAAGCTGGTAAGGAGACGCGACCATGGCTATGACTGATCCGCTGGGCGATATGCTCACACGTATCCGCAATGGTGTTGCCCGCCGCAAGTCGTCTGTCTCGACACCGGCCTCGACGCTGCGCGCCCGCGTTCTGGATGTTCTCCAGTCCGAAGGCTATATCCGCGGCTATTCGAAGGTCGATTTTGACAACGGCAAGGCCGAACTCAGCATCGAACTGAAATATTATGAAGGCGCGCCGGTCATTCGCAAGATTGACCGCGTATCCAAGCCGGGCCGCCGGGTTTATGTCTCGGTCAAGTCCATTCCGCAGGTCGCGAACGGTCTCGGCATCACCATCCTTTCGACCCCGAAAGGTGTGATGGCTGATCACGAAGCTCGCGAAAAGAATGTTGGTGGTGAGCTGCTCTGCTCCGTATTCTAATACGGTTCATTCGCTCCATAACGAAACAGACAGGTAAACATTATGTCTCGTATCGGTAAAAAGCCCGTTCAGGTTCCTGCAGGAGTCACGGCCTCGGTTGAAGGCCAGAAAGTGACTGCAAAGGGCCCGAAGGGCGAGCTTTTCTTCGTTGCTAATGACGAAGTGCTCGTTAAGTTCGAAGATAATACGGTTGTCGTCACACCGGCAAACGACTCCAAGGATGCCCGCTCCAAGTGGGGCATGTCCCGCACCATGGTCGAGAATATTCTCAAGGGTGTCAAGGACGGCTTCGAGCGCAAGCTTGAAATCAATGGCGTCGGTTATCGTGCGGCCATGACTGGCAAAAACCTCCAGCTTCAGCTCGGTTTTTCCCACGACGTGGTCTACCAGACCCCTGAAGGCATCACCATTGCCTGCCCGAAGCCGACCGAGATCATGATCTCCGGCATCGACAAGCAGCAGGTGGGCCAGGTAGCTTCCGAAATCCGCGCTTATCGCGGTCCGGAACCCTACAAGGGCAAGGGTGTGAAATATGCCGAAGAGCGGATTGTCCGCAAAGAAGGCAAGAAGAAGTAAGGAAGGCGCAAAATGGCCAGCACTAAAGACAAAGTTGTGCGCCGCGCGAACCGCGTGCGCCGTTCCATCAAGGCAATTGCCAACGGTCGTCCGCGCCTGTCGGTTCATCGCTCTTCGAAGAACATCTACGCCCAGGTCATCGATGATGTCGGTGGTCGCACGCTCGCTTCGGCTTCAACGCTTGATACCGGTCTGCGCACAGACCTGAAGACAGGCGCCGATACCGCTGCTGCTGCTGCTGTCGGCAAGCTCGTTGCCGAGCGCGCCAAGGCTGCCGGCGTCAAGGACGTGGTTTTCGACCGCGGTTCCTTCATCTATCACGGTCGCATCAAGGCTTTGGCCGATGCTGCGCGTGAAGGTGGATTGAACTTCTAGTTTGAAGTCCCGGCCCTGCGGCCGGGATTTTCGCATTGTGCCGTCGGGGTGGTTTCATCCTGCTACGGCGCTTTGCGCGTTAAACTGCCCCGTCGAATTTCGCGTTGCTGCGTCATGAAACGGGCAGGGGACCTGGCTCTTCAGGATGCCATGGTTCGCTCACCGGATCGCGCCAATAATTTCCGCAAGGAAGGGGCGGGTCTAACCCCAATGCCGATTGCACCCGGAAAAGAAAAAGGAATAGGACAATGGCACAAGAAAAAAGGTCTCAGCGGGATGACCGCCAGAGCCGTGATGAGCGCGACAGCGAATTTGTCGACAAGCTTGTCGCGATCAACCGCGTCGCCAAGGTGGTCAAGGGCGGACGTCGTTTCGGTTTCGCCGCCCTCGTCGTCGTCGGTGACCAGAAGGGCCGCGTCGGCTTTGGTCACGGCAAGGCCCGCGAAGTGCCGGAAGCGATTCGCAAGGCTACTGAAAGCGCCAAGCGCGATCTGATCTTCGTGCCCCTGCGCGAAGGCCGCACGCTCCATCACGATGTCAACGGTCGCCACGGCGCCGGCAAGGTTTTGCTGCGCTCGGCCAAGGCCGGTACCGGCATCATCGCAGGCGGCCCGATGCGCGCCGTTTTCGAAACGCTCGGCGTTCATGACGTCGTTGCCAAGTCGACCGGTTCGTCGAACCCCTACAACATGGTTCGCGCTACCTTTGACGCTCTCAAGCATCAAGTGCACCCGAAGGACATCGCAGCACAGCGCGGCATCAAGTATGCAACGTTGCAGGCTCGTCGCTCGTCTTCCGGCGTTGTATCTGAAGAATAAGGAGCCCGATCATGGCGAAAAAAGCTGAATCCAAGAAGAAGACGGTCACTGTCGAGCAGATCGGCAGCCCGATCCGTCGTCCCGACTATCAGGAAAAAACTCTGATCGGCCTCGGGCTCAACAAGATGCATCGCGTCCGCACTCTTGAAGATACGCCGTCCGTGCGTGGCATGATCAGAACGGTCGGCCATCTCGTTCGCGTCGTCGACGAGAACTGAGACGAGGGAGAATGACAATGAAACTCAATGAGATCAAAGACAACGAAGGTTCCACAAAGAACCGCAAGCGCGTCGGTCGCGGTATCGGTTCGGGTACCGGCAAGACCGGCGGACGCGGTGTCAAGGGTCAGTCTTCCCGTTCTGGCGTTGCCATCAACGGCTTTGAAGGCGGCCAGATGCCAATTTACCGGCGTCTGCCAAAGCGCGGCTTCAACAACATTTTCCGCGACGACTTTGTCGTGGTCAATGTCGGCCGCATCCAGGTGGCGATTGATGCCAAGAAGCTTGATCCCAAGAAGACAGTTGATGCGGCCGCCCTCAGGGCAGCCGGCGTCATCCGTCGTGTCAAGGACGGCGTGCGCATTCTTTCGGTCGGCGATTTGAAGGCCAAGCTGACAATCGAAGTCGCCGGCGCCTCCAAGGCTGCCGTCGAGAAAATCGAGAAGGCCGGCGGAACAATCAAGCTGCTTTCGGCCGCTGCCGAATAATGTAAATGAAAAAGTGAAAGCCCGGTGTCCTTAACACCGGGCTTTTTTGCGCTATATGCTATGGGACCGCGTTGTCTTGCTTGTTTCTGCAGGCAAGTGCCGGTATGAACAAGGCTGCGGTGAGGCCAGTGAATCAATTTTCATTGTTGCCTCGCTCCGGTTTTCTTGATTGAACAGATGGACTGTTCCGGCGGCAACTACCGCTTCGGAAAGAGTCCCGCGGAGAAATTTGATGGCGTCTGCAGCGGAACAACTAGCTTCCAATCTCAATTTCTCGACCTTTTCCAAGGCCGAAGATCTCAAAAAGCGCCTGTGGTTCACGCTTGGCGCGCTGCTTGTCTATCGCCTCGGCACCTATATTCCGCTGCCCGGCATCAATCCGCAGGCCTTCGCGCAGGCGTTTGAAGGCCAAGCGAGCGGCATTCTCGGGCTTTTCAACATGTTTTCGGGCGGCGCGGTCAGCCGCATGGCGATTTTCGCGCTCGGCATCATGCCCTATATTTCGGCCTCGATCATCGTTCAGTTGATGACATCTGTCGTTCCCGCGCTGGAGCAGCTGAAGAAGGAAGGCGAACAGGGCCGCAAGATCATCAATCAATATACCCGCTACGGCACAGTGATTCTCGGATCCATGCAGGCCTACGGCATTGCGCTGTCGATGGAAGGCAGCACCGGCGTTGTCGGTGATCCAGGCTGGTTCTTCCGCCTGTCGACCGTGGTGACGCTGATGGGCGGCACGATGTTCCTGATGTGGCTTGGCGAGCAGATCACGTCGCGCGGCATCGGCAATGGTATCTCGCTGATCATTTTCGCGGGCATCGTCGCCGCATTGCCGAGCGCCCTTGCCGGCACATTGGAATTGGGCCGCACCGGCGCACTTTCGACCGGCATCATCCTGGCCGTCATGATCATTGCCGTTCTGGTCATCGCCATGATCGTGTTTTTCGAGCGCGCCCAGCGGCGGTTGCTGATCCAGTATCCGAAGCGACAAGTGGGCAACCGGATGTTCCAGGGCGACACGTCGCATCTGCCGCTCAAGCTCAACACGTCCGGCGTCATCCCGGCAATCTTTGCCTCGTCGCTACTGTTGCTGCCTGCAACGCTGGCAGGCTTCTCCGGCACCTCGACGCTGCCTGAGTGGGGCACCACCATCGTGGCGGCCCTGGGTCACGGCCAGCCGCTCTACATGATTGCCTATGGCGGCCTGATCGCGTTCTTTGCCTTCTTTTACACGGCGATTGTCTTCAATCCGAAAGACACGGCGGACAACCTGAAAAAGCACGGCGGGTTCATTCCCGGCATTCGACCCGGCGAGCGCACGGCGGAATATATCGATTATGTTCTGACCCGCGTGACAGTGGTGGGCGCGCTTTATCTGGTCTTCGTCTGTATTCTTCCGGAAATTCTCATCGCCCAAACCGGTGTTCCATTCTACCTTGGTGGTACTTCGCTTTTGATCGTTGTCAGTGTAACTCTGGATACGGTTGCCCAGGTTCAGGGTCATTTGATTGCGCAACAATATGAAGGACTCATCAAGAAATCTAAACTCCGGGGAGGGAAGAGGGGATAATGAAGCTTATACTTTTAGGGCCGCCGGGCGCCGGTAAGGGCACCCAGGCCCAGAGAATCGTGGAGATGCACGGTATACCGCAGCTTTCCACCGGGGACATGCTGCGGGCCGCAGTCAGCGCCGGCACAGATGTCGGCAAGCGGGCCAAGGCGGTGATGGATGCGGGCAAGCTGGTTTCAGACGATATTGTCATCGACATAGTGTCGGACCGTATCGACCAGCCGGATTGCGCAAAGGGTTTCATCCTCGACGGCTTTCCGCGCACACTGGTGCAGGCTGACGCGACAGAATCGATGCTTGCCGCCAAAGGCATGAAAATTGACAGCGTCATCGAGATCCAGGTGGATGACGAGGCTTTGGTGGCCCGCGTGGCAGGCCGCTATTCCTGTGCCGCTTGCGGCACTGTCTACCATGACACGGAAAAAAAGCCGGCCGTTGACGGGGTCTGCGACAAATGCGGCTCGACATCCTTCAAGCGCCGTCCGGATGACAATGCCGAGACCATGACGGCCCGCCTGTCGGATTACTACAAGAAAACCTCGCCGCTGATTGGCTACTATTACGCCAAGCATATGCTGGTTTCCGTCGACGGAATGGCCGATATCGACAGCGTGACGGCTGAAATCGAAGCAATCCTCGAAAAGCTCGATTGATTGTTGAAATCTTTTTGGCGGAATGGTTGCTTTTTATCAGCGATTCCGCTAATCACCGCCCAACTCGCGACAGACTAGCGATCGGCGCGGTTTCCCGGAAACGGGAAAACCGGTTCGGTCGCCTTTGACTTGTTCCGAACCCCTATTGAGCAGGATGCTGATCGAAGGCGTCCATACCGAATAATCATTTGCCTGGTGGCAAGTGGCATGCAAGGAGAACAGGCGTGGCTCGTATCGCTGGCGTCAACATCCCAACTGCTAAGCGGGTCGTTATCTCGCTTACCTATATTCACGGGATTGGTCCGAAATTCGCAAAAGAAATCTGCGAGAAGGCCGGTATTCCGGCTGAACGTCGCGTTCATCAGCTGACAGATGCTGAAGTCCTGCAGATCCGTGAGGCCATTGACCGCGATTATCAGGTTGAAGGTGATCTTCGTCGTGAAACGTCGATGAACATCAAGCGCCTGATGGATCTTGGTTGCTACCGTGGCCTGCGCCATCGCCGCAGCCTTCCGGTTCGTGGTCAGCGCACGCACACCAATGCACGCACCCGCAAGGGTCCTGCAAAGGCGATTGCCGGCAAGAAGAAATAATTTCCGCGCAAGCGGAACTGGGAGGCTGGCGGGTTCCGCCGGCCTCTTTGGGTTTGCAGATGGCAAGCAATTGCCGTCGCAGGGATCGGGTGAAAGCCCGGTCAACAAGCGGGGCCACTTTCGGGCGGCCCCAAAATGCAGGGCAGGGGATGAATATCTCTCTCCCGGTGGAGCCGCTGGAATTACGGCGGTGCAGAGATCTAGAAAGGGAATCTCATGGCTAAGGAAGTTGCGCGTATTCGCCGTCGCGAGCGCAAGAACATATCATCGGGCGTTGCCCATGTTAATTCGACATTCAACAATACAATGATCACCATCACCGACGCACAGGGCAATACGATTGCCTGGTCGTCAGCCGGGGCCAAGGGCTTCAAGGGTTCGCGCAAGTCGACACCGTTTGCCGCCCAGATTGCTGCCGAAGACGCAGCCAAGAAGGCTCAGGAACACGGCATGAAGTCGCTTGAAGTGGAAGTCTGCGGTCCCGGTTCGGGCCGTGAGTCGGCACTTCGCGCCTTGCAGGCTGCCGGTTTCATGATCACGTCGATCCGCGATGTGACCCCGATACCGCACAATGGCTGCCGCCCTCGCAAGCGTCGTCGCGTCTGATCATTTCAGTTAACCGCCGCAAAGCCTGAGGGTGGAGCGGCACTTCCGCAAATCGGTTGTCACGATTGGATGGTGGCAACGATGAGAAGGCAAGAAACATGATTCAGAAAAACTGGCAGGAATTGATCAAGCCAACCAAGGTGGAATTCGGCTCGAACGGCCGGACAAAGGCAACGCTTGTTGCCGAGCCGCTTGAGCGCGGCTATGGCCTTACGCTTGGTAACGCGTTGCGTCGCGTTCTGCTGTCCTCGCTGCGCGGCGCTGCCGTGACGGCCGTACAGATCGACGGCGTATTGCACGAATTCTCCTCCATCCCCGGTGTTCGCGAGGATGTGACCGATATCGTGCTCAATATCAAGGAAATCGCCATCAAGATGGACGGCGATGATTCCAAGCGCATGGTCGTGCGCAAACAGGGTCCGGGCGTTGTGACCGCTGGCGATATCCAGACGGTTGGCGACATCGAGATCCTCAATCCGGAACATCCGATCTGCACGCTCGACGAAGGTGCTGAAATCCGCATGGAATTCACCGTTGCCAATGGCAAGGGCTATGTTCCCGCTGATCGCAACCGCGCCGAAGATGCCCCGATCGGCCTCATTCCGGTCGACAGCCTGTACTCACCGGTCAAGAAAGTGTCCTACAAGGTGGAAAACACCCGTGAAGGCCAGGTTCTCGATTATGACAAGCTGAGCATGACGATTGAAACAGACGGTTCGGTCACCGGTGAAGATGCAGTCGCTTTCGCGGCCCGCATTCTCCAGGACCAGCTTTCGGTCTTCGTCAACTTCGATGAGCCGCAGAAGGAAGCTGAAGAGGAGTCCATCACTGAACTCGCCTTCAATCCTGCGCTTCTCAAGAAGGTCGACGAACTGGAGCTTTCCGTTCGTTCCGCAAACTGCCTGAAGAACGACAATATCGTTTATATTGGCGATCTGATCCAGAAGACCGAAGCAGAAATGCTGCGCACGCCGAATTTCGGCCGCAAGTCGCTGAACGAAATCAAGGAAGTTCTCGCCTCCATGGGCCTGCATCTTGGCATGGAAGTGCCGTCATGGCCGCCTGAGAATATCGAAGAGCTCGCAAAGCGCTACGAAGACCAGTACTAAGGCGGAAATTGCCTGACGCCGCGAGGCGCCAGGCAACTGCCTTGTAAAACCAAACTGTGCATTTGCCCATGATACAAGCGGGGAGCTTGGACGGCACATGCGCTGACATCAAACAGCAGGCAAAACCTGCATGTGAAGGAGTAAAGCGATGCGCCACAAGAAAGCCGGCCGCAAGCTCAACAGGACTGCAAGCCACCGCAAGGCAATGTTTGCCAATATGGCGGCTTCGTTGATTACCCATGAGCAGATCATCACCACCTTGCCGAAGGCAAAGGAAATCCGCCCGATCGTCGAGAAGCTTGTAACGCTCGGCAAGCGCGGCGACCTGCATGCCCGCCGCCAGGCCATTTCCCAGATCCGCGACGTTGCAGTCGTTGCCAAGTTGTTTGATGCGATTGCTTCGCGTTACGCAACCCGCAATGGCGGCTACCTGCGCATCATGAAAGCCGGCTTCCGTCACGGCGACAACGCGGCTTTGGCCGTCGTTGAATTCGTAGACCGCGACGTCGCAGCCAAGGGCGCTTCCGACAAGGAACGCCTGGAGCTGGAAGCCGAAGCAGCGTAATTCCCTTTGGGTTGAAAGTGACAAGACCGGGCAAGCGATTGCCCGGTTTTTCGCGTTTGCAGGTGATGTTGAGTGGAAGGCGGCTTCAGCGCGCTTCGGCGGCGGCAGTCTGATTGGCGGTTTCGTTTTCAACCGGGCCGAAAAGGGTTTGGAAATTTGATTTCAAAACCAGATCGACATCCTCCATGGTCACCGGCAATCCCAGATCGACCAGGCTTGTGACGCCGTAGGAGGCAATGCCGCAGGGCACGATACCGGAGAAATGCTCCAGCTCCGGTTCGACATTCAATGAAAATCCGTGAAAGCTGACCCAGCGGCGCAACCTTATGCCGATGGCCGCGATCTTGTCCTCCGCCATCAAGCCATTGGCAAGCGGCGGTCTTTCCGGCCGCCTGACCCAGACGCCGACGCGGTCTTCGCGTCTTTCGCCTTTGACATTCATGTCCGCAAGCGCACCTATGACCAGTTCCTCGATCGCACCGACGAAAGCGCGGACATCCTGCCTGCGTCGCTTGAGGTCCAGCATCACATAGCCGACACGCTGGCCTGGCCCGTGATAGGTATATTCACCCCCGCGGCCTGTCGCAAAGACAGGGAAGCGGTCAGGGGCCAGTAGATCGGCTGTGTTGGCGCTTGTGCCGGCTGTATAGACCGGGGGGTGCTCCAGCAGCCAGACAAGCTCCTGGGCTGTGCCATCGGCAATGGCGGCCACTTCGGCTTCCATGATGTCCAACGCCTCCTGATAGTCCACCAGGCCCTCGGAAACGCGCCAGCGCACCGGCGGTGAACCCGGTGAGGGCAGGAAGGAATGGAGAAGTTCGCTGCGCTGCATGGGCCTTTGTCCGGTGGTAAAACTGACGTGCTGGCTATGTGCCGGATAAATGCGACGGAGGCAAGGTGAGGTTTTCCAGCGACCGGCCAATGGCTGTTGTTGACCTGCCGATAAATAGTTGTCTTTTTTGCCGAAAAACGCCACGCGCGGACTTGTGCCTCCCAAACGCATTTGCTAAACGCTGCTCCGTCGACGCAAGTTGACATCTACCACGATGCGGTCGTGGCGGAATTGGTAGACGCGCAGCGTTGAGGTCGCTGTGGGGCAACCCGTGGAAGTTCGAGTCTTCTCGACCGCACCAACTCTCTCTCTTCAGAAACGCGTGAAGTGTGTCCTTCAAATATTATAGCCCGGTCTGCGGGCTTTGCTGCTTCAGTGCGCAAATCCAATCTCCCTAAATCCATCAATAATCGTCCTTGAACCTCACGCGGTGCGGATCTGGTTGGCTTGTCACCTTTTGCCGTTTGCCAGTCTTGTCGCGTCCGGTCGACGGTGCAGCGCCAGCATCGCTGTCGCGCCTATGGCTGGTCCGGGAACCAGCACAAGGAAGACCCACTGCCAGGAACCGAGCCAGCCGGCGAGGATGGGCAGAAGCCAGATCGAACATGTGGTAAGCGCAAATCCCATTGCCATCTGGACTGTCAACGCCGTGCCGACAAAGGACGGATTGGCCAGTTCGGTGACCGCGGCCGAGAACTGGGCAGAGTCGGCGATGATGGTGAAACCCCAGATTATCACGATTATTGCAAGCAACCAGAGCGGGCCGCCAAAAGCAAAGCCGGCCAAGAGCGCGCAAAGGCCGGACATCATCATCAGGCTGGCGGTGGTCAAGCTCCGGCCGATCCTGTCGGCGACATATCCGCCGGCAATGCAGCCGGGAATGCCCGCAGCTATGGCCAGAAAGGTCAGCACCGAGGGATTTTGCAGCAATGGCGCCTGGCCAAGCGGGCTTGCGGCGCGCAGATAGGCCAGAAGCCAGGCCCACATGGCATAAAGCTCCCACATATGGCCAAGATAGCCGATATTGGCCAGCAGCAGGCTGCGATTGCGAAACACCATGCCGATCTGGCGGGGATCGAAGACCGCCTTGGAAAAGGGGAACGGCCCTTCGCGCGCAAAAATCAAGAAGATGGCTGCGCCGAGAAAGGTGGACAGGCTGGTTGCCAGGACTATGCCTTCCCAGGGGAAGGTTCTTCCAATGGCCCGGAACAGGTGCGGCATGGCCGATCCAAGCGATAGCGCGCCAATGACCAGACCGAGCGCAAGCCCGCGTTGCCGCTGGAACCATGTCGATATCAGTTTGAGCGCCGGCGGATAGACTGCGGCAAGGGCGGCGCCTGTTGCAAAACGCACCATGAAGGCGCCGGCAAAGCCGGGTTCAAGCAGCAAGCCCGTATTGGCAAGGCCGGCAATGGCCGCAGCCAGCGCCATCAATTTGTTGAGCTGGACGATATCGGGAAGATTGAAGAGACTGAAGATCACTGCTCCGCTGACAAAGCCGAATTGGACGGCATTGGTCAGCCACGCGGCTTTGTTGTCGGCAAGATTCCAGGCCAATTTCAGTTCAGGCGCAATGGCGGTGGTGGAAAACCAGGTGGCAAGTGACAGCATGACGCCCAAAGACAGGATGGCCAGCACCAGCCAGCGACCTGAATCGTCGCTGGTCGTAACTGTTTGCTGCGCCGAATTGGTCACATTGCATATCCTGAAGACATAAGAAGCGTGTTTTGACTTTGCGCCGGTGACATTGACATCTGAAACGCTTGTTTTGCAATTGCACTGACAACGAACGTCTGAATCGGGAAGTCATCAGGCGTCCCGAGCATGAGCCTAATATTGTTGAATTTCAATTGTCTTGAACTTCAAATTATCCGGAAACGTCATGCCATTGGCGAGCGAAACCCACTCAAATTCTGGTTCGCTGCTCAGGATCTGATAGCCGCGATTGGCAAAATCGCCATCAGGGTTCCGGTGCCATCGCGGCCTTGCATTGAGTGCGCAGCGGCGACCGATCCGGGTCTGTGGAGAGGACTTTATCGGAGTCTTTGCAAGATCTTGCGGCTGGCGGTTCGCGTTGCGAATCAAGTTTGCGTCAGCCTGGATTACGCTCCGTGATCTGCCGGTTGGTGCGGCAGGTCGACAAAAAATTCGGCCCCGCCGCCAGACGCGTCGCGGTAGCCAACAGTTCCTCCATGGGCCTGGGCGATTTGGCGGACCAGCGACAGGCCCAGACCCCAGCCACCGGCGGCCTCGCTGCGGCCTGCCGGGCGATAGAAGGCCTCAAACACCCGTTCGCGTTCTTCAGGCGGCAGGCCCTTGCCCTGATCGCGGACAATCAGGCGGATGGTGTCGTTGCCGGATTGCTCCATGGATATTTCGACCGGGCGCGCGCCGTGGCGAAGCGCATTCTGGATAAGGTTTCTCACCAACCGGCGCAACAGTTTTGCATTGCCGGTGACTTGAGCGGTCTGGCCGCTGACTTCCAGGTCATGAAGCGACGCCTCCTCGGCAGTCAAAGCCAAAAGGTCGATGCTTTGGTCAAGGGCATGAGCCTGCGCCTGCGCGCCATCCAGGCGGCTGGAAAGCAAAATTTCCTCGACCAGTTCGTCGAGTTCCGAAAGATTGTTGACGATTTCCGACTTTACCTTGTCCGCGCCCGTGTCGGAATAGATTTCAATGGCCATCCGCAATCGCGCCAAAGGTGAGCGGAGTTCGTGGCTGGCATTGGCAAGCAGACTTTTTTGCGAGCGGACCAGATGTTCGATGCGGTCTGCGGCCTTGTTGAAAGTATCGGCGACCAAGGCGACTTCGTCTTTTCCGCGAACGGTGATCCGGCTGTCAAGCGCGCCCGCGCCCCAGCGTTCCATGCCGAGGCGGACCTCTTCCAGCCTCCGCGTCAATTGGCGCACAATCGGATAGGCGGCGATTCCGGTGGCTGCGGCGATCAGCAGGATGATATTGATGATGTGGGCGCGCGGCGGCTTGAAGGACTTGTGGGCAAGCGCGGCCACCTGTTTGCCGCCTGCGAGATTGGCCACCAGAATCCGACCGTTGCGCCGGCTGTAAGTCTGGCGCTGGTTGATCATGTTGCGCGTAATCGCATTGCCGCTTGAAGCCAATATCTCGCCATCAGGCCCAAAGACCGCAATATCCGTATCAAGACCCTTGGCGAGCCGGTCAGTTGTTTGTTGCCAGGCAATGGGGCTGTCAGTGGCGGGATACATGGCGGCGACAAAACGGTCGAGGCGGTCGGAGGCCGGATCGTTTGGATCCAGTTTGCCAAGAACGGTGACCAGCGCCAGCAATATGGCGACCAGCCCGATGCTGCCCAGGACAGTGAGATAGATTTTGAAAAACAGCCTGTTGTGGATCATCGTTCAATTCCCGCTTCTTGCGCCATGTTCTTACGGCTCTCAGGCCTGCTGCCGCGCAAAGACATAGCCGGTCCCCCGCACCGTCAGAATCCGGCGCGGATGGCGCGGATCGTCTTCAATGGCCTGCCGAATGCGAGATATATGGACATCGATGGAGCGGTCAAAGGCTTCCAGATCCTCGCCCTTGGTCAGTTCCATCAACCTTTCGCGACTCAGAACCCGACCGGGGTTTTCAGCCAGCGCAAGAATGAGATCGAACTGATGGCCGGTCAGTTGGCAATCCTGGCCTTTGAGCGCAACGCTGCGGGCGTCGCGGTCAATTTCCAACTCTCCGAAATTGAGCTTTCCGAGCGATGGTTCATGATTGAATGGCTGCTGTTGGGATGGTTGCGAGCGTCTGAGAACCGCCTTCAGCCGCGCGACGAGTTCGCGCGGGCTGAAGGGCTTGGGAAGATAATCGTCAGCGCCCAGTTCCAGCCCGACGATCCGGTCCGTCTCCTCGCCCTTGGCCGTCAGCATCAATATGGGGAGATTGGATGCGGCGCGGATCCGGCGGCAGATTTCAAAGCCGTCAAGGTCGGGCAGCATGACGTCAAGAATGACGGCATCGGGCGGCGTGCGGGCAATGTCGTCCAGTCCGAGCCGGCCGGTTGCGGCTGTCCGAACTGTGAAGCCTGCCGAGGAAAGATAGTCTGCCAGCATGGCGGAGAGCCGGGTATCATCGTCGATGATCAAGACTGTTGCCGCCATGCTTATGTCCGTCCTTTACGATAGTGTTACTTGCGCGGACCGAAGTGGTCAAATTGGTCCACAAGCTTTGTGCGCTGTTCCACAGTCAGGATTTCAGCGGCATCGCCAAGGGCCTTGGCCATGGTTTTGGATTTCGCATCCATTTCCGCCACCCGTTCGGCACGAAGCTTTTCAATTGCTGCGCGGTCAATGGTCGGCGCTTTCAGGATGGTCGTCACATCATCAAACATCTGCTTGCGGTTTTGCTGACCGGGCTGCATGTCATCCATGACGGATTTGAAAATCACTTTCAGCTTGTCGCTCTGTTCAGGCGTGGCGGACACTGTTTCCAGCATTCTTTCGAAGCGCGCCTCGCTGCGGCCGCCCATCATGCCGCCGTGCTTGCCGTGCATGCCATGCATGAAGCGTCCTTCGCCGAAGCCGCCGCTCATTGCCGTTGCTACGCCAATAGCGGACAGGATGACAAGGGCGCCGCCGCCGATTGCAATCCGTTTTGTCCAGCTGCGACCAGGCTTGGAGTTCTGGTTTTCGGTGCTTGTGTTGATTTCTTCACTCATCTTTTTTCTCCGATAGCGGGTTGTTGATGAATGCAAGATATGCAGGCAAGGTTGCTGCGGTTTGTCGCCCGTGTAAAGTTTTGTAAAGCCTTGGCTGTGGAATGCAAACGGGGCCAGCAGTTTGAATATTCACGAGTTTCCCCTTTTGTTCATTTGAGGTGGACCTTGCGGTTTTTTTCCGCTAGCACCGTCAGCATACGGGCAAATCAGCCGGAAAGAGACCGACAGCATGTAAACAATCGCCAGCGTTTGCGATGTTCAATTTCAGTTTGATATCGCTGCGCAAGCAGGCAAGGAGGCGGGAAAATGACCAATACCGGCGATATTGACCGCGAAAACTCCACTCTGCCTCAAGAAAACCCCGCAATCGCTGATATTTATACCGATGACGGCGCGATCCGGTCCGATTTTCTTGTGATGATCGGTGCGGCAATTGCCGATCGCGATGTCATATTTCTGCGCAACAATGTGGCGCGGCTGCACGAATCCGAAATCGGCGACGTGATTGAGGCGTTGGTGCCCGATCAGCGCATGGCCTTGATCCGGCTGATGGGCGATGATTTCGATCTGACTGCGCTGACCGAAGTCGATGAAGGCATCCGGCTTGAAATCTTTGAACAACTGCCAAACGACCAGATTGCCGCCGCCATTGGCGATCTGGATTCCGATGACGCCGTCTACATTCTCGAAGACATGGATGAGGCGGACCGCGATGAAATTCTCGCCAAGCTGCCATTTACCGAGCGGGTCCGGCTGCGGCGGGCGCTGGACTATCCGGAATCATCGGCCGGACGGCGCATGCAGTCTGAATTTGTCGCCGTGCCGCCGTTCTGGACCGTCGGCCAATGCATCGACTATATGCGCGAAGACGAAGATCTCCCTGAAACCTTCACCCAGATATTCGTGATTGACCCGACCTTCAAGCTGTTGGGCGCGGTTGACCTTGACCAGATCCTGCGCACGCCGCGCGCCGTCAAGATTGAAAGCATCATGCGCGACACCAACCATCCTGTTCCGGCGGAAATGGATCAGGAAGAAGCGGCCCAACTCTTCGAGCAATATGATTTGCTGTCTGCCGCTGTCGTTGACGAAAATGGCCGGCTGGTGGGCGTGCTGACCATCGACAATATCGTCGACGTTATCCACGAAGAAGCGGATGAAGACATCAAGCGCCTTGGCGGCGTCGGCGACGAAGAGCTTTCCGACAATGTGATATCGACCGTCAAATCGCGCTTCCTCTGGCTGCTGATCAATCTTGGCACGGCCTTCATTTCGGCTGCGATCATCGGCTATTTTGATGCGACAATCGAACAGATGGTGGCGCTGGCGGTGCTGATGCCGATTGTTGCCTCAATGGGCGGCAATGCCGGCACGCAGACCATGACGGTGACCGTGCGCGCCTTGGCGACCAAGGATATCGATATTTACAATGCCAGCCGCATCATCCGGCGTGAGGTCGGCGTTGGGCTGACCAATGGCGTGATGTTCGCCATTCTGGTGGGTACGGCTGCAGCTTTGCTTTATCAGAACCCTTATCTGGGCCTGGTGATAGGCGCTGCCATCGTCATCAATTTTCTGGCTGCGGCGCTGGCGGGGATATTGCTGCCGTTGCTGCTGGACAAACTGGGTGCCGATCCGGCCATTGCTTCATCGGTCTTTGTGACGACCGTCACCGATATCACCGGTTTCTTCGGCTTTCTCGGCCTTGCGACATGGTGGCTGCGGCTTGGATGATTATCCAGATCGTAGGCCCGTAAAAATTGACTTTAACGTAAAGGTCAATACTATGGAGGTTCGCTGAAGCGGCCCCGAATCCAAACAAATTGCGGAACAGCTCTTGAACAGGCTTTACAGCATAACTGAACTCACCCGTGAATTCGGCATTTCCACGCGGACATTGCGCTTTTATGAGGATGAGGGTCTTCTGCATCCGGAAAGGCGCGGGCGCACCCGGCTTTACAGGACGGCCGACCGTCACCTCATCCAGCAGATTCTCCGGGGCCGGCGCATTGGTTTCACCATCGCCGAAATCCGTGAAATCATCAATGTCTACAAGGAACCGCCGGGGGAATCGGGGCAATTGAAGCTGCTGATGAAGCGGATTGACGAAAAGCGCGACGATCTTCGTCAGAAGCGCAGGGATATTGAAGAAACCCTGACCGAACTCGACAATATCGAAGAGGCCTGCCTGACGCGGCTTGCGGAAATCGGCGTCAGCACCTGAAAATTCATGCGGTCCTTGGACTGAATTTCAGATCCAACACCTTGTTTGGCGGCGATATTGCTCAAAGTCGATGCCGAATCGGGCCAGCAGATGATTTTCCTCCGCCCGGATGGCCACGACATAGGTCACGGCAACGGCAAGGGGCGCTGCGACCAGAAACCAGGCATTTTGCGTGACCAGTCCGATACCGATCGTCATCAGCGTGTAGCCGAGATAGATCGGGTTGCGGCTGTAGCGGAAGGGGCCTTGGGTTACGAGATGGGTGGAGCAGCGGTTTGGCATGACCGTTGTGTGGCGTTCGCGCAGTGTAAGCAGCGCCCAGAGATCAATGCTGACAGCGGCTGCAATCAGGAGTCCGCCGACCACTTTTAAAATCCAGGGTTGATTGGCAAGATAATCAAGCGGCATGTAGCGGCCGAGGAGAATTGCCGACATTATGCTGATGCCGTAGAATATCGGCGGCCACGGAAAATTAAGCGGTCTCGACCAATAAGCATTCATGGTTGCGGCCTCATCAAAGCGCCTTGTCGGTGCATTCTGCACCGATTCGCTGAATTCTTGTATCCTCGCTAATATTCAATTTGCCTGTCGTGAGCATTGTGAACAGGTTTTGTTCCATCAATCGGTCGACAGTGCAGCCGCAGAAGCGGGTGCAAAAGTCCGCAGTCTGGTTCATGGAGCAAGTGGTCATGCAACTTCTCAAATAATTGGCCACCGGATCGACCGGCGGCGGCGGCGCTATCATCGACATGACGTAGACCAGCGCGATCAGTATCGGTTGATGGACCAGATAGAAGGCAAGACTGTGACGGCTGAAGAACGCCATCAGCGAATGCCAGCGCGGCAGCGATTTGTCCTGGTGGAATCTTGACGACCAGGCCAGCAGGCGCTTGGCGGGGCCCGCCAATGCCATTCCGAACAGGAATGGTCCCATCCAGGGCAGGACCGGCACAAAATCATCGGCGCGGCGGAAATCGGTGGCAAGGCCGGTCCACCAGAGCCAGGCATGATTGAACAGGTCCGATTTGAGATATAGCGGCGCGATGACCGCCGCGATGGCAAGACAGAAAGTCAGCGCCGCCGGCAGCCGCAAAAAGGCAAGACCCAATATGCTGGCTGCGGCCATGCTGTGCAGAATGCCAAAATAGATGAAGCTGCCCGGTGAGACGAGATAGGTTCCGGCGGAGACCAGAAATGCCGCAGCGATGATTTTTGCAAGCCGGGGGAAGTATTTTTCCCATTTGATTTCAGGCGATTGGGAGAGCACCAGACTGAGCCCGGAGAGAAACAGGAAAGTCGAAGCGATGGCGCGGGCATAGATTTTCGGCAGGCCCGTGACCGCGAAATCCGGCTCTGCATAGCCGAAGGATTGCAGATCCCACATGAAGTGATAGCTCGCCATGGCGAGCAGCGCCAATCCGCGAGCGGTATCCAGCCAGGTGAAGCGGGCTCTGGTTGCACCGCCGGTATTTCCGGGCTGGTCTGCTGGCAAAACATGTCTCCGCAAATGAACTGGCTTCGGTGGCTTTCGCTTCGTGTCCTATAACGCCTTTTTCAAGTCGGAAATCACGTTTCGCCGATCAGGGCGTCGCGCGCCGGTGAAAAAAACTGCCGGCGCAGCAATACGACGGTCACAAACAGGCTGGCAGCCATGAAGACATAGGGGCTGACGAACCAGCCGAGATAGCCAATCGACAGGAAAATGGCGCGCAGTCCGGCGTTGAAGTTGCGCGCGGCGATAATGTTGAGCGCCACAACCCGGTCGGCGGCGCGTCCGGCCTTCTCAGGATCTTTCTCGGCTTCGGCCAGCATGGGCAGCCCGCCAAACAGGATCGAGCTGTAATTGAACAACCTGTAGGCCCAACCAAACTTGAAGAACGAATAGCCAAAGACCAAGGTCAGGCCGGCGAGCTTCAATTCCACTGCCGCCCGCCCGCCGTCAAACACAAAGGACAAATCATCGCTGATCACTGCTTCGCTCTGGCTCAGGACGCTGAACAGCGACAGGCAACCGCCCAGCGCCAGCAGCGAGGTTGAGGCAAAGAAGCCGGTGCCGTTCTGCAGCCCGGCCATGATCTGGGTGTCGATCATCTTGAGATCGCGCTTCAGCGAATTGTGAATCCAGTTTGAACGGTGTTTCGCCACGGCGGCGTTCAGGCTGATCCGCCCGAAATTGCGGGCGTCGCTGGTAAGCCAGGTAAATCCCAGCCACAAAACGACGAACCAGGAAAGCGCGAATATATCAAGTTCCGACATGGGCCGACCTTGCACGGATTCGGGCAATTTGAAAACCGTCTTGATGTCGCCGCCGTGTTATCTTATGTCGGCGGAACCTATGGCGGAGGAGGCAATTGGAATATAGCCTCCGGCCGTGTCTTTCCAACAATTCGGGGTCGTTCATGTTCCTGTCTGTAGCAGACGTTTTCAAGATCGGAATTGGTCCTTCCAGTTCCCATACGATGGGACCCATGTCGGCGGCCAACCGGTTCCTGGACCTCGTCGCGTCGCCGGAATGGCCCAGACCGGTGGGGGCCAAGGTGCAAAACATCAAGGTCAGCCTGCATGGCTCGCTTGCCCATACCGGCATCGGCCATGGCTCAGACCGGGCAGTGATCCTCGGGCTTGTCGGCGAACAGCCGGACGCCGTCGATCCTGACCGGATGGATCAACTGGTCGCCGAGGTCATCCAAAGCGGCAGGATCAATCCGCCGGGTCATCCGGTCTATGACTTCCAACCCGCGACCGATCTGCTGCTTGACAAGAAAACGCCGCTGCCCGGACACGCCAACGGCATGGCGTTTACGGCCTATGACGCCAGTGGCCGGATGCTGCTGCGCCAGGTTTATTTTTCCATCGGCGGCGGCTTCGTCGTTACCGATATCGAACTTGAAAAGATGCGCCAGTCGCGCAAGCAGGTGGATGGCCCCAAGGTGCCTTATCCCTTTGCATCGGCAAAGCAGATGCTTGAGATGGCCCAGCGCTCCGGCCTGACCATTGCCCAGATGAAGCGGGCCAATGAGGAAGTCTCCCTCAGCCGTGAAGCTCTGGATGACAAGCTCGACAGGATCTGGGCCGCGATGAACAGTTGCATCGACCGCGGCCTTGCGACTGACGGCATCATGCCAGGTGGATTGAAAGTGCGCCGCAGGGCGCGCGCCATTCATGAAAAACTTCAGGATGAATGGCGTTCCAACAAGATCAATCCGTTGCTCGCCAATGACTGGCTGAGTGTCTATGCGATGGCCGTCAACGAGGAAAACGCCGCCGGCGGCCGGATCGTCACCGCACCGACGAACGGAGCAGCCGGGGTCATTCCCTCCACCATCAAATATTATCTGCAGTTCCATGACGGCGCTGATCAGGAAGGCATTCGTGACTATCTGCTGACATCGGCGGCAATCGGCGGCATCATCAAGCACAATGCGTCCATTTCAGGCGCTGAAGTCGGCTGCCAGGGCGAAGTGGGCTCTGCGGCGGCCATGGCTGCCGCCGGTCTTGCCGCGGTTTTGGGCGGATCGCCGGAACAGATAGAAAATGCGGCGGAAATCGCGCTGGAACATCATCTCGGCATGACATGCGATCCGATCGGCGGTCTTGTCCAGGTTCCCTGCATCGAACGCAATGCACTGGGTGCGGTCAAGGCGGTTACCGCCGCCTCACTGGCGCTGAAGGGCGACGGGGTGCATTTTGTTCCGCTCGACGCCTGTATTGAAACCATGCGCCAGACTGGTCATGACATGCATGACAAATACAAGGAAACATCCACGGGCGGCCTGGCGGTCAATGTTGTTGAATGCTGATAATATTGGACAGCATTGAAAAATAGTTGACCTGTCGCGCCTTTGGTCGTTCATGTTCAACATCATGACACTTCATATGATCAAGCTCTGCGTCGGCGCGGAATCGATAGATGATCTTCGGGAATGGGTTTCCGAGAGATCGCTGTCGGCCATGGCCGCCGGCCTTGAGCCGCATTCCACCCATGTCACCCGGATGATGCCGAAGCGCATCGAGGCTCTTCTTGACGGCGGTTCGCTCTATTGGGTGATCAAGGGCCAGGTTCTGGCCCGCCAGCCCTTTGTCGATATTCAGGATTTTGTCGATACAGACGGCATTTCCCGCTGTCGCCTGATGCTCGGACCGAATGTGGTGGAAACCATGCCCCATCCCAAGCGGCCGTTTCAGGGCTGGCGCTATCTTGAAACGAAGGATGCGCCTGCTGATTTATTCGGCGCCTCAGGCTCGGAGAAGGGCATGTCTGCTGAATTGAAACGGGAATTGGCGGAATTGGGATTGCTCTAGCGCAGTCCGGCAAAGTCGCGGAAAAGCGCAAAAGGGAAGGGGCCTTGCGGCTCCTTCTTGTTGTCTACTTCATGCGCAGCCTTATCGGATATCGCCCCGTCGGCGAGGTGACATGCAAATGCAGCGTCACACCCGGTTGGCCGCCGCGCCATGCTCTGGCGCCGTGGCTCAACAACATCGCAACCAGGTCGCGTGTTTTGCCCTTTGAGCGAGGCAGGCCGATTGAGGCCAGCTTCAGGGCGGCTTCATGCAAGGGGTGCAACACGCCGTGGCTGCGTTCCGCTTGCGGTTCAGGGGTCAGGTCGACCCCGGTCAACTGGTCATTGTTAGCCATGATACTGCCTCGTACGCGATACAAATCGAGGAACACAGAAAAGGCCGCCGGAAGGAGATGAGCCGGCGGGCTTTAATTCTCTACTGAAGGGCTGCCCAGCAGCCCATGCCTTTCTTTTTCAACAGCTTGCAGGCGCTGACCGCAGCGTCCTGATCGGCAAAGCCGCCAAAACGGGCCCGATAAAGCTGCTCATTACCGTTGAGATAGGCAACGGTGAAAGGGGTGGCGGAACGCAATACCTTTCCGCCTTTATCCTGCGCTTTTTGCAGGAGAACCACTGCCTGGTTTTTTTCCGGCGCCGCGCCAACCTGAATCACCCAGCCTGCGGGCTCATTGCTGGTTGAAGCCGTCGTTACACTGTCGACTTTGGCGTTGGAGGAAGAAACCTGCTCGGCATTGTCATTATCAGCAGGCGAAGGGTCGGCGCTGGCCACCAGCTGAGCGACCTGGTCTTCGCCGTCCATCGGCTCATCTGCCAGCAGATCGGCGTTGGCCTCAACCTTGTAGCGCGACTTCGGCACCGGGCCGTTGGCAGGAAGCTCAAAATTGCGGCTCATGACGGCTGCGACCTGCCGCTCTGCGTTGTTGTTTGCAGGCTCGGCATAGGCGATTTCCGCCTGCTTCTTTGAAGCGACCATGTTGTTGTTCGAATTGCCCTTGCGGCTGGCGCGCGGCAAATAGGTTTCCACCAGTTTTCTCATCTTGGCATTGCGCTTGCCGCCGGACGGGCTTCCCATCACGACGCCCACAATGCTGCGGCCGTCGACCTGGGCAGAGGTCACGAGATTGAAGCCGGCTGCCCTCGTGTAGCCGGTCTTGATGCCGTCAACGCCGCGAACCGAGCCGAGCAGGCGGTTGTGATTGCCGATGACCTGCTTGCCGTAGCTGAATCTGCGGGTGGAGAAGTATTTGTAATATTGCGGATAATGCTGACGCAGGGCGATGCCGAGACGCGCCTGGTCACGCGCGGTGGTCACTTGACGCGGTTCGGGCAGGCCGTTGGCATTGTAATAGACAGTGCGCGTCATGCCGAGGCTCTTGGCCTTGGCGGTCATCATCTTGCCGAAGCGCGCTTCACTGCCGCCGATGAATTCGCCCATAGCCGTGGCGCAATCATTGGCCGAACGCGTGACAAGCGCCAGGATACCCTGCTCGACGGTGAAGGTGCTGCCGGCGCGCACGCCCAGTTTGGACGGCGGTTCGGAAGCGGCATGCTTTGAAACGGGCACTTTGGTATTCAGGCTGATCCGTCCCGACTCCAGTGCTTCAAAGACCATATAGAGCGTCATCATCTTGGTCAGCGATGCCGGGTAACGCAATCCGTCCGGATCTTCCGAGAACATGATCTTGCCGGACTTGGTATCGACCACGATACTGGCCTGTCTCGGTCCGGCGACGGCATTGTTCGCGCTTGTGGTGGACACCAGAGCAATTGCAATTGCGGCGGAGCAGATTGTCTTTGCGAGGAAGCAACCAATCTGTTTGAACATCGGCAGGTTTTTTGATTGGGACACTACGCTACTCTTCATCTTTTCACTGTTTCACTTGTCAGGCGGTGCCCGACGAACTTGTTTTTGAAACTTAACGTGAGGAGCGTTACCAATCGGTTTATGATGAATGATTCCTTTTTATTATTTTGAAGTTTTTAGTTAATGCGGCTGGCGGCGGCGTTATGCCTATTTGGCAACATGACTTTTTGCGAAGTCCGTCATCTTGGTGTCGATCATTGCCCATTGCGGCAAAAGCTCGCTTGAAAAACGATAGAGCATGCTGATATCCTGACCGACCTGCACATCGCGCTGGCAGTCTGCATCGCCGGCGGGCGCGCCGGCCGCCGGCAATATGCAGCGAACGACATAATCTGGCTGGCCGGGCCTGGATGCGGTCATCAAAACCTCATCGCCAAAACCCGATTCATTCTTCATGCGATGAAGAACCAGGCCTGCAGGCCCTTGTTCCGCCGGTCCGGCAAAAAGCCTGGAATAGATCGGTTCAAGACGGCCGGACATGTCGCGTGACATGACGCTTTGCGAAAACTGGGCGAATAACAGCGATCCGGTCTCGTTCGAATTGTTGAACTTGTGTGCGAGTTCCTCGCTGAAGCCGGTCATTTCGGGCCATGCCAGATAAATATCGACGCGTTCCGCACGCCCGGAGCGACGCTGGTCTTCAAACCGGATCATTGAATTGGGGATCTGAAGCACGTCATCACCCAGAATGATATGCTGGGGTGCGATGCTGGTGGAATAGCCGTCCTGGGCCAATCGCGCGCCATAGAACTTTCCGGCCATGCTGATGGAGACGGTTGCAAGCGCAAGCAGACCGATTGCGCCTGAAAGCTTGAGCAGGAAGCGGTTGGACAAAAGTGGCTGTTCACTTGCTGGCGCATGCTGGGCTGTCATGATGTTTTCCCGCTCCAAAGGGGCGCAGAAACTGTGCCGGAACGAGACAACATGACTCGGCATTGTTCTTGCTACTGATCTTGTTGTGAAAATGGATCGGACGGGGTTAACAAGTCATGAACAGCGCGGATTTTTTTGTTTCACTGGTGGCTGGCCTTGCCGTTTCACTTGCTGTGGCTTCGGCTGCGCGCTCATTGCTGGGCGCACATTGGCCGCGGCAATCATCCCCCTTCGGGTTTGACAGGGGGTGGATCGCGCTCGCATTGGCGGTATTCGCGGGGCCGGGAATTCTGGTGGATCGACTGATTGACAGCGCCCGGGAAGGCAGTCTGGTGGCGCAGGATCTTGGTCTTGGCATTGGTATCGCGCTTGCGTGGGCGACGCTTTACGGTTTTGTGCTTCTTGGATGCGTCACTGCGGTCTATGGCGGTCAATAAAATGCCGGCCCCAGGTCAGCGGGACCGGCAATCGGGCTGTTGGTCTTGACAGGGTCGGGGTACGACCAAGGCCCGGGGGAACGCTCTCTTCAGTACAATCGCCCTATTGCTGGACGCTGCCGACGGCGACGTCCCGACCAGCGTCGAGTTTTACCCAGCGGCCGGAATTCTCGCTCGATTGCCGTTTCAGGAATGTGTAGCCGGTTTGCGACCAGAGCAGGATCTTGTTGCGCATATTGTCCAGCACGAAATCACCGCGATTGGTTCTGACTGTCAGAACGGCATGGCCATCGCCATTGGGCTGCAAGACAACAGTGATCAAAAGGTTGGCCGGTGAAAAGCCGTCTTCCAACAGCATCTTGCGCTTCAGCAGGACATAGTCTTCGCAATCGCCTACGGTCGTGGGATAGGACCATCTTTCCTCGACGCCATAGATCTCACGGTCGGTCAAAGGCTGAATGGAGCCGTTGACGCTGTAATTGACCTTCATCATGGTCTGCCACTCGGAATCATCAAGCGCCATTGGTCCCTTGTCGCGCCCGACAAATCTGCATTGATCCTTGTGGGATTTGCAGAATTCATAGTGCCCGATCGGCGGATTGGTTTCACCGATGGTCGTCATGCTGACAGACGCCGCCTGAGCTGCCGGCATGGACAGCAAGCCCAGTGCAATTATCGCCATAGCCTGCCGGAAAAGTGTCTTCTTCATTCCCTGTCTCCCCGTGATAGGGAGATACTGACAGAGAAGATTTTATGTCACGCGAAAATCCATGGTAAAATTAAGTATAGATTATACGAAAATAAGAATAAAATTTGAAGAAAACAATAATAAAACTGTCTGATAATTTTACTAAAATTCTAATTGTTTCGACAAGAACTCGGATTCGGTGAATATTCATTTGTCTATCCATCTGAATTAAAACAATAAAATATGATGTCGCTCAAAGGCTGAAATGGATATTGTTCGCGTTCGGATAAAATTTGGATGATGTATAAATGCATTTATAGCAGTTTCAAATCATGTATATATGAAATATTCTCAAATAAATTGATAACCTTATATCGTTTTGGTTTATTGAGGGAATGGCAGTGGATGAAAAAAAGCCCGAAACATTTCGAGCTTGATGGGCGAACATAATATCTTTTTACGCGATCGATGCGGCCGGCTCGGCAAGCGTCTGGCGTCAACCGGAAATCGACGAAAGGCTGTCGGGTGTCTGCAAGGTTGCAAACTCTATGGCGACGCCTTCCTGAAAATGCCTGACGACCCTGCCGCGCATATTGCCGATCCTTGCGGGCGTGCCGATAGCAGGTCGCACTTCAATTTCAACGGCAGCGCCTGACAGCGACAGGTCGATGATGCGGCACGGATAGGCCCGTCCGTCTTCAAGCTTGAGGTCGGCCTTGGCATTGCGGGGCAGGATGCGGTCATGACGGCGGTCTTCGGCGACGCCAAGTTCGTTTCTGTTGACCAGCCAGGTCAGCTGGGCGGCCAGTTTTTCCCGTTTGCGGTCAGTGGCGGTCAGGATGACGATGAAGCCATGCTCGGCCAATTTATAGACGTTGCCTTCAAGCCTGCCGATGTGATCGATATAGGCAATGACTTTCTCGCCCATTTTCGGAAAGCCGGTGCATTGCACATGCATGTCGCCTGGCGACATCGAAACGATCTTGCAATCAAACTCCTCATGGGTCGAAAACATCAGCCTGCCGGACAGGTCGACGTTGACGCGCTGGAAAGAGCGTGAAGACATCGGGTGCGGCACAGCGTGGGCCAGACTGGATTGGATCGCCGTCATCGGTCACAACCTCGAATTCTAGATTCTTCTAAAGAGGTACACTTCGTCGGTTAACAGACGGTTTTTTTTCACTGCGATTTGTTGCAGGTGGTTATATTAGTGTTTCCGCGTGGAGAATTATGTTTCAATACGAAACCAACGGTATGGAACTGCGCCATAATGGAACATTTCCATGCTGAAAAAGCCGGATTTCGGGCGCGGAGACCGGTCAGACGGTCGGGACTTCAAATATCGAGGTTCTCGGCAAAGGCCGCCCTGTCCTGAATGAACCGGAAACGGGCATCGGCCTTGGTGCCCATCAAATTGTCAACGGCCTCGCGCGTGCCTTCGAAATCGGCTTCATCTATTTCGACCTTCAACAACATGCGCTTCTTGGGGTCCATGGTGGTTTCCTTCAGTTGGGAGGGGTTCATTTCACCCAATCCCTTGAAGCGGCCGACTTCAACCTTGCCTCGTCCGGTGAATTCCGTTTCCAACAATTCGGCGCGGTGACGGTCATCAATGGCGTATAATGTCTTGGTGCCCTGGGTCATCCGGTAGAGCGGCGGAACCGCCAGGAACAAGTGACCGCCACGGATCATTTCAGGCATTTCCTGGTAGAAGAAAGTAATCAGCAGCGACGCAATATGGGCCCCGTCGACATCGGCGTCGGTCATGATGATGACCCGTTCGTAACGGAGGTCTTCCTCGCGGTATCGCGTGCGCGTGCCGCAGCCAAGCGCCTGGATAAGATCGGCGATCTGCTGGTTGGCCCCAAGCTTGTCGCGGGTGGCGCTGGCGACATTCAGGATCTTGCCCTTGAGCGGAAGAATCGCCTGGTTTCGGCGTTCCCGGGCCTGCTTGGCAGAGCCGCCGGCGGAATCGCCCTCGACGATAAACAGTTCGGCGCCTTCTGCCGAGTTCTGGGCGCAATCGGACAGTTTGCCCGGCAGGCGCAGCTTGCGTACGGCCGTCTTGCGGCTGATTTCCTTTTCCTTGCGCCGCCGCATGCGTTCGTCCGAACGCTCGATCACCCATTCCAGCAGCTTTGCTGCTTCACCGGGATTGTCGGCAAGGTAGTGATCGAAAGGATCGCGAAGGACATTTTCCACAATCCGCTGGGCTTCGGCGCTGGCAAGCCGGTCCTTGGTCTGGCCGACAAATTCGGGTTCACGGATGAAGACGGACAACATGCCTGCGGCCGAAATCATCACATCTTCGGTGGTGATGTGGGCGGCCCGCTTGTTCTGGGTCAGTTCGGCATAGGCTTTCAGCCCCTTGGTCAGCGCAATGCGGAAGCCGGCTTCATGGGTGCCGCCCTCTGGCGTCGGAATCGTATTGCAATAGGAATGCACCGCCATGTCGCCGCCGTGCCAGGTAATGGCCCATTCAACAGAGCCATGGCCGCCGGATTTTTCCGTCTTGCCGGCAAAGATCTCCCGGGTGACGGTAAATTCCTTGCCAATCTGGGCGGCAAGGTAGTCTTTCAGGCCGCCGGGAAAATGGAAAACCGCCTTTTCAGGGATTTCGGTTCCCGCAACCAGCGAAGGTTCGCAACTCCACCGGATTTCGACCCCGCCGAACAGATAGGCCTTTGACCGGGCCATGCGGTGCAGGCGGCCGGGATCGAATTTGGCATGGGCCCCGAAAATCTGCGGATCAGGGTGAAAGCGCGTGCGCGTGCCGCGACGATTGTGCACTTCACCCAATTCCTCAAGATCGCCTTGCGGCAGACCGCGCGAAAAGCGCTGACGGTAAAGCCGCTTGTTGCGGGCGACTTCGACTTCTACGAAATCGGACAGGGCATTGACGACCGATATCCCGACGCCGTGCAGGCCGCCGGAGGTTTCATAGGCCTTGCCGTCAAACTTGCCGCCGGCATGCAACTTGGTCATGATCACTTCAAGGGTCGATTTTCCGGGAACCTGCGGATGGTTTTCCACCGGTATGCCGCGCCCGTTGTCGGTTACTGTGACAAAGCCATCGGCATCCAGATTGACTTCAATGAAATTGGCGTGGCCGGCAACGGCTTCATCCATCGAATTGTCGATGACTTCGGCAAAAAGGTGATGCAGCGCCTTTTCATCTGTGCCGCCAATATACATGCCCGGGCGCATGCGCACCGGTTCCAGACCCTCAAGAACCCGGATGGCGGAAGCATCATAGTCACTATCGCCATTCAACTTCGGCGCCGGATTGTTCATTTTCAAACTTTCAGCGGGCCTGGCGGATGGGGTCTCTTCCACCAGCATCGGCTTTTCGGGTTCAGGCATTGAAGAAAAGAGGTCATTAGTGTCAGTCATGGTTCAGGCCACATCAATAATCGACTACGGAGTCCTTCTGCATAGAATCACCCTGATTCTGCCAGAAATAGATTGTTTGTGCGAATACCGCAAAGCATTGCGTGGCACGAACCGCATTGGCAAGACCGCAGGTCTGCCGGAAAGGGAAAGCGGACGGATGTCCACAATTCATTTGAAAGCCGCGTTTTTTTCGGCGCTCACTATGGTGGCAGGCTTGGCGTTCGAAGCGCAAGGCCTTGAACTCAAGCCATACAAGGATCAACTCTTCGCTTACCCGGGCCTGTTGGAGGAAGGCGAGGGCGGTGCTTTCCTCACTGTCGACTACCAGGAACTGCGCGACATCAACAAGCGTGATGAAATTCCCGAACGCCGGGTACGTTCCCGTTATGTATCGCTTGCGCCGCGGCGTCAACAGGCGATGGAGACATTGTCATTGTCAGGCCGTCCGCTTGATGTGTTGAGGGTGGGTGAAGCGGAGAATGCGCGCTTCGCAGTGATATTTGTGCATGGCCGGGGCGGGGATCGCCGGCTGGGAGCCAATGACTTTACCTTTGGCGGCAATTTTAACCGCATCAAGAATCTCGCTGTCGAGAATGGCGGCGTCTATTATGCGCCGTCTATCAAGACTTTTGACGGCGAGGGCGTTGCAGACCTTTCTGCGCTGATCAATGAAATCGCCGCCAAATCGCCCCAGGTCCAGATTGTGGTGTCCTGTGCTTCGATGGGAAGCATATTGTGCTGGTCGGTAGCGCGGGAGGACAAAACGGTCGGGCAATTGGCCGGAATGATGATCATGGGCGGTGTCAGCGATGCAGACTATTCCCGGTCCGCCGCCTACAAGGCCAGGCTGCCGTTGTTTTTCAGCCATGGTTCCAATGACAGCGTCTATGCCGCCGATGAACAAAAGACGTTGTTCAACAGCTTGCTCGCAAAGGGTTATCCGGCCCGCTTCGTGCTTTTCCAAACCGGCTCGCATGGCACCCCGGTTCGCATGACCGATTGGCGCGACAGCCTGAACTGGATTTTCAAACAGTGACGGTCATCGGCAGCCAGCGGCAAAATCCCTGATATCGTTACGAGGACCGCAGCAACACCTTGGTGGATCCGATGGCGGTGGCAATTTCCTGGTAATGGGCATAACGCCGCTCTGAGTTTTCCGACGAGCGCAGCAGTTCCGTCCGCGCTTCTTCAACGACGGCCCGCGCCTGCCTCATGGCGCTGTTGAGGTTTTTGCGTTTGACGGCTGTATAATGGCGGCTATTATGGAAATAGGGATTGGCGGTGGGCGTGGCATCCAGCAAGGGCTGCTCAGGATCCGCATTTTCAGAAACGATCTTGCCGAGACGTGAGGCGGCCTTTCGAAGGATCTGGCGCGCTTGGGCATATTCCCCGGTATTTGGCAGGCGCGAAGCCGTCAATTGAATGCTCTGTCGAAGGCAATCGATCCGGTAGACGGGATCATATTTGCCGCATTCCGCTTCCGCAGCTGCAAGCGAGTCGCTGATAAAGCCCGTGATCAGCGGATCAAGACCAGGTGCAGTTGGCCGCTCGCCGTTGCGGCTGATCGTGTCATTATTTCTGTCGGGTCTATTGTCCGTCTGGCGGTTCTTGGGTTCTTTCGGCCTTGTCGGCGTCACATCGACGCTTGGCTTTCCGGGCCTGGTCGGCGTGGAGACCTCGTCGCCTCCGGGGCTGGTGGTTTGCGCAGAAAGGACCAGCGGTTGGCTGGACATCAAACCGGCTGAAATCGCCACAATCAAGGAGCGCTTCAATGCTGTCTTGATGGCGTTGCTTTCCATGAATGTCAGCCTGTTCATTGTACGGCCTCGCCAAACGCCAGGCGCATGCTTCTTTGAGTACCCTTGCCTATACTGCCATCAATCGACCCGGAATAGAACTGGTTTTTGGCAAGTTCCTGCTGCAAGGCCTTGCGGGTCGCCGGTTTGAACTGGTTGGGATTGTCGGTCAGTTGTTGCAGAACGTCGCTGACTCCGGAACGCAAGGCGCCATAAAGGTAATGGGCGGCGTCCGTATAATTCTTGCCCGGCACGATGCCGTCGTCGATCAGTGCTGCGACATTGAACATGGCCTGGGGATGCTTGAGATCAGCCGCTTTCAAGAACATGTTGATTGCCGTGTCCTTGTTGCGCGCCAGTCCCGCGGACCCTTGATAATAAAGAAAACCGAGATCGTTGATTGCATCGGCAAATCCAAGGTCGGCAGATTTCTGGTACAATGCGATGGCGGCCTTGACGTCCTGTTCGGTTCCTATGCCCTTTTCGTAGAGCTTGCCGAGCTCGAACATCGCTTCCGGATCGCCCTTGTCAGCGGCGGCCTTGAACATTTCGAAGGCTTTGTCCGGCTTGAAGCGCGATTTATCGGGGCTGAGCGCCATATAGCCCAGCCCGAGCATGGCTCTCGTATTGCCTTCTCCGGCAAGGCTCGCCAGTTGAAAGGCCTGCTCAGGGGCCAAAGAACCCCAGGCCTGGCGGCGATCAGTGAGCGAGGCAATGTTCATGTCCGAACCGGCGAGGAAATAGGGCACGCCGGAAAGCGAGCCGTAAAAGTGCGGCTGCTGGCGGTTCTTGGTTTCGGCCATGACCTGGTCGCGCACCTGGCGGAATATCATGCCGATTTCGACATTCCGCTCCGGCAGTTCCTTCAACAGGGCGCGGGCAAACGGGCTGTGGCCGCCGTCGCCATCCAGCGCCACTTCGCCTTCCTTGGCTGCATAGACGACCAGAAGTCCTTTTTCGACAGACGGTTGGGCCAATCCGCCTTTGCGGACGCGGGCCGCATCGCCGGTTTGAAATTCGGATGTGCCCACTTTGGCGGTCTCTTCGAGCGGCCAGTTTTCGAACGGATTGTTCCGGCAGGAATCCAGAATGACCACCCGCAACAGACGGGCATTTTCAACCGCGCCCAGCAGCGATTTAAGCGTGATGGCCTGTTGTCCGATCTGTTCCGGCTTGCTCAGGTTCACATCGACGGGAATGAGGAAGTTCTGGCCGTTGAGTTCAACACCGTGACCCGCATAATATACCAGCGCGATATCGGCGGTCTCCGAACGAAACGAGAATTTATTGATGACGTCGACCATGTCCGCCAGCGGCTTGTCGAGTGCGGTTTCGACTTCAAATCCCAGATCGCGAAGCGTTGCACTGATCGCCATTGCATCGGGGATTGTATTTTCGAGGTTGGCGATGGTTTTGTATTTCGACATGCCGATGACCAGCGCCACGCGGTTGGCCGCCTGGGCATAGCCGAATGACACCAACAGAATGACTGCGAGCAACAAGCCCCGCACTATGACAGTCAATCGCATTTTCATCCTCGCGGCGGAAGCCATGTGAGTTAATCAAAAAAGTCGACGCATCAAAACGCCGGTTGAAAACTTGACGATTCAGCTTTGCATTTTATTCGCTGCGTTCGCTTTTAGTCCAGCATGCGCCAAATTGAAACAGCACAGCCTGCCAGTGTCTTGAAGTCCATCCGGGTGGGTTCAGCATATCAGCAATTGTGAATTCTCAAAAGGCGCTTCATTTCCCATGTTGCCATCATGCATCAAGACCGATGGACATGGCGGCATTTTGCGGTTTCCTCTGGCCAAAAGTGCGCATTCCTGTTTAAAGCAGCCAATGACAATTCCGGCCAGCCGGAGACTTTTCCTATTTCAAGATTGACTGAGAGGACACGCGATCATGACACCTGAAATCCGCCCCCTGGTTGCCGGGAACTGGAAAATGAATGGCAAACGCGAATCGCTGACCGAACTCAAGGCGATCGCCCAAGGTGTTCAACCGCTGGATGACATCATTGATACATTGATCTGCCCGCCGGCAACGCTGCTTTATGTGGCGACATCGCTTGTGACCGACAGCGCCCTGAAAATCGGCGCACAGGATTGCCATACCGAGGTATCCGGCGCCCATACCGGTGATATTTCGGCGGAGATGATTGCCGATTGCTTTGGCACGTTTGCCATTGTCGGCCATTCCGAACGGCGGACAAATCATGGCGAGAGCGATGCGCTGGTGCGCGCCAAGGCGCAGGCAGCGGTCGCCGCAGGCCTAGTCGCCATTGTCTGCATCGGTGAAACGGAAGCTGAACGCAAAGGCGGCAAGACGCTTGATGTGCTGGCCAGCCAGTTGGCGGGTTCGGTCCCGGACGATGCGACATCGGATGAAATCGTCATTGCCTATGAGCCTGTCTGGGCGATCGGCACTGGATTGACGCCGACCACTGCGGATGTTGAGCAGGCGCATGCCTTCATGCGCGGCGAACTGGTCAAGCGGTTCGGCGGCGAGGGGCAAAAGATGCGAATCCTTTACGGCGGCTCGGTCAAACCGTCCAATGCCGGCGAATTGATGGGCGTTGCCAATGTCGACGGCGCGCTTATTGGCGGGGCAAGCTTGAAATCCTCCGACTTCCTCGCCATTTGCAGTGTCTATCGGGATTTGACGTCCTGACAGGCTGAAAAGGACTTTCAAAATGGCCGACCCTCGTGTAATGAGCGGCCAGATTTGAATCTTTGGCCCCGAGAATACGGGCAGGATCGGAAAATATGCAGACTGTTTTGATTGTCATCCACCTCATGATTGTTTTGGCGCTCGTCGGAATCGTGCTTATCCAGCGCTCCGAAGGCGGCGGTCTTGGCATTGGCGGTGGTTCCGGTTTCATGTCGGCGCGCGGCGCGGCCAATGCCCTGACTCGGACAACTGCAATTCTGGCGACGCTGTTTTTCATTACCTCGCTTGGTCTTGGAATACTGGCCCGTTATGAAGCCAAGCCGACCGACATCTTGAACAAGATTCCTGCCACCAGCGGCGCCAATGGCGTTCTTGATTCGCTCAGCGGCACAACGACCGAACCAAAGCCTGAAGCTGACAAGAATGCGATTCCGGCAGTTGGCGACAATACCGCTCCGGTAGACAATTCCACGGCCACCAAACCGGCGGCCGATGCAACCGGGACTGACACGACGACACCTGCGACGACCGGCCAATAAAGCCGGTTGATTCAGAGACACCGGCCGGCAGGCGACAGCCATGCCGGCTTTTCATTGGCATTCGTAATTCCTTGCTACAGAAAAAAGTTCGGTAAAACCGCATTTTTCTGTGGTGGAATCATTTGCGAAACGGTATCGGGTAAAGCCCATGGCGCGATATGTTTTCATCACCGGCGGTGTGGTCTCCTCTCTTGGCAAAGGAATAGCCTCAGCAGCTCTTGGAGCTTTGCTGCAGGCCCGTGGCTACAGGGTCAGGCTGAAGAAGCTCGATCCCTACCTCAATGTCGATCCCGGAACGATGAGCCCGACCCAGCACGGCGAAGTCTTCGTGACGGATGATGGTGCGGAAACAGATCTCGATCTTGGCCATTACGAACGCTTCACCGGTCGCTCCGCCACCAAGACTGACAATATTACCACTGGCCGCATCTACAAGAACATCATCGACAAGGAACGCCGCGGCGACTATCTCGGCGCCACCGTTCAGGTCATCCCGCATGTCACCAACGAGATCAAGAATTTCGTCATTGACGGCAATGAGGGCTACGATTTTGTGCTTTGCGAAATCGGCGGCACGGTGGGTGACATCGAGGCCATGCCCTTTATCGAGGCCATCCGCCAGCTGGGCAATGACCTGCCGCGGCAAACGGCTGTCTATGTGCACCTGACCCTGATGCCGTTCATCACGGCGGCCGGCGAATTGAAAACCAAGCCGACGCAGCATTCGGTCAAGGAATTGCAGGCGATGGGCATTCATCCGGATCTGCTGCTGGTGCGGGCAGACCGTGAAATTCCCGAGCCCGAGCGGCGCAAGCTGTCGTTGTTTTGCAATGTCCGGCCTTCAGCGGTGATTCAGGGCCTGGACGTCGCCACGATTTACGACGTGCCGATGGCCTACCACAAGGAAGGGCTGGACGACGAAGTATTGGCGGCTTTCGGCATTGAGCCGGCGCCGCAGCCGCGCATGGAAGCCTGGGAGGAAGTCTCCCACCGCATCCACAATCCCGAAGGCGAAGTCACCATTGCCATTGTCGGCAAATATACCGGCCTGAAAGACGCCTACAAGTCATTGATCGAAGCTTTGTACCACGGCGGCATCGCCAATCGGGTCAAGGTCAAGCTCGAATGGATTGAGTCGGAAATCTTCGAAAAGGAAGACCCGGCGCCATGGCTTGAAAAGGTCAATGGAATTCTGGTTCCCGGTGGTTTTGGCGAGCGCGGCGCCGAAGGCAAGATTCTTGCGGCCCGCTTTGCCCGTGAGCGCAAGGTTCCTTATTTTGGCATCTGTTTCGGCATGCAGATGGCTGTTGTCGAAGCTGCCCGCAACCTGGCCGGCATTGGAAATGCATCTTCTTCCGAATTCGGGCGGACCAGCGAACCGGTTGTCGGGGTGATGACGGAATGGCTGAAGGGCAACGAGCTTGAAAAGCGCCAGGCCGGCGGCGATCTTGGCGGCACCATGCGCCTTGGAGCATACCGCGCCGTGCTCAACAAGGATTCCCTGATCGCTTCGGTCTATGGCGCCAGCGAAATTTCAGAGCGTCACCGGCACCGTTACGAAGTCAATATTGACTACAGGGACCGGCTGGAAGCCTGCGGCCTGTCGTTTGCCGGCATGTCGCCCGATGGTCTCCTGCCTGAAACCGTCGAATATCCGGATCATCCGTGGTTTATCGGGGTGCAGTATCATCCGGAGTTGAAAAGCCGACCACTGGATCCGCATCCCTTGTTTTCAAGTTTTATTGAAGCAGCGCTGGAACAAAGCCGATTGGTTTGATCGCTTCCGCGTCGATATTCATAAAAGACACATGAATCAACGAACATCACAAATTAATGTGGTGATTAACTGTGCATGCCTCTCGCCATATTTACTGAATTGAATATGATCAATTCGGTCATTACTCAATAATTTGAGTTTTGATCGATTCCAGTATTTTGAATACCAAGCATCATAGAGTGCGTTCTGTATTCTTCTGAGTTTGATCTGTTCCAATTATGGGGGAAAGCATGACCTTTACTGAATCTGTGCGTTCTGTATTGACGAATTATGCGAAATTTGATGGCAGGGCCCGCCGTTCCGAATATTGGTGGTTCGTACTCTTTAATATTCTTGTCAGCATTGTTGCCGGTGTTGTCGATCAGGTCTTCATATCGATCATCGGCTTCGGTTTTGTCGGCATCATCGTCAGCCTTGGGTTGCTGATCCCGGGCCTGGCCGTTGGCGCGCGGCGTCTTCACGACACCGATCGTTCCGGTTGGTGGCTGCTCCTGGTTTTGATCCCGCTGATCGGCGCGATCATATTGATCATCTGGCTGGCGACAGAGGGCACAAAAGGCGACAATCGCTTCGGGCCGATGGTTTAGTCCGGATTATTTGCTCGAAAATAATGGCCATGCCCACTTTGCAAAGGTGGGCGTGGCCATTCGGGTTTCAGTCAGGCCGTCCAATTCAAGAATTCAGTGGAAATTTATGAAGCGCCCATAGAAGATTTACTAATATATGATATAAGGACGTAACGTTTGCGCACCCTAATCGGAACCAAACGGATAGTTTCAGCGGGTGAATTGGCTTTCTTGGCCACTGCCCATCTTTTTCAATCGCTTCCGCTTCAGGGGGAAACATGACTTTTCAAGAATCAGTACAGTCGGTTCTGACCAATTATGCCAAGTTCGACGGTCGCGCGAGGCGTTCGGAATATTGGTGGTTTGTGTTGTTCAATGTGATTGTCAGCATCGTTGCGGGTATTCTCGACCAGATTTTGATCGCCATTATTGGTTTTGGATTTATCGGAATTATCGCATCTTTGGCGCTTCTCATTCCAGGACTTGCGGTCGCCATTCGTCGTTTGCACGATACTGATCGTTCAGGCTGGTGGCTGCTGATCATACTCGTGCCGGTTTTGGGCTTTTTGGCGATGATCTATTTCACTGTCCTTGAAGGCACCAAAGGTGAAAACAGGTTCGGGCCGAAAGTCTGATCTGACATTTTCTTTTCCGTATCCCTTCCCGGTAAAAACCGGGGAGGGATTTCATCGTTTGACGACGGGTTGCCTCAGCACGGTTTTCAGCTTTTCGGGCGCTGTCTTGCGCGGATCGCCGATATAGATTTCATGATGCTTGCCGTTGAATTCATAGCCGCCTTCCGGCATGACCTGATGATGCAAATGCTGCAGGACAGGGGCTTCGTCGGCATATGAGCCTATATGCATGATCTGCAGGCACAGGCCTTCGACCAAGGTCTCCAGCCGGATCTGGTCAATCGCAGGATTGCCCTTCTTGGCTTTGGCGGCAACAATGGCATCTGTGACGATCTTTTCTTCCAGCCAGTCTGGCACCATGATCATCATGGTCCACCGCCAATCCTCCCGCTTGCCGGAGGTGAAGGCTCCCATGTCATCCGCCCACCACAGGCCTTCCAGGGGCGGCACGGCATAATCTCTCCCCAGCGCCTTGCTCATGAATTTGAGGGCATAGGAGACAGCGTAGAGCGCCTGCAGGGCAGACAGATAGTTCGCGGATGTCCCCGGATCACCTTTGCCGTTGATCATCAAATAGCGCAATGGCGGCACGTCGATGGTGGTGAAACGGCCCGTCGGCGGGAGATAAAGCGGTTTCATAATCTTGCGAAAATCGATCTTTTCCAAGGCCCGCTCCCGAAATCGAATATAATGAAACGCATACTTTATCAGATCTTCGGCGCAACAGGGCTTTTCCATCCTGCCGCCGATGTTTTCGTAACCCGCCAGTCAGATCAGTTTCAAGCCCTTGAGGCTGGCATGGCCCTCGCGACCGATGATGATGTGATCGTGCACAGTGATGCCCAGCGGCTTTGCCGTGGAGACGATCACGTGGGTCATGTCAATGTCAGCGCGCGACGGCGTGGGGTCGCCGGAAGGGTGATTGTGGACAAGAATGATCGCGGTCGCCGAGAGTTCCAGCGCGCGCTTGACCACTTCGCGCGGATAGACCGGCGTATGGTCGACAGTGCCGCGGCCCTGAACCTCATCGGCGATCAGTGCATTGCGCTTGTCCAGAAACAGGATCCGGAATTGCTCGCGGCTTTCAAACGCCATGGCCGCATGGCAATATTCGATCACCGAAGACCAGGATGAAAGCACCTGTTTGCCGGTCAACTCGCTTTTGAGCATGCGATGGGCAATTGCCGAGACAAGTTTCAATTCGGTGGCGATGGTTTCGCCAATGCCCTTGACCTCCTGCAGCAAAGCGGGTTGTGCGCCAAAAACAGCGGCAAGGCTTCCAAAACGGTCAATCAGGGCCTTGGCAATCGGCTTGGTGTCGCGCCGCGGAATCAACCGAAACAGCAGGAGTTCAAGGATTTCATAGTCTGCCAGCGCCCCATCGCCATTATCCCGGAACCGTGAACGCAATCTCTCGCGATGGCCATGGTAATGGGCTTCCTCCTTGCCGATTTTGATCTTTGCATCTGCCTGCTTGGCAGGAAGCGGTTTCCGGCTGATCTGCTCGGCGAAGAAACCGCGCTCATCGGGATAGTCCGGTTGATCCCGGTCATTTTCGGCAAAGCCCGGGGCGATTTCAATTGGCAACTGCGATGTCGGTCTTGCCGGAGGCTTGGCCATGGACGAACCTAGGATGGCAGACCGGGCCGGTCGAGACCGCCGGGGGAAAGGGTAAAGATCTCGCAACCCGTCGCAGTGACGCCGACCGTATGTTCATACTGGGCCGACAGGGAGCGGTCGCGGGTCACGGCCGTCCAGCCGTCCGACAGCACTTTTACATGCGGCCGTCCGAGATTGATCATCGGCTCGATGGTGAAAATCATGCCCGGCTTGAGTTCGGGGCCTTCATTGCTGCGCCCGTAATGCAGGATGTTGGGGGCGTCGTGAAACAGCCGCCCGACACCGTGGCCGCAAAAATCACGCACGACCGAACAGCGCTCGGCTTCGGCAAATGTCTGGATGGCTTCACCGATTGCACCGGTGCGGGCACCGGGGCGAACCGCGGCAATACCGCGCATCAGCGATTCATGGGTTACTTCGAGCAGTCTTTCGGCGGCGCGCTTGATTTCGCCAACCGGATACATTCGGCTAGAATCGCCATGCCAGCCGTCCAGAATGAAAGTCACGTCGATATTGATGATATCGCCGTCGCGGATCGGCTTGTCATCGGGGATGCCATGGCAAACGACATGATTGAGTGATGTGCAGGATGACTTCGTGTAGCCTCGATAGTTGAGTGTCGCAGGCACAGCGCCATTGTCCATGCCATATTCAAAAACGAAGCGGTCTATCTGGTTCGTGGTGATGCCGGGCTTGACCAGGGCAAATACGTCATCAAGACAACGCGCCGTCAATTGGCAGGCCTTGCGCATGCCTGCAAATGCCTCTTCGTCATAAAGACGGATGACGCCCGTGTTTTTCATCGGCGCCGAAAAGGCTTCTATATAAGTGACCATGCTGCTGGTTCCGGAATTGATGCTGTCCAGTTTATGGCGTTTTAGCCATGTGCAATCAAGGCTTCGTGCTACCGCAAAATCCCGGTCAGGTCAAAAAAAACCTGCGCTACCCGCAGAGACTGGCTCCAAGCGGGAAAAACGGCCGGCATTCATTTGAACGCGACATGCTTTAGACGTGTTCCTTGACAAAGGAGCCAGGGGCCGGCTCAATCGGATTGAGATGGGTGCCGCCCGGTTTGCGGGCAGGAACCAAACGGCTGTCATGGCTTTTGATCCATTCATGCCAGTGTGGCCACCATGATCCTGCAGTCTCGGTGGCATGGGCCACCCAATCTTCAAATTCGCCCTTTACCGGTCCGTTGCTCCAGTACTGGTATTTTCCCCTGGCCGGCGGATTGACGACGCCGGCAATGTGGCCGGATCCGCCCATCACATAAGTCACATCGCCGCCAAACAGCTTTGAGCCGATGAAAACCGATTTTGCCGGCGCGATATGATCTTCCTTGGCAGCCAGGTTGTAGATCGGGATTTTCACATTCGCGAGGTCAAGTGTCTTGCCTGCTATCTTCATTTTGCCTTCGGCGAGATTGTTGTGCAGATAGCAATTGCGCAGATAGATAGAATGGTTTGCCGCCGGCATGCGGGTGGAATCGGAATTCCAGTAGAGCAGGTCAAAGGCGGTTGGATCCTGGCCCTTCAGGTAATTGTTGACAAAATAGGGCCAGATCAGGTCGGAAGCGCGCAGCATGTTGAAAGCCATGGCCATTTTGGAGCCGTCGAGATAGCCGTTTTCGGCCATGTTCTTTTCGATCATGGCAATCTGGTCTTCATCGGCAAACACCTTCAGGTCGCCGGCATTGGTGAAGTCCACCTGTGTCGTAAAAAGGGTCGCCGAACCGATGCGCTTGTCGCCTTCCTGGGCAAAAAGAGCAAGTGTTGCGGCCAATAACGTGCCGCCGACACAATAGCCGATCATGTCGGATTTCTTTTCGCCCGTCGCCTTTTCAACCGTGTCCAGCGCAAATCCAATGCCTTCGCGGATATAATCTTCCCAATCTTTCTTGGCGTGGCGCTCATCGGGGTTGACCCAGGATATCACGAACACGGTCTGGCCTTGGTCGATGCACCATTTGATAAAGGACTTTTGCGGATTAAGATCGAGGATGTAGAATTTGTTGATCCAGGGCGGGCAGATCACCAATGGCCGCTTCAACACTTTTTCCGTTGTCGCTTCATATTGGATGATCTGGCAGATATCGCTTTCGGCCACGACCTGGCCCGGTGTGATCGCCAGATTTTCGCCGACCACGAATTTCGACGTATCGGTTTGCCGGATCCGCAGGTCGCCGCGTCCTTGCGCTATGTCTTCGGCCAGCATCTTCATGCCGCGGGCCAGATTGGCGCCGTTGCTGGCAACTGTTTCCTTGTACAGCACCGGATTGGTGGCGACGAAATTGGCCGGTGAAAGGGCTGCGGCAATCTGGCGGACGTAAAACGCCGCCTTGTGGCGGGTATGATCATCCAGCCCTTCAGCATTTTCCACCAGCTTGTCAGCCCAATCGGTGGTGACAAGGTAGGCTTGGCGAAGAAAATCAAAAAACGGATTGTCTTTCCAGTCTTCTTCCGCGAAGCGTTTGTCCTCGCGCATTTTGACGGCGTGACCGGGCTCTTCTCCATTCATCTTCTGGATGGAATTCATCCACAGCGAGAAGTAGGAGCCGAACAGCTGGGTTTGAGCCTCCAGGGCCCGGTGCGGATCCGATATCCAATATTCCGACACCTTGCTCAATGTCTTGACCATGTCGGTGACTGGCTCGGAAATACCGTCCGACTTCTGGCCGGTTTCCCTGGGTTTCAGCCATTCGGACGCTGCCTTGCCAAGATTTTCAAGCGAGCGCGCCAGATTTACCGCCAGAGCCTCAGGGTCTTTGACCATAAAGGGTTCGACCGATTTGGGGTCGAATTGACCGAAAGGGTTTTTCTGGCCTGGATCATTATTGTTGTTGTCAGCCATCTGGTTTCTTCTCCCGGTTTTTTCGCCTGCCTCATACTGCAGGAAAGGCAGTCTGGATTCCACCGAATGAGTTTGTTATTCCGTGATATAGGTTATGTATGTAACAGGATCAAAAGGCGAATGGCAGGAACATGAACATAAAAGCCGAAAAAAAGGCGCCGGGAGCAAAAAAAGTGGCCACGCCGTTGCTTGGCATTCTCTTGTCGACCTTTATGCTGCAATCCTGCACATCGCTTTCGAGTGCGGACGATACGCTGGCTGTCGGTGCTGATGACGCCTCGGCGCAAGCGTCGGCGGATGGCAGCTATCCTGATTTTTCCCGCCCGCTGACGGCCGCAATGGCGCAAATGAGCGACGAGGAAGCCAGCCAGATGTCTGTGGAACTTGAAGCACTCAATGCCGGAAAGCGCGCAGGAACAATCACCGAAGCGCAATATTGGGCCAGGGTCAGGGAACTTCAGAAACTGGCGGCCAGTCACTCGGCCACCACCGTCGGCGCGATCGAAAACGCTCAGTGAGCGATGGCTCAATCCTGTCAGTCGCGGCCAATGGGCGGTTTTGCCGTTCAGGGCCGGAAATCTGCGGCAAAGGCGGCAGTTGCTGTCCTTAAATCGCCATGCGAATCGGATTTTTTGACTTGCGTTTCAACGATTTTGGAAGCAAAGCGTAGCGGCGATTGTCGCTGCCGGTTTCTGCCACGAAGGAAGTCTCATGGAAGAGTTTCACAAAGTCCGCCGTTTGCCGCCTTATGTTTTCGAACAGGTCAACCGTTTGAAAGCCAGCGCGCGGGCGGGCGGCGCAGATATTGTCGATCTGGGCATGGGCAATCCGGATTTGCCGACTCCGCAAGCCATTGTGGATAAATTGTGCGAAGTGGTTCGCGACCCCCGCACCCATCGCTACTCGGCCTCCAAGGGTATTGCCGGTTTGCGCAAGGCCCAGGCGGGCTACTATGCGCGCCGGTTCGGGGTGAAGCTGAACCCGGATACCCAGATCGTTGCGACATTGGGATCGAAAGAGGGCTTTGCCAATATGGCTCAGGCCATCACGGCGCCCGGCGATGTCATTCTCTGCCCAAATCCGACCTATCCGATTCATGCCTTCGGCTTTCTGATGGCCGGCGGCGTGATCCGCTCCATTCCGGTGGTTCCGGATGACAGTTTTTTCCCGCCGCTGGAGCGTGCCGTCAAGCATTCTATCCCCAAGCCTCTGGCGCTGGTCATCAACTATCCGTCCAATCCCACCGCGCATGTGGCGACGCTCGATTTCTACAAGGATGTCGTGGCGTTTGCCAAAAAGCATGAACTCATCATTCTTTCAGATCTGGCCTATTCGGAGATTTACTTCGACAACGAACCGCCGCCGTCCCTGCTTCAGGTTCCCGGCGCCATTGATGTCGCGGTTGAATTCACCTCGATGTCCAAGACATTTTCGATGCCCGGCTGGCGCATCGGCTTTGCGGTCGGAAACGATCGCCTGATCAGCGCGTTGACCAGGGTCAAATCCTATCTCGATTACGGCGCTTTCACGCCGATCCAGGTGGCTGCCTCTTTTGCGCTGAATGGCGATGGGTCTGACATCCAGGAAGTCCGTTCCATTTACAAGCGCCGCCGCGATGTGCTGGTGGACAGTTTCGGCAAGGCCGGATTTGAAATTCCGGCGCCGGCCGCCACCATGTTTGCCTGGGCGCCGATCCCTGAAAAATTCAAGCATCTTGGCTCGCTGGAGTTTTCCAAATTGCTGGTCGAAAAGGCCGATGTGGCGGTAGCGCCAGGCATCGGTTTCGGAGAGCAGGGCGATGATTATGTCCGCATCGCGCTTGTTGAAAATGAACACCGGATTCGCCAGGCGGCACGCAATATCAAACGCTTCCTGTCCGCTGCGGACGCAACCCTTCACAACGTGGTCTCATTGTCGACGCGTCGCTAAACACGAAGATATGTTAGGAATATATAATGACTGATGCCCTTAAAATCGGCATTGCGGGTCTCGGCACTGTTGGCGGTTCGCTGGTTCGCATTCTTGCAGAACGCCGCGACACGCTGTCGACTGCCTGCGGCCGCGCCATCAATATTACAGCAGTTTCCGCCCGCAATCGCGGTCTTGACCGTGGCTTTGATCTGTCGGGCGCAACCTGGTTCGATGATCCCGTCGCAATGGCCGAACAAGCGGATATCGATGTATTTGTGGAACTGATCGGCGGGTCGGGCGATCCGGCTGCTGCTGCCGTGAAGATGGCTCTTGCGCGAGGTCTCCATGTGGTGACAGCCAACAAGGCGCTGCTTGCCAAGCATGGTGTCGAATTTGCCATCCTTGCGGAAGAAAAAGGCGTGATCCTCAATTTTGAGGCGGCGGTGGCCGGCGGCATACCGGTGATCAAGGCGCTCAGGGAGTCGCTGACGGGCAACTCCGTTTCGCGCATTTACGGCATCATGAACGGCACCTGCAATTACATCCTGACCCGGATGGAAAAAGAGGGTCTGACTTTCGAAGCCTGCCTGAAGGATGCCCAACGCCTCGGCTATGCAGAGGCTGACCCGACTTTCGACATTGGCGGCAATGATACCGCCCACAAGCTTTCCATCCTGACCAGCCTGGCTTTCGGAACGCAAATTGCGGCCGACGATATCTATCTGGAAGGCATCACCAATATCACCATCGAGGATATTCGCGCGGCAGCGGATCTTGGCTACAGGATCAAGCTGCTTGGCGTCGCCCAGAAAACCGATACCGGCATTGAACAGCGGGTCCATCCGACGATGGTGCCGACCGAATCCGTCATCGCCCAGGTTGACGGCGTTACCAATGCCGTGGCCATTGAAGCCGATGTTCTCGGCGAATTGCTGATGGTGGGGCCGGGCGCAGGCGGCGATGCGACAGCCTCGGCCGTCATGGGCGATATCACCGATATTGCCAAAAGCCGTCCGGGGGCACAAAAAATCGCCTCGCTTGGCCGTCCTGCTCTGGAACTCCTGCCTTACCAACGGGCGAAGATGCAAAGCCATGAGGGCGGCTATTTCATTCGCTTGACTGTTGTTGATCGCGCCGGCGTATTTGCCAGCATCGCAACGCGCATGGCGGAGAACAAGATCTCGCTTGAATCCATCGTGCAGAGACCGAAGGCGCATAATGACAAGGCCGAGCACCAGACGATCATTCTTGTAACCCATGCGACAATGGAAGAGGCCGTCCGCCGGGCGGTTGCCGCCATCAAGGCGGAAGGCTATCTTACCGGTGAGCCGCAGGTCATCCGCATCGAGCGACCGAAGGTCGGTTGATCCCGCTTGCCTTTTGGCGGCTGCACTGATTGTGTTTGCCGGATGCAGGAGCTGAATGAACATGACTGAACGACCGGACCCGATTGAGCGGTCGTTCCTGAATGTCGACAAGTCTGTCACCGGCCAGCGTTGGCTTTCGCGGCTGGATCAGGCCGGGTTGAACCGGTCTCTTGCCATGTCGCAGGTCCATGGCCTGCCGGAACTGGTTGCGCGTGTTCTGGCCGGTCGCAATGTCGATATTGACGGGGCTGTCGATTTTCTCGATCCCACCCTTCGTCGCCTGATGCCGGATCCCTTCACGCTGACCGATTGTGAAAAGGCGGCCAATCGCCTGGCTGACGCCATTGCGCGGGGCCAGAAGGTAGCCATTTTCGGTGATTATGATGTCGACGGCGCTGTTTCCTCAGCGTTGATGTACCGTTTTCTGGCGCACTTTGGCATTGCTGCCGAAATCTATATTCCTGACCGGATATTTGAAGGCTACGGCCCGAACCCGGCTGCCATCGGTCAATTGATCGATAATGGCGCCGAACTGATCGTCACAGTCGATTGCGGCTCCACCAGCCATGAATCGCTGGAAGTCGCGGCCGGGCGCGGCGTGGATGTGGTGGTGATCGACCACCATCAGGTGCTCAAGGAACTGCCGCCCTGCCACGCTCTGGTCAATCCCAACCGCCAGGACGATCTTTCAGGCCAAGGCCATCTCTGCGCGGGCGGCGTTGTTTATCTTGTGCTGGTGGCGACGCTGAGATTGCTGCGCCAGCGCGGCGACAGCCGCGCCGGATCGCTTGATCTTTTGGGTATGCTGGATCTGGTGGCCTTGGCGACGATCTGCGATGTGGTGCCGCTCAAGGGCCTCAATCGCGCTTATGTCGTCAAGGGATTGATTGCGGCCCGCGCCATGGGCAACAAGGGACTGGCGGCGCTTTTGCGGATATCGGCCATTGGCGGACCTGTCACGCCCTACCATCTCGGTTTCATGGTGGGACCGCGGATCAATGCCGGCGGCAGGATCGGCGATGCCGCCCTTGGTAGCCGGTTGCTTACATTGGACGATGAAGCCGGAGCAACCGAAATCGCGGTAAAGCTGGATCTGCTCAATCGTGAGCGCCAAGCGATGGAAGTCGAAATGCTCAAGGAAGCCGAAGCGGAAGCCTTGGCGGAACATGGCAACGGGGAAGGGGCCTCCGTCATCGTGACCGCGCGCGAGAACTGGCATCCCGGCATAGTCGGGCTGCTGGCGGCGCGGTTGAAGGAGAAATTTCGTCGCCCGGCATTTGCCATCTCTTTTGACCGCAATGGCAAGGGAACCGGTTCGGGGCGCTCGATCAACGGGTTTGATATTGGCCGGATGGTTCGCGACGCTGTCGAGGCGGGAATCCTGGCCAAGGGCGGCGGTCATGCCATGGCGGCGGGCCTGACGGTGGATCGCGCCAACCTCGGCCGGCTGCGCAGCTTTTTTGACGAACAGTCGGAAAAGACGGTTGCCTCTTTGGCGGCAAACCAGACCTTGAAGATCGACGGCGCTCTTGCCGCCTCCGGTGCGACCATGCAGCTGATGGACCAGCTGGAGGCCGCCGGTCCCTATGGTTCCGGACATTCCCAGCCGATATTCGCCCTGCCGGCGCACCGGTTGCGCGATGTTCGCCCGGTTGGCACGTCGCATATCAAGGTAACGATGGAAAGCATGGACGGCGCCAGGATTGACGGCATGGCCTTCAGGGCTGCGGAAACGCCTTTGGGCGACTTCCTGCTATCGTCGCGCGGCCAGAACATACATGTCGCCGGCAGTCTGGCTGCGGATCACTGGCAGGGCACCCGACGCATTCAGTTTCGAATGCTCGATGCGGCCAAATCATTTTGAATTGAAAATTTTGGTACGCCCAACGGGACTCGAACCCGTGTTTCTGCCGTGAAAAGGCAGCGTCCTAGACCGCTAGACGATGGGCGCCTGCGATAGAGCGGCTTATAGAGATGCACATTGATTCACGCAAGCGCCATCAGGCGGTTTTTATTGATATTTTCAAGCAAAAGACAGAAAGATATTTCCGGCGGTAATTGAGCATTTTGCAATGCTTGCCGCCGCCCGGAATGGATATGATTTGACCATGGAATGATGGTACGCCCAACGGGACTCGAACCCGTGTTTCTGCCGTGAAAGGGCAGCGTCCTAGACCGCTAGACGATGGGCGCCCGAGACAGGGCGGTTTATATTCACCTTGTGATGGCTCCGCAAGCCCAAAAAGCCATTTGCCGGGAAAAAAGCAATAAAGCCGGAATTCAGCCATTTATGCAATAATTAGAGCGACTTGCAGGCAAGTCGAACCCCAGGTCGCCTCTTCGGGTGATCCATTTGAAGGCAGGCTTTTGGCAAATCAGGCGCGATTGCGCTTTTTCTTGCGACGGCAGCGCCAGTTCCAGTCGCGCTCGCTGCCAACATCGATATGGACGGATTCCGTATGGCAATATGTGCCCACGCCGCCGCGACCAGGCATGCTGCGCAAATACTCCGCCAGTTTCCACTTGGTAACGCCTTCGACCTGGATATCTGCAGCCGCGCACAATGTGTGCATGGAACCGCGCGCGCCGCCGACCTGGCGGTTGTGCTGCGTGTCGCGGAAGCCGGAAGTCACGATCACCGGACGCTGGTAATGCGCTTCGATGCTCTTGAGCACATTGACGAGTTCCGGCCGAAGACAGCGTATTTCCACTTTTTCAGTCTGCATCAGCAGGCCGTTCGGCGCCAGGCGCATCATGCCGGAAAGCGAGGCCGTCTGGACCAGGCCGTCCGAATCATTTTCGTCTTGCTCGTCATGCGAAAGGTTGTTGGTGGGAAACATCGCACTGGCCCTGACGCCGGGGAGGGCGTTGGTGTCGCTGACGGTTTTCTTCATGCCGCCAATATTGGCAAAGGCCACTTGTTTTGAAGCATTTTTGCCGAAGCGGTCGGAATCGAAATTCTTCGACGTCTTCTTGTTCTTGAAGAAATCAGACAGGGTCAGTTTCTTCTTTTTCGGCTGTTTGGCTTCTTGCGAGCCCTGAATTGGCGCGATGCTGCGGGTTTTGGCAGCGGCGGCGTCATCGTCGGTCGAATCAGCGCCCGCTGCCGTCAGCGGAAGCTTTGCGGCCTCCGCGCCAGGTATCTGCCCGTCGTCGGTCATCAATGGCGGCTGGACAACCTGGGCGGGTTGTTCAACCGCGACCTGGGTGCTGACAGCATAAAGGCTGGTTTTGGATGGATTGGCGCCGGGAACCGGTACAAAGGCCGGTGTATCGATCAATGGTTGCACATCGGACGGCTGGCCCTGGACGGCAAAGATGCTGCCCTTGGTGGCGGCAATTGTGGTCGGTTGCATGACAACGCCCGGCTGCTCGGCCTGGGCGATAACTGTTTCAATATCGGAAGGGTTGTTCTGGGATTGGTCGGCGGCCACCTGAAGCGCTGCGCCTGTATCCTGGGCCGGATTGGCGGCGACGACCTGGTCACCGCTCGTGGTGGTTGTTTCGGCCTCGGTTCTGGCGGATGTAAGCGTTTCAACTGCAAGATTGCTGGATGGCGATGAAATGCATCCCGCCAATCCAAGCATCGAAGTTCCAATCAAAATGCCGCGCAAAGACCTGCCTGGCAGGTTTTTAAGCCCCCAATAAACCAACAAATGGAATTTCCCCGCTCTTTCGCCGCCCTGCAAATTGCAAAACTGTTTACCTTACGGATCCCGGATTGTAAACCGTTGATACAATGCCGTGACCGTTGCGCCCCTGAGACTCAAGAGACACAAAACGAACTCGTTCGTACAAACAAGCCATTTTCATGAACAGGGAATGCGGCCAAAAAAAGTTGGCCGCCAATTTTTTGCACCGGAGAAAATTACCAACTTCCGGTATTTGCCATCGATGACCAAGGTTCGCTCGGGGCCAGGCTTTCGCCCTTCTGCAGGATTTCAAACGAAATTCCATCGGGCGAGCGGACAAACGCCATATGGCCGTCGCGCGGCGGACGGTTGATGGTGACGCCGTTGTCCATCAGATGCTGACAATAGGAATAGATGTTGTCGACCTCATAGGCGAGGTGCCCGAAATTGCGTCCACCGGCGTAATCCTCCGTATCCCAATTATATGTCAATTCGATGCATGGCGCCTTGTTGGCGCGCGCGGCCTTCACATCTTCCGATGCGGCAAGGAAGACAAGCGTGAAGCGGCCCTTGTCATTTTCGATCCGCCGGACTTCTTCAAAGCCCAGCAATCTTGTGTAAAAATCCAAGGATTGTTGCAGGTCTTTGACGCGAACCATCGTGTGCAGATAACGCATTGTATTTCCCCCTGTTTAGGGTCAGGACCCACTAATCCGGTAGTTTGCAATGACCGGTTCGAGCACAAGTTTGGCAACCATTGGGTCCTCAGGAATGTTTGGTCCTGTAACCGGACTATCTTTCTCACCATTAAATTCAAATTCAATTTAAAGCGGTCAGCGTTGATACACATCAATGCCCTGACCTCAGCAATCGGTTAGCCTGAGGAGTGTTAAGTTGAAGAATTTCACATAGAAACGTTTAAGCTTTGAAGGGTGACAAAATGAAAACGATGACAACACCACTCGCAATGCTGATATTCTCTCTTGCCGGGCCAGCACTTGCTGATGGCGATCTAAGTCGGGCAAATGTGATTGACGTCGTGATTGAAATGGGGAGCAACGGCGATGGGATGTATTTGAAGCCCGACAACTACGAGTTCGTAACCGGGCAGGCCTACAAGCTCATTTTAACCAATGTCGACGAAATCAAACATGAACTGGCATTAAACGAGATGGGCGAGCGGATTTTTACGCGCAAGATTGAGATTGCTGACGAGAAAGGTGAGCTGGTCTCCGAAATCAAAGGGAATATCCGTGAAGTGGAAGTCGGCGCAGGGAAAACAGTCGAATGGTTCATTGTGCCGGTCCAAACCACCGATGAACCGGTTGAAATCACCTGTGAGATTCCTGGGCACTTGGAAGCTGGTATGCGTGCAAGTGTAGTGATCAAATAGTGATTTGATATCTGGTCAACGGGAATTTCTTGCTGTCAAAAGAATCGATAAAACGGATCCGCTTTACAACGGGTCCGTTTTTTCATCGCACTATTTTGACCAAATTTGATCAAGTTTAATGCTAACGGTATCTTACGGTCAAAACGCCGTTCTACTTGAATATAGAATGGCAGCTTTCTTTCGCAATTGCAGGGATTCAAATCTTGTTTAGGATGTGATTCAAGTGGGCAGGAGGATTTGCCCATGTCTGATCATTATTGGCTGACCGAACCCCAACTTGAGCGCATCAAACCCTATTTCCCTCGTCCCCACGGAAGGCCCCGTGTCGATGATGGGCGTGTAATAAGCGGAATCATTCACGTCATCCGCAATGGTTTGCGATGGAGAGATGCGCCTGACATCTACGGACCGCACAAGACCCTCTACAATCGTTTTGTGCGCTGGTCACAAAAGGGCGTATTTGATCGCATCTTCAGCGGATTGGCAGGTAGCGGAGAAGAACCAGACATCGTGATGATCGACGCCACTCACATGAAAGCTCACCGGACCGCTTGCAGTCTGGCAAAAAAGGGGCTGTTCCGCGCCGTATTGGTCGAACGAAGGGCGGCCTGAACTCCAAGCTCCATGCTCTGTGTGACGGTATTGGAAGGCCCTTGGTTCTTTGCCTGAGTGAAGGCCAACTGTCCGATCATATTGGAGCGAAGCTAATCTATGCGGTGATGCCGAATGCCAAAGTCCTAATCGGCGACAAAGGCTATGACAGCGACGAGTTTCGGGATGCGCTGAGTGCCCGCAAGATCAAAGCCTGCATCCCACCACGCTCAAACAGAACCGCGCCAAGGAGCTACTCCAAGAGTTTATACAAGCAGCGTCACAAGGTGGAGAACATGTTTGCAAAGCTAAAAGACTGGCGGCGCATAGCAACCAGATATGACCGATGTGCACACACATTCATGTCGGCAATCTGTATTGCTGCAACTGTCATCTTCTGGATCAATCAATGAGTCCTGACCCTAATAGATTGAGCACACACCAGATACAAGCTGAAGAGCTACGGCGACCGGTGTTTTTTGCGGGCATTTTTGCGATCTGTATCGTCAATGCGATGAGCCAACCGGTCATGAAAGCTTTAGCGACCGATGGTGTTGTGAAATCAATTTACACATTATTTGGCTTCAGCCCTATCGTAGTATTTGCTTTGGTCATCGGCTTTTGGAAGCTTTTAGCAATCGACAGCGGTACAGAGGTCGGCAAGCTGGATATCGCCGTGGCAGCAACGGCGATCCTGCTGAGCTTCGTACCGTGGTATCTGGCGAGCTGGATTGGCGTCAGCCTTTTAGCTGTCCATGGCATTGCAGGAAACGGTTCTGATTCCCGTTTTCGAGCGGCCATTATGATCTTCCTGACGATGACTTTTCCTCTTTTGTGGGGCCCGGCATTTCTCAAGCTGATCGGTCCCGTTGTCCTTGAAATGGAGACATCCGTTATCGCCGCCATTTTTGGCCTGAAGAGCGTTGGAAACACTTTTATTTCCTCCACAGACTCTTCATCATTAACCGTATTCTGGCCCTGTTCGTCCTTCCATTCAATTTCCTTGGCTTTTGTTGGCTGGACCGCCTTTGCAGCATTGTTCGACCATAAAACGTCACGCCGTGATATTCCCATCATTTCACTTGCAGTATTGGGAGTTTTTATTGTCAATGCCGTCCGGCTGGTTGCGATGGCGCTGTTCCCGTCGCATTTTCAGGAACTTCATTACGGTTATGGGGCAGACTTGACCAACCTTGCGACAGTCGTGATCATTGCCACTGTCGGTTTTTATGGTTGCCGCAGTGCGTAGCGTGGGATTTCTGGGTTTTTGTATCGCGCTGTCCGTGGCAGGCTTTTTCTATCAGACGCAATTTCTGGCCAGCTCCAGAGATCTCAATGCCTGGAGCGAATGGACCAAAAGACCGGAATTGGCTGCTCATTTTACAAGAATGGGCGTCGCGTTGACCACTCAGTCTGCCGGCTCATTCGGAGACGTTCTCGCCGGACAAGCTGGCGAATGCAGCTTTCAAATATTTGGCGCCGATCTTTCCGGCGGTACAGGCAACTATTTTTCGAGTTTTTTGAATGACACCAGCAAACTCGCTTTTTATTACCGGAACGAAATCTACGATATCGCACCAACACGGAAAGTGATGTTTTTGAGCCAGATTGATGCCATGGCGGTTTCGCTCGGAGTTTCGAAGGAAATCCGTCCGATGTATGCTATTATTTATAAAGACGAATGCACTGATGACCAAAAGTCATCACTTTTCAATCTCGGGCTATGAACTTCAGATTGGCTGCGGGAACATTTCCATAAATTGAATATTTTCAAAATATTGGAAACTTTTGTTGAACAAGCATTCTGCCTTTTGACAATTTCATCTTTGGAGGGAACCGACCTACAAGATGTTGGCGGTTGGCTCAACCACCCACAAAGTAGTCGAATCTGGCGTTTTTACAAGATTGATCGATATGGCCGCATGGGTGGCCCAAATTGGTCGATATCCATCGTTATCTTTTGAAGAATCGTCATCATAAAGGGTGGAACTCGCCAACCGTTCCCATTTCTCAATACCAGTTTCAAGAGGCACATCCACCTGCACTATACCGTTTCCGGTTTGCCGCGCTATTTGCGGCACGCCGTCAGGGGCATATCCTGCCAGTTGAACCCACTCCAGCGTCACCCAGAATGGCGCGACGCCTTCAGCGCCGTTGGTCGCCGCTTTATACCAGAATTCAAAAGAAAACTGCCCGCGGTCGCAAAGCGGGACGAATAGCCGAACGAGGCCGGCATCATTGGTCCCGCCGGTTTTTACAATTTTCATTGATGCCATGCCCTCAACGCGTAAGTTCTCGGCATCTCCATTAATGGCAATCGCAGAGGTGTTGAACCGGTCAGTTCTTTTGCCGCCGTAGGCCCAGGCGTCCCAAACCAATTGCCCTGTACTGTCAGTCGCGGAAGGTGCAAAGAGATTATGGTTGGCGTCGCGGCTTACAAAGCCGGACATGGCCTTGTTGCCGATACCGGCCATGGAGCCTGTAAAACGCCCCTCGCCGCCGCAAATTTCATCTGTCGCAGTCTTGAGGCCCCAAATGCGCGTGTCGCGGCAAATCCAGCGGGAGCGTTGGTTCTCCAGCCAGGCGAAATGCTTTAAAACCGGCATTTCCGGCGAGCGGTTCAATTGAATATAGCCGCCCATCGTCAACAATTCGGAATCGCCGCTTATGCTGAAAGGATAAGCTTCGGCCTTATCGCCGGCATTGCGTTCGAAGTGGCAGTCGGATGCGTGAAAATAACCGCCGCTCAATCTGACAAGATGTTCCATACAATAATCAAAACTGCACTGCGAAGCATGCATATAGGCTTGCTCGTTGAAGATGCCCGTACCGCTATTGAAGATATCAACCATCGACAATCTAATATTTTCGCCGGCATCCTTTGACTTGCCTGCGAAATGAAGACCCGTGCCGCAACTGTAGATATCACCGCGCAGCAAAGAGACCAAATAGGCACGATCACCCATTTTCACACCAACATCCCAATCATGGATATCGAAATTACGCAGGGTGTAGCGGCTGGAAAATCCTTCCATGTCTGTTTTGAAATAAATACCAATGCCGTGGCGTGTCTTATCACCCTTGCGGACAGTGCCTTGCAGGCGGAGCCCGTCGATATATTGGCTCGCATGGCCATAGTACGAGTTCTGACCGGCGCTTTGAACCAGAAGGCCGGCATTTTCACTATCCGGCAACGCACTGTCGAACGATTTGTTTTGAAAATTCAAGGTCGCACCGAAACCCATCAGCGTCACTTTTTGCGGATCAAGGCGGAGTCTGGCGGCATCGCCCACATAATAAGTGACGCCGGGTATAAAGACAGCCGTACCCCTATGATGCTGTTCAATGGTTTCGATCATTTCCTGAATCGCTGCAGAATCATCAAAATTAGGGTCGCCGCCCTTGGCGCCAAACGTTTCTGGCCTCACAAATGAAAATGCGTCGACATTGGCAGCACTTTTTTGTGCAACCAATTCTGCGTGAAGCGCGGAAGTCAGGCGAAGATATGTTGCGGACTCCTGCGATCCATCGGCCGCTACCTGGCTAAAGGCTTCTGCTTTGGAGGCTGTTGCGCCGGTAAAAACGCCAGCCATGCCTTGCACAAATAATCGCCGGTCAATCATGATGATCATTCCAAATTTGCGATACCGTTATTAGAGAGCTTGTATTCATTGCATAACAACATCAGGCAACTAGTCTACAATTGTTCAATATCATGAAAAGACCGATTCATCTGTTGGGGCCACATCACGTGATATTCCCAGAAACTTGTTTGATGACTTCTATTAATTCCTTGGCCGCTTTGTCCCAGGTAAATTTTTGTGCTTGGCGTCTTCCGGCCGCTGCCATTTTTTTGCGGAGTTCTGGCTCTTCTGCCAATTTCCGGATTTCATTGCACCATTGCGTTGGCTCTGCGGGCTCAGCGTAGATTGCGGCTTCACCGCAGACTTCCGGCAGCGCCCCACATGGTGCGACAATAGCCGGACAACCAAGCATCATGGCCTCCAGCGGCGGCAACCCAAACCCCTCGGTTAGCGATGGGCAGGCAAATGCAAGCGCCTCTGTCATCAATCCGGCAAGTTCTTCATCAGATACGGACCCAAGAAATACCACATTTCCTGGAACTCTGTGGCCTGCAGTTACAAAATCTTCCTTGCTAGCCGCTCCAAACAAGGCCAACTTGATTCCGGGCGCTTCCAAAGAATGAAATGCCTTCAAAAGTACACCGATGTTCTTGTGGTGCTGTACGTTGGAAAGCGCCAATATAAATTTGTATGACTCCAGACCATTTTTCGTAACGACTCTTTCATCGGGTAAATAACGAGACACATGATCGCAACCGTTGTGAATGACGACAATCTTGTTTTCGTCCGCAATACCGTTGCGAACCAATTCATTCTTAGAATAACGCGACACCGTCAAAATGCGCCGATGTCGCCTGCCCATGATGGGGATAATAAATCTGTACCAAAGGCGGAAGCCGGGCGAGTATGATTTTGGTGTAACGAAAACTTGCGCATCGTGGATCATGGAAATTGCATTTCTGCTCAGACCCGGTCCAATATTGCATAGATTGACCAAAATTGATGGGCGCAGCACAAACGGCAAATTAAATTGTTCCCACAATATGTTTTTCGCGAACCCGCTGAAAAAGCCGACGCATTTGGGCACGATTCGACGCAGTGCCAATTTAGGGCTAATTCCGTTAGGAATGGCAATAAAGACCCGCCGTTCCATATCTTTTTGGCTGACCAAGAGACCATCAACAGCATTTATCAGCTCGTATGCGACCCGGTGGACGCCAGTCATTTTGGTCGTCGTAAACTTGCCGTTGAAAATTATATTATGCCGCATGAACTGGCTCCGAATTGCACAAATTTCTACTCAGCTACCGCCTTACGCGAAACTAAAGATAATCCAGCCTAATAGACTCCATTAGTTCAACAGATGGGTATCGCTCGATCATTTCAAACACGGATATGCGAAACAGGCAGACTGTCATATGGTTGACGACACAAATGGCAATTCAGTCTACCGGTGCGTCAATATCTGCGCCCATCTGCCGGAACTCGATCTCTCCTCAGAGATCCAATATCTTGTCTGGCCGCATTTTGCCCCTGACGAGGTCAGCCAACGCTCTCAAATTCCCCTTGAGGCGCCCTTTCCGGTCAACCCACGGTTCAGGCATGGGACTTTTGACCAAGTTGGCGATAAAATTTGACAGCATATGCTTGAAGGATTTTCGCCAGCTCATGGTGCCCTTTCTTGCCAGATAGACCGGGTTGGCAATCTGTGAATAGCCCAACCGTCTTCCCGGGCTTCGCCCACTGCTTTTGGTTCCCAAATGCACTCCTCGCAATCGGCTTGACTGAACAATTCGTCCAAACTGCGCCGCCTGACGACAAAAATCCACATCTTCCAGCCAAGCGTAGGATGGAAGATTTTCATCAAACCGGAGGCCTGCCTGCGCTATTTTATCCCTGCGGATAGCCATATTGCATCCGTAACCGTTATATACCGTTGTTACTTCCTGCGGCCCATTATCCCCAGCTGCTTCAATAATTACTATGGCCTGCTGAAACTCTATGCCGGGACCCAATATGCCATCAGCAAGTACCTTGCCGGTTGCCACCAATACAAAAGGATCAGACAAGAACAAGTGCTCCACTTCCGCCAAATAGTCCGGCGCCGGCAGAAAATCGTCATCAAAAAAAAGAATTATGTCTGCATCACAGGCATCCATTATCGCATTGCGTTGAGCGGGCAATCCTGGCTTGCTTGAAATGATCCGGCAATGATTAGGATTTTCTGCCAGGACACTAAGATCGACATCGTCTGATTTCGCCGGACAGATCAGAACTTCGTCCGCAGGGCGCGCTTGATTACCGAGGAAGCGGATTGTATCCGAAAGGACCGCCTTTCTCCCGGCTGTCGCAATTGCTACTGCGATTCTAAGCATTTGTAACACCTTTCATTACCATTCCATTCTAGACATCGCAGCCAACGCTTTAGGCAAAATAATAAAAAACACCAACAAAATAAATATTTAGAACATCCGATACATGTAAGAAATATTTCTGTAATGCATTTTAATTTCTCCAAATTTGCCAAATTATACATATCTATATTTTGTCTGTTATTCATTATTCACTTAATACTTATATATTTATTTGACATTATTTTATGAACTCTATATAATTCTTGAATATAGGTAACATCGTGAGTCTCGACTTTATGTAGGATAAGACAATTCTCACATTCAATTGGATATCTTTTTTTCTTTTATAACTACGAAAACTCAAAATCCCCCGTTTAACTCTTTCGCCATATTCGCCTTTGCCGGGAAGATTTCCGGGGTTAAGGCGTCGATACATCCTGAATTCAATGTAGCGGCTCATTGTGTCAAACGGACAAAGATCATCGCCAAGTAACTCATTGTATTCGATCAAATTCAACGAATGTTTTTCATCCCCAGGATCATCCAAACCCAACTTCCGGGCATATGCTGACATTTCGGAGAGTGCAGCACTTGTTTCTTGCAGCAAAAGATTGCGCGCGGAGACAGACTCATTGTGTTGCCTGTAAAAAATGACGGCCTTTGGCGGATTGTAGAACCTGCCGAATGGTGCAAGTCTCAGGTAGAGGTCGTAGTCCTCGGCATGCGGAAACGTCGCTCTATACCCCCCGACAGCTTGCATAGCTGACCGAAGAAACATACCCGCACTATGCTGCACATTCGCGACGATCGGTGGGAAAGTATCTAGGTTGGTTTTTGTGACACGACTGGGCGAAATACCCATTCCCGGCGCAATATTGCCACTCTCATCCATTCCCCTTATATACCCGCCAACTGCTACAGCGTCCTTTTGTTTTTCGAACTCCGAAATCTGCGTTTCAAATCGATCTTCAATTGCAATGTCGTCACAGTCCATTCGGGCGATATACTTGCCCGTACAGAATTTCAGTCCATGATTCAAGGCATCGACAATGCCACCATTTTCCTTTCGCCGAACTTGTATCTTTGAATGTTTTTTGGCAAAAGCAGCCAAAATTTCATGGCTTTTGTCAGTGCTCCCATCGTCAACAACGATGATCTCGAAATCTTGAAATGTCTGATTCAATATTGAATCAAGGGCTAGCGCCAAATATTTTTCTCCATTGTAAACCGGTATAAGGCAAGAGATCAGAGATGCCATTTATCGTTCCTTCAAATTCTTCTTCGTCAACAGGTACAAAGCGCGGGATAATATCAAAGACCCAATTTCCGCCTTGCTCTTAATCGCGCTGACTCTAAGTTGGATTTTTTGCTATTTTATGATTTCGCGGAGCAACGTAAAGTTCTTCTCTGCTAGTTCCTTTATAGCAGGCAGGCGCTTCTTCAGATTTTGAGATAAGGTGACACGATTATTCCAGACCGACATGATCTTGTCGTCTTCCGATGGAGTTTCCATGAAATCGTTAAGCGGCGTCACAAGACCCTCTGCAAGTGAATCCACACCAAATGCGTCAGACATTATACCGTGACCCTTGACGCTGTAACCGATCACAAAGGTGGCAATGCCTGAAGACAGACCGGCTATTGCGACGTGCATGCGTTCGGCGATCACCATGTCGCATTGCGCGACAATTGCCTTGAATTCATTGCTGGTAAAATATCCCCGCGCCAGACGGACCCGCGGGTCAAAATCTAGACGCCGCATGAATGCGTCAGCAGGAATGAGGTCATTGTTATCTGGATTCTCATCCTCCACATGCGGGATTACCAACAACTGTGCATTTGTTTCGGCCAGAATTCGACGCCCGAGTCGCTCAAGTGCATCCAAATGGCTCGTTCCGTCTGCCGAAGCAAAACTGCTAATGCCGCCGCTAACGGATAGGGCAATAACCGGCCTCGCAGTATCGATCCCGAAAGAACGCATCATCTTGAGTGCCAATTCTTGAAGTGCGGGTTCAAGCAAAAACGCGGTATCGGCTGTCAGGTGCACCTTCTCTTTTGGCACCCCCAAATCATTAACAACGTAATTGTAGCTTGCCGACTCGCGCAGCGTAATCAATGGACTATGATGTGCCACCGACAAAAAGCTCTCTCGGTGGTCGTCGGCGCGGAACGGACCTATCGATTGTCCCATGAATACGACTGGGACACCGGCAGCGATGAGTTTGCGAACCGGAACAAAATATTGTTCCGGACTGCCATAATCAGAACTGATATTGTCACCGCCAGAAAAGACCGCCAGGTCATATGTTGCTAGTTCGCGATCGACTTTTGCCAATTGCGCCAACTGCCTGCCACCGAGCAGGCGAACCAGGGGTGAAAGGAAAGAAGTTTTGGTGACAAGGCTCTGACGCCAGCCATGAAAAGGATCCTCAACGTGGCCGAGACCCCGCTTTTCCAGCAAGGGCCTGTTGGTCACCAAATTCCGGGTAAGAACGTCGATTTGTGCGCCAGGAAAACTCTTAGCGAGTTGAGTTGCTTTGGAAGCTACCAGCGCATCGACACCGCGATTAGCCATTGAGGTGATCATGCAGATCAAAATCTTCATTATGGTTTCCTTGATGGTTGTCAGTTTTCTGCAGACGGGCGTACGCGCTTTAGTGCTGCAACCGCGTGGCTCAGAATGTCGATTACAAAAGTCTCGGCTCCATCGGGTTTTCCAACGGCTTGCCAAAAAGTAAAGTGGGCTGCGCCATAAACAAGCGCGCCGCACATGACCTGCAAGGCCAGATAAGCGATTTTTCCTGTCGTTGCTTCGGATGCCGGCAAGTACTCGCCGATTATCAAGACAACGCCGCCCATCAGCACTACACTCGCTACACTGCGCCAACAGTAGGATAACTGCCGGATAACCGGAAGTTTCAGCAATCTTGCGGCGATTAGGAGATTTACCCACACAACCACCAACCCAAAGACTGCCCGGGCTATTACCGCGCCGATCATTCCGAACCACAATGCCCCGATGATGGTTGGCGGCAGGCGGATAGTGAGATTGGCGAGTTCACGAATGGTCAGCATTCGCGTATTTCCGGTTGCCATGGAAATGGAGTGTACCGCAACAGTGAGCATCTGAAGTGAAATTGCCGGCGCCAACCAGACAATGACGGGAACCACCGGATGCCATTTAGGTCCGAGTACCAGATCCACGAGAGGCGTCGCTGTAACAGCCAGCCCTACGCCAATGGGCATGATACAAGCCATGATCACCTGCTGACCTTTTAGATAGGCTGCTCGTAAACGCTCCTGGTTATCACTGATGCGCGAAAAACCGGAAAAAAGCGTCTGCGTGACCGGAGTAGCCAAGGAGTATGTCGCTGTGGAAGCAAAATCGCTGCCGAGGGTGTAGAAGCCAAGCTGAAGTTTTCCCAGCATGCCACCGATGAAGAACCTGTCGGCCTGCATGTTCAGTGTCCAAATGAGCCGGGATGCGGTGATCCAACCAGTAAAGGAGAGAAGACCAAATGCACCCGAAAGGCGCAAGTGCGGCCTGTAGGGCGCGAAAACGTAACTTACAAAAGTGATGACCAAAGGGGCTGCTACCAGTCCTGCAATGAGCGCCCAATAGGAATGGGTCACCCAGGCGATGGTGACAGACCCTGCGAAGGCCACACTCTTGCCAAGCAGTTGAACTTTGGCTGCGGGAGCGTAGTTCACCTGTCTTTGAAACATAATCATCATCGGACTTGCAAAACCACTCGCCAGCGGCCCTGTTGCCAAAACCGCCAGCATGAAGGTGAGCCTGCCATCCTCAAAAATCATTGCAACCGGCTCGGCTACAATAATGATGACCAGCGCCACAAGGCAACCGCGCATGATACTGAGGGGGAAGACTGCATCCACATCCCCGGGTTCCAAATGCGTTTTCTGAACAAGAGCATCCGCTACCGGCAAATCCGTGACTGCATTGACAACCAGCATCACTGACACCGCCAGTGCAACGAGGCCGAAATCTTCCGGCGTAAGCAGCCTTGCGATGACAACCATCGCTATGAGATCAAAAAAACGCGAAGCAAGCTGCGCAGCGCCGAGCACGAGTGATCCGATAGCTACCTTGTGCGCCAACATCTCAGTTCGTCTTCGCACGGTTGTGATATTGTGCGCCAATTCCAAATCCAGCGAGGTGATAGAGAGCGCGAAGCAGATGCTTCGGCGTTTCGGGCGAACCAATCAGACCGCGCAATTGCACTGCGTGAGCGACGGTCATCAAGGGACCGGCTGCCACACGAACGTTACCCCGAAGCAGCCCGCCAAGAATCCTCGGATATGAAAAATAGGGTATACCCACACTTTTCAGGAAGGCATTGACTTGGACATCGTAGCCTTCCGACTCGTCAAAGCCCTGTTCAAGCTTGGTAACGCCGACTGGCCTTGTGTGCCGCACCGATACGGCATCCAGAACCGCTGCCTGTTGGTTTCGAATCATTTCTGGGCTGACCCAGGCGAGGTCAATTCCTGTCTCAAAACCCATCTCGAAAAGTGGCAAAGCCGAGCATAACGCACTTGCTTCGAAAAACGGGCACATCATTTCGACAAAATCGGTGAAACGCAGGCGGAACAGAGGATTTCGCAGCGTCATCGCATAGGTAAAATAACTATCGATTGTCAGGCTGGGTTGCCAGAGCTTGAGACCCTCGACACGCCCGGTTGAAAAACTTGCGTTAATTGCGGCAGCATCGGCGCTAATGTCATTATCTATCAGGGCTATATATTCATACCGGTCGAAAATCTCTGGATGACGCCGAAAAGTCTCGGCATAACCGGCAACTTTCGGGCCGGGCACAAAAATGCGGAACTCGCCATCTGCAATTGGAGCATCTTGCGAATAGGCGGTAACGAGTAAATCAAAATCCGGTTCAGCACTTTTGAACCATTCAGCATGCAACGATTCTGAACCTGCGCGCGTAATCACGAGGTTGCGGCTTCTGGATGGAGCGAGCGTAGCCATCAGTTTACGGTTCTTTCCTGTAATTTCTTCCGCGCTGCGCGTGCAAATCCAAACAATATTCGCCTCCCCTTGCCTACAGCGCGGATGAACAACGAACTTCGTATTGCTCGCCGGTAATTCGACAAGATCGGACTCATAGTCTTCTGAAACGATAAGAGACTTCCCGCGTTTCTTGCGTTCGCAAAAGCTGTCGACGACACTTCTGAAATCTTAAGTCGCAGATCATAAATATCACGCCGCGCTTTTGTTTCGGCCAATCGCGGGACAACGCGCTTCCGAGGTGCCCATATACCAGCATCAAGACGCCGCGCCAGCCGATGCGCCAGCCCCTCACGACGATGCCGCAAGCCTGACGCCTGACTCTTGACTATATCTTCTACACTAATGTCAGTTAGCGACAGACGCCCCTCGGCTTCGGCCACCTTTACGATATTGGCTATACGAACGTCCCTGATAACCGCGACATTTGTACCACGCCAGTCATCTACGTAATCAGGCAACCAAGCGTCGCCGATGACTGCATCTGCGCACTCCGCCAGAACATCGTCACAAAATTCGCAGGCAGGGTTCTTCATAAGTCCCTCGCCCCAATCGCGGCCATCAACAGAATCCATAGGATAGATAGCCAAATCGGTTTTAGCTGTATTTGCGTCCACCCATTTTGCCGAAAATCCATATGCCGAAGCGGGGCGTTCGGGAAGTTTCTTCCTGAAATCGAAATCAACCATTAGGTCCGGTTCAATCGCTTTCTGCCATGCCAGATAATCTGCAAAATAGCGGCTTTTCAAATGTCCGCATACCAAACCAATACAAAAGGCAACCCGGCCGACTGGAATTCGACCTGAACGCTCCAGAAGCCGAACGGCCTTTATGAAACATGGCAAACCCACTATCGCGTAGCGATTATCATTTTCAACAATCTGCTGCAGCACCTTTGACATTTCGATTGGATAATAACGCGACTTTGAACCGGCACGGATTGCCTCTTCGTTATCGGACACCGCATAGCGAAACAGCATTCTGTCCGCATCAAGCCCGCCTGTAGGGACAACATGCAGCACGGCATCCACTTCACCTTTGCGTAATAGTTCGGCCAAAACCCACGACACCATTCCACCTGATCCGCCGACTTCGCGAAAATCTCCTTCCGTAACATGACCGGCAATTGTGCGCGCGTAGCGCCCCAGCGACGAATCGATCGTCAAATCCGGATAGAGTTCGGCAGCGATTTCGTTTTCATCAGCGCCAGCACCGGACATTGGGCAAAGGTTCAAAAATTCCTGCTCACGTTCCAATGGGAAATTGCCGATGCTTGCTGCTTGCCAGTGGCCAGCGTCCCCTATTTCCATTCGAAAAGCGTCCGGAAATGCGAATGCACAAGACCCGCATCCGACGCAATATCCGCCGTCTACAATTTGATTCGGCAAAACGCCGTCGATTGCCATGGACTTAGACATTGTTCCATCTCGCATTGTTTGTTCGGGAAAGCGCCTTGGTCAACGTTACACTTCCGCGTGGCGTTGCCGGTGATATTGCAATGGCCATAACCAGACCAAATCTGAAGCCGCTATAGGTACCGAAATCGGCACTGGTACCTATGAGTAGGCCAATCACCAGACCGGGAAGGTAAGACCATCGAAAGGCACTGAGCATCAAGGCATCAACAGTATCAATGCGATTGGCTCGCCTCAGGAACGACAGCAACACGAAGCCGTAAAAAAACAGGGCGCCGAGTACACCGGTATTGCTTATGATTGCCACAAAGCCATTGGAGGCCCGTGTGGCTCCCAAACCGACTCCAAGGCCATAAGTGTCCAGCAACGCCTTCCAGGATATCGCAGTCCACAAGCTGCGCTCTTCAAATGAACTAGTCGAAGTTTTTTGAAACACCATCTCATCAATCATCTTGACGAGGGGATCTAAGAAGTGTGCCATGTACAAGATGACGACAGCGATAACTGCTAGGCTAAATGCGGCCGTCCAAAACACGCCTCCAAACATGCTGCGTATCCGTAAATCGCGTCGCACAAAAAAAGCGTTGCTATACCAGTGGATCGCGACGACGGCGAAGAAAATGACCAGCCCCACATAGGCTGCCGACGAAGTCGACAGCCATACCATGACAAGCAACAGGATCAACAAGACTGGTATGGCTCGTTCACGGAGATACTGATTTACAACCGCCGGCCTGAAAAAATAAAGTGTGACCAGAAAAGTCAGGCTTAGACTTCCAAATGACGATGCCTCCGGCATTAAACCGACGACCCTTTTGCCTCCAAAAAGTTCCACTTCGGTCAACAATGCATATGTCGCCGTTCGAAACGGCTCCAGAAGTGGCTTTATAGGAATATAAAGGGTCAAGAAATCCACAAACCCTGTGATTATGACGAGAACGCCACCATAAAACAAAGCGTGCAAGGCATGCTGACGCATACTTGCCGTTCTCATCGCCCTGGAAAATGCGAAGACTGTCAATACCGATATCGTCAGGTAGGCCAATTGCGAGAGATTCTGAAGTGTCGGCCGTAACGGATTTGTGTCAGTCGAGAGCGCCGTGACTTGCATCGGAACGATGCTGACGGAACCGGCAAATAACCGCGGCATGAAGATTGTCGTTATGACTGCAGTCAACCAGAACAATGTGAGCAGAAGAAGATGGCTTGGTCGAAGCGCGAGCGCCAAGGCTTCTTCAATCGATCTCCTGTTGCCGAGATATCTGAGGATAACCAACAAAGCCAGCATGGGAGTGGGCGTGAATGTCAGGCCCGCAGTCAATGTTGGAGGCACGACCGCGAAAGCGCCAAATGACATTGAGCCAAAGAACAGGTAAATCATGACCGGGCGGCGGCTAAAAAATCCCCAGAAAGCCAAACTCCAAAATATGAGGATTGGAATAGCGTCCATTACAGGATTGGACCTCGCAGATAACTGGCAGACACTGATGCTTCTGATCGGCAACCAGCAATTAAATGGAATGCAATATAGGCTTCGATGAGCGGATTGTCCTTGCAGGCAAAGAGGAGGCAATCAATTTTCATTCAGCTTACCACTTCCAGCACTGTCAACACCCAAATTCTTGATGAAGGCACGCATTTCATCACGGAAACGTTCGCGGTTGAAGGAAAGCGCATAAGCGCGGATTTCGTGCGGGACAAAATCGGCCTGTCTGTTTTCGAAATCGCCAATGCTGGCGGCCAGTGCTTCGACGGTTTGATCGTGAAACAGTAATCCGGTTTTACCTTCAACGACAGTCTCCGCCGCGCCGCCGCGCCCGAAAGCGATGACCGGGCGGCCGCTTGCCATCACTTCCAGCGGCACAATTCCGAAATCCTCGACCCCGGGATAGAGCAGCGCCCGGCAGCCGGCAAAATAGCCCGCAAGCGTCGCATCATCGACGGCGCCGATGAATTCAACATTATGCCCGGCCTTTTGCCGGAGTTCGCTGTTTGCGCCAGATCCGATGACCACCAAACGGCGGCCCAGCCTGGTGCAGGCTTCAACTGCCAGGTCAATCCGTTTGTAGGGAGTAATCTGTCCGGCGCACAAATAATAGTCACCCGGCGCCTCTGCAATCGCAAAACGCTCCACATCCACCGGCGGGTGGATCACCGTTGATGCGCGGCGGTAGAATTTTTCAATTCTTTTGCCGACATAGGCGGAATTGGCAATGAAATGATCCACCCTCGCCGCTGTCGTCACATCCCATTGCCGCAATAGCGGCGATGTGCAGGACATGATGAAGCGCGCGAATGACCCTGCGCTTGCGCGGTATTGCGGATAGAGATCCCAAATATAACGCATCGGTGAATGGCAGTAGCACACATGCAAGGCGTCCGGGCGGGTTATGACGCCCTTGGCCGGCCCTGCTTCGCTGGAAATAACCAGGTCATAATCGGTCAGGTCAAAAGCTTCGAGCGCAAACGGCATCAGCGGAAGCATTTTCTGATAATGCTTCCTGCCGCCTATTTTTTGTAAAAACGACGTTGTGATCTTATGTTGCAGGATTTTCTGCGTCAGCGCCGAGGTATCGACGACCAACGTAAAAATATCGGCGTCAGGATACAGATCACATAGTTCCTCAAGTACTTTTTCGCCGCCACGCATGCCGACAAGCCAGTAGTGTACCAATGCAACTTTCAATACATTCCCTCGTTTTCCGTTTGACCAATTTCATGACGTTGGCTGCCATTTCCGGCAGGCATCAAGAGGGATTGTACCGGTTGCCATACGCCCAATCGGCAAGGCCGCGCCCTGCGGATTGCCGGTCAAACACCAGAACCGGAATGCGCCGCACCCGGTCTGCTGTGTTCGTTCAGAGCAAGTTCAACGGGTTAATTGAACTGCCCGTTGCTCTCCCTGCCCCATTTGTCCAATGCTTCTTCAAGGGCGTTTGGAAATTCCTTGCCGTTTTCGATCAGCCACTGGGGATAAACATCCGTGGATCGGATCAGCTTGAGAACACGCTCCGGATGAATCCCGAGATTGAAGAAATCCACGATGCTGAGCATTTTCGCAGCTGAGATCAAAATCCACTGCGGAACGTTCATGACCTGGGTCTTGGGGAAATGTTGCGAGATGAACGCATTGACGATCTGTTCGATCGTATAGCGCTGCGGATAGGCGCCGTTGAACAGCACATAACGCGGAGCACTGTTGCGGGCAAAATCGATGGCATCGAGCAGGTCGTCAACGCTGATGCAGGACTTTATCGTGTCGCGACGGCCCGGATAAGGGAAAAGCCCCTTGCGGCACAAAGATGCCAAACGGGTGAAATTGCCGCCCTCGCCAAGGCCAAACACCACGGCCGGCCTGGCAATGACCAGTCTTCGATCATCGGCGCCTTCCAGCCAGTTGCGGTGAATCTTTTCCGCAAGAAACTTTGAAGAGCCATAGGCCGATGTCGGGGCCGGGATCGAGGTCTCTGTTTTCCGGTCTTCGCCGGGGCCGTAAATCGAAATGGAACTTGAAAATATGATCTCTTTGACATCGACGCTTTCGGCCAGTTTTATGACTTCCAACGCGCCGGCAACGTTCGTGTCGTAATATTCGTGGGTGGCATGACCCGGCGTCGTATGCACCGCAGCGAGATTGTAGATCCTGACTGTATCCGTCGGCAGGCGCACACCATCAAGGTTCCTGACATCCACTTTCCGGTAGCCGACGCCGGCAATGCGGGTTTGGGGAACCTTCAAATCCATGCTGATGACATGATGATCCCCGGCATCCGCCAGGCGTCGCAATAGATGCGTACCAATGAATCCCGACCCACCAAATACGACAATGGTGCCTTTTTTTGCAGTATCATCCATGAATGGGTATCCTTTTCCTAAGCGTCCAGTCAGCAAACGAGCCCGTCAAAAACAACAAGCCGCAGACATATTCCTGTTCATTTTTCGGTACTGCTCGATTAACAGGAGCAACCTAATTTCAATGCAGCAGGCACGCGCCGGAACTAACAATTCCCAACCAACAGCTACATGTTGAAGCTCAGAAAAAGACGACGGTGTACTCAAAGTACAGGGAATCAGTTTCATGAAAAACTTCAATGCTGCACTGCAAAATAATATATCTGACAATCTTGCCGCAATTAATTCTCACCAAAATTTTTTTGTGCTTATACAGACTATTTTTCTGACATTGTTGCTGAATTGCACAATGTGCCAGCATCGCAAGCTGGAAACGCTGAATATGGGTTATTTGAAGCATATGCCCTTGAATGTTATTCAGAAACGACCTGAATACCAGCAGTGATTATTTCCGTTTGTAGTCCGATATTTAGTTGAATTTCTGCGGCAGTACCCGCATGAGCGATGCGAAATATTGTAGTGCAACATTTTTGGGAATTATAGAAATCGGGCCAGTTGGCATGCAATCGGGAACGCCGGAACGGTAACATCAGTCATGATTTCAAAGCGTTGCAAGCGCCCCCTGCGAAGTCCGATGAATCCGCAACGCCATGACGCCAAAACGCCCACAGAACCACAGCCTGTCTTGCCGTTTTCATATTTCCGATTGGGGAACATTGAGAAACCGGAACGGTTTCTGGAAGCCGCAAGAGATGTCAGGCTTCGTCGGAAACAAATTTACAATAGATTGCGGCGATACCCATCAGGAAGAAGGCGCAAATCATAACCCAAGCGTCAAAAAACACGTTGCTTCCTTGCTTTGCAGCATCTTCTTGTGCCGCATTGATGCTGATCTTGTTTGCCAAAATGATTTCATTCAGCTTGGCGTTTTGATCATTGTCGTTGAGATCTTCCGGTGCGGAAGCTCCGCTCAACGCATCTTGATTCTTTTTCGATGTTTTCATCTGCACACCTCGTAAAATCTTTCTCGCGGGTTCTGGTAAATTTGTCAACAAAGCAACAAGTATTCGTTAATATTTGCAAGAAATATCAGCGCCCGTGAAAGCTTTCAAACACCACGCAAACTTGTTGCCAACGCAAAGGTTTTCAACAAAATCTTGAGATCCATCCAAAGACTGAATTTGGCAATATAGTACAGATCCGCACGAATTCTCAGCTTGGATGGTATTGCATTGTCTGTCGGGCCACGCAGTCCGCGGATTTGGGCCAAACCTGTAATGCCGGGGCGAACCTGATGACGCAGGTGATAATTCGGCACCAATTCTTCGTAGAGCATGCCTGACGCGAACATGCCGATTGCATGGCAACGGGGACCGACGAAGGACATCTCCCCTTTGAGGACATTCAGCAGTTGCGGCAGTTCATCAAGATTGTAGCGACACAGCAAACGGCCCACCCTGGTCAGCCGCGGATCATTGACGACGGTTTGCGCAACCCCGGTTGGGTCACAAAGTTCAACACTCATGGAGCGAAATTTGTAGATTTTTATCCTGCTGCAATAGATTCCCCATCTCTCCTGCGTGAAGAAAATCGGGCCGCCATCTTCAAGTTTTATGAGCAGGCATATAAATAGAAATAAAGGGCTCAGCATGCACAACGCGAATAATGCACAAATTATATCAAGATTATATTTGATTTTTGCCTGCCCTGTTAAATTTTGAGCATGTAATGCTGAATTTTTCGGCAGATCAATTTCAAGAAAATAGTTGCCTTCATTTGCTGTGAATGAATATTTTCTTAAGGGTCCGGCAAATATTAAGTTCTTCCAATCAAGTTCCCGCATCTAAACACCCCGTCGTCGCAACTCCTCTTAACTCATCCTTAACCAACAAGGCTCCGTTTGTCATGTGAAATTTAGATAACAGGGTGATTTCATGTGAACAGACACCCTGTTCGGTGATCAACAGTTTCCAACGTGCATGCTTGTAGTGACTCGCCCGCTTCGCGTATCAACTAGCATCCTTTCAAGCAATGTTTGTGTCTTAAGTGGGGTTTTTCAATGACACGGAGACCTCTTGTGCTTTGCCTGGGGAAAAACCGCATGGTTTGCACCATGCAAACAGCATGCCGCCACGGCACAGTCTTGGCGCGACACTTCAATTCAAAAATCCATATTTCTATTGACTCACCCGGTTTTTGATCCATATTTAAGCAATCGGAAACAAACGAAAGGATGGTGGTCGGATGTCTAATGAGAATTCAGACCTCGTGAACGGCATGGAAACTGGAGCAGCTGTTTTGGGGCAGCCCCTGAAATAGTCTTCAATCCTTCGGATCGCGATTCGCCATCCGGGCCATCACCAGGCCAGATACTCGTGGGAGGGCCGCCTTTGGGCGGCCCTTTTGCGTATTGACCGAAATTCCGCTTGCCGCCTCTTTTTTTTGCATTTGCCTGGCCGTCACGGCTAGCCGCCATTGACCAGCCCAAGAACGAGATTGCGTACATTGCCGCCGTCGCCCATTTCTGCCTGATCGAATTGGCGGCTGCGTTGCTTTTGCGCCTGCGAAATTGCGCTCAAGCGGCGCTTCATTTCGGATTTGATTTTGCGACAGCCAGGATCGTCTTCAACCAGCAAGCCGACGGTCGCAGCCTCTATATCGCGCACCAGATCCACGATGCTGTCCGCATGCACCCTTTCATGGTCCCGCAGCCCCGCAATGAAAGTCTCCCAGTTTTTTTTGGTTGGCGCCGGCAATGCATTGGCGGGCTTGGGAAAAGTGAAAATTATGATCAGTTTGGGATGCGCCGTTACGAGCGCGCAGGCATTCGCCTTGCGTTCGTATTTCCGCGACCATGTCAGCTTGAACCTGGTATGTGCGATCGCGCGGATCTTGCCGCCGACAAGCGGTCCATTCTTGCCGATCGAGGCATATAGCTCGGCGCCCGTGGTTCCCCGGATCGAATAGGTTTCAATCCGTTCCACAGCCTGCCATTCCGCCTGGGCTGTCTGGCAGAGCAGCAAAAACGCGATCATGGATAATGCAGAGATGAACTTTAGGCGCACTTGATTCTCCTGAATCACCCAATTCCGTCACAGAACCGTGATGATGGGCCGGCATTCAGCCCGCTCAAAACAGCACACCCTTTCTAAGGAAAGCAACCCCGTTTGCAACGCGGTACGGGCCAATTGGGCGCAAGAAGGTCAATCAGGGAATGGAAAACCGGGCCGTGTGCCTGTCTCACGCCTGCGGAGCCGCCTGCTCAAATGGCTTCAATGGCTGTCCAGCCATTGTGCAAGCTCTTCTTCCGCCTTTTCCAGTGCGGAATGATTGAGAAGTTTTCGCAGCAAGGCCACGGTTATTGCCCGTGTCCTTAGATTGAAGCGGCTGTCAGGCTTGTCATCAGGACCCACCATGTGAACTTCAAGCTTTTCATAAAGCTGCTGCAAACGGTTCTGGACTGTGCGGAGAGAAAGATTTCTGCGTTTGGAAATGGCCCTGTCGGTCAAACCCAGTGCAATATCCACCAGCACTTCATATTCGGCGTCGGTAAATCCGCTGTTGCGGTTCAGGCTGCGCTGCTGCATGCCGCGAACTTCGCGGTCAATCACACATTGGGACTCGATGAATATGCTGCGCAAAGCCAGCTTCAGCCGGTCATCCGATGCGGATTTCAGCACATAACCATAGGCCGCGCCATCCGGCACAATGCGGGATACACCGCGAACATAGGCTTCGTCGGAATAATTGGACCAGAAAAGGATATGGGTCTCCGGCCGCTCCTTCCAGATTGTCCTGGCCGCCTCGATGCCATTGCGCGCACTCATCTGCAAATCCATGATGATATGGGCCGTGCGGTGTTCGCGCGCCAGTTTTTCTCCCACCGCGCCGTTTTCCGCTTCCATCACCGTTTCGCATTCCGGCAAGGCTTCGCGCACGGCCTCATGCAGATAGGAACGATGCAGCGGATCGTCTTCAACGATGATAACTTTCATGGCTGCATTTCCACATTCTGGTGACCTTGCGGCAGGGTGATGCGAACCACAGTGCCGCCTTTGGTATTGATCCGGTCGATCTCGAACCGGGCTGAAATCAGCCTTGCCCTTGTCTTCATGTTTTCGATGCCGCTGCCGGGTCGCCGGACACGTTTTTCTATGCCGACGCCGTCATCAATGATTTCGACGCTGATCTGCCCGGCCATTTCCAGCAGCCGCACCGTGACTTCGCTTGTCTGGGCGTGATGAATGGCATTGTTGATGGCTTCCTGCACGATCCGGAACAAGGACACAGTGACCGTTGGGTTGAAGCTGTCAATAACACCGCCGGCCTGGTCGGAAAGGTGCCAATCGATGTTCAGGCCGCAATCGCGCACGGACCGATCCAGATGATTTTCCACTGCTTGCGCAAAGCCAAACAAGTGCAGGATTGAAGGCTTTGCGTCTTCGATGATGTCTCTCAGATCCTGCATGCAGTGCTGCAGGCCGCGAAACAGCGGCTCCAACGCCTCGCCTGCGACTTCCGGTTTATGGGCGAGCTTTTCCAGACGTCTTGCGAGACGGGTGAGATCGGCCAATGTCTGGTCATGCAAGTCCATGCCGATGCGCTGGCGCTCGGCTTCGAGTGCCTGGGTCAGCTTGAGCGCTCCCAGTCGCAACCCCTCCTCCCGCGCAGTCGCCTCCGTTTCCACAATGGCGGATCTTTTGGCCTGCTCGGCAGCTCGCAACGCAAATAAATATGGCGCCAGCAAATCGGCAATCGGCCGGGCGTGGTCAATGTCCTCAAGCCCGTAAACATCAACTTCAAGGCTGGAGCAGCTCAATGCGCCAATCACATCGCCCTGAACCTTCAAAGGCACATGCAGGCGGCTGCGCAAGCGGTTTTCGATGATCGGCTGGGAAAAGGCCCCTTCGAAATGAAATCTCGGATCCATGCAGGCGTCGGCCGACAGTATGAATTCCTCACTGCCGTCAAGAATGGAGCGGATCGGGCTGCCCGAGACCAGCGCCGGCGGACGTTTGCCCCAGTCTGTTTCCATGCCGCTTTCATAGGCGGTGTGATACTTGCCATCGACCATGATGATGCAAACATCAAAATGATCATGGGGTATGATCTTGCGGACTTCGTCCGCCACGGCGCGGATCGCTGAGTGAAAATCAAGCTGCCCGGCCAGCAATCGGGAAATCCCTAGATAGTGGTCAAACAATATGCCTGGCTGGGAATCGAGCATGGTCCGAGTACCCTCCCGACTGTCAAGTGCCTCCCTGCAGTCTGGCTTGCATCATAGGCGGGTGGCTACAAAATCCATAGTCCTGAACTCTCACGTCAAATTGCGGCTTCCCGCATCTATTGCGCGCGTTCCCGCAAAATGAGTGTTCGTAACTATCTGTACAAATACCCCTCGCCTGCTTCATGTTGGCTTTACTGAGAAACACTTGCTCAGTGCAACAACTATTTTCGTCCAAACCGTTGAGGAGCGGAGGCGGAAATGCGGCACGGTCAGGCACCGGCCATTTGGGAGAGAGAAAAATGAATATCACCAAGATGCTTCTGGCGTCGGCCGCCCTCATTTGCGCTGCCATGCCGCTTACCGCGCAAGCCGAAACCTCCGGCAAGAAAATTGCGCTGTCCAATAATTATGCCGGCAACTCCTGGCGTCAGGCCATGCTGACCAGCTGGGAAAAAGTGACCGGCGAAGCCGTCAAGACCGGCGTTGTCGCCGCAGCGGATGCTTTCACGACGGCTGAAAACCAGGCGACCGAGCAAGCAGCCCAGATCCAGAACATGATCCTGCAGGGCTATGACGCCATCGTACTCAACGCCGCTTCGCCAACCGCCCTGAATGGCGCAGTCAAGGAAGCCTGCGATGCAGGCATCACCGTTGTTTCCTTTGACGGCATCGTCACTGAACCTTGCGCCTGGCGTATTGCTGTCGATTTCAAGGAAATGGGCCGCAGCGAAGTGGAATATCTGGCCAAACACCTTCCCGAAGGCGGCAATTTGCTGGAAATCCGTGGTCTCGCCGGTGTTTTTGTCGATGACGAAATCTCCGCCGGCATTCACAAAGGTGTCGAAGAAAATCCCCAATTCAAGATCGCTGGTTCAGTCCATGGCGACTGGGCGCAAGATGTCGCACAACGCGCGGTCGCCGGCATCCTCCCAAGCCTGCCGGATATCGCTGCCGTTGTGACACAGGGCGGCGATGGCTATGGCGCAGCTCAGGCTTTCGATGCGGCCAAGCGGCCAATGCCGATCATCATCATGGGCAATCGTGAAGATGAGCTGCTGTGGTGGAAACAGCAGAAGGACGCCAACGGCTATGAAACCATGTCGGTTTCCATCGCGCCTGGCGTCTCGACACTGGCATTCTGGGTCGCCCAACAGATCCTTGATGGCAAGGAAGTCAAAAAGGACCTCGTCGTGCCATTCCTGCGTATTGACCAGGACAATCTGGAAACCAACCTGGCCAATACCCAGAAGGGCGGCGTCGCCAATGTTGAATACAGCCTGGAAGACGCACAGAAGGTGATTGAATCCTCCATGTAAACCCGATTGACGACACGAAACTCCGGCGCAAATATTCCGGCGCCGGAGCCTGTCGCCGAATGGCTTGCTTTGGCCGAATTCATCTCCATCAGCAAATGACATTTCCATGAATGATGCTGCAAAAAGTCCGGCGGTGGTTACGGTTGAAGGCGTCAAGGTGCATTTCGGCGCCGTCAAGGCGCTGGATGGAGTAGACCTTTCCATCCACCCCGGCGAATGTGTCGGTCTGGTCGGACACAACGGCGCGGGAAAATCGACCATAGTCAATGTCATCAATGGCGGGCTATCCGCTTTTGAGGGCGCTCTTTCCTATGGCGGAGAATTGGCCCACAAAGCGGGCGTCGCAACAGCGCATGCCAACGGCGTGCGTTGCGTCTTTCAAGAGCTTTCGCTTTGTCCAAATCTGACGATCATTGAAAATACCCGCGTCATGCATCGCGGCTTGACCGGTTGGAACTGGAGGGCAAGGGCCGCTGACATCGCTGGCGCAAGCCTTGATGAAATCTTTCCGGGCCACAGCATCACACCGGGTCAAACAATCAGCGATCTTTCCATCGCCGAGCGCCAGATGGTTGAAATTGCGGTGGCTTTCGCCAATTCCGGCAAGTCGCCGAAACTGGTCATTCTGGATGAACCCACCTCTTCCCTTGATGCTTCTCTTGCAAGCCAATTGATGGCCTATGTCCGCAGTTTCGTCGAACGCGGCGGATCGGTGCTGCTGATTTCGCATATACTGGGCGAGATCATCGAGACGTCTGATCGCATCGTTGTCATGAAGGATGGCAAGGTGGTGGCAGACAAGGCCGCCGCCGATTTTACCCATGCCGGCCTTGTTCAGGCCATGGGCAGCGTGATGCGCGAAAGCAACGGCGCGCAGCGACCGGTGCGCTCGGCGGATCGCAAACAGATCCTGACAACCCCGGCCCGCAAGAATGCAGGCCTGCCTTTCGAGGCCTATGAAGGCGAAATCATCGGACTTGCCGGCCTGGGTGGCCATGGACAAACCGATATGCTGGTCGAACTCTATCTCTCGCGCAGCAATGACTGGATGCCCGGCGGCAGCGATCAAGTCGCATTCGTGGCCGGTGACCGGGCGCTCAACGGCATATTGCCACTATGGTCGATCCTGAAAAACCTTTCCGTCGCCTCGCTTTCCGGCATGATCTCCAGAGGCATGGTGGACCGACGGGCCGAAGACACGCTTGGCCAGACATGGAAAAGGCGAATTGAAATCCGTACGCCCGATACAGCCAATCCGATCCTGTCGCTATCAGGCGGCAACCAGCAGAAAGTTCTGTTTGCCAGGGCGCTGGCCACGCCGGCGCGGCTTGTATTGATGGATGATCCGATGCGCGGCGTCGACATCGGCACCAAACAGGAAGTCTATGCCATCTTGAAAGCCGAAGCCGAAGCAGGACGGTCCTTTGTCTGGTATTCGACCGAAATGGACGAGATCTGCCTGTGCGACCGCGTCTATGTTTTCCGCGACGGCGTGATCGTCAGCGAATTGACCGGAGAAACCATCACCGAGGAGAATATATTGTCAGCCTCATTTTCCGGGGAGACGGCATGATCAGGCTGTCATATTCCACCATAAGAATGCTGATCCCGGCTCTATCGCTGGCAGCGTTGCTGATTGCAGTCTTCTGGCTGCAGCCGCGCGCCATGAGTTACAGCGGGTTGAACCTGCTGTTCAACCTGGCTGTCCCTATCGCCCTGGCAACCATCGCCCAGATGATGATCATCGCAGTCAACGATCTTGATCTTTCGATGGGCGCCTTTGTCAGCTTTGCGGCATGCGTGACCGCAACCTACCTGAAGACCGATCCCGTGCTTGGCGTGCTGATACTGGGCGGCAGCATCGTGGTCTATGCATTGATCGGGGTGATTATCCATCTACGCAGTCTTCCATCCATCGTGGTAACGCTTGGCATGAGCTTTGTCTGGGGCGGACTGTCGGTTCTGATCCTGCCTGCGCCCGGCGGGTCCTCGCCGGATTGGTCACGCGCACTCATGACGTCACGGCCGCCCCTCCTCCCGATGGCCATCATTGCCAGTATAGTCATTGCGCTGGTCACTCACTTCCTGGTCATGCGGACTTCCCTCGGCGTGCTGATCCGCGGCGTGGGCGGCAACATGCGCTCAGTCGAGCGCGCCGGATGGTCCGTGGTCGGGCTTCGCGCCGCTGCCTATGCGCTGGCCGGACTTTTTGCGGTCATTGCCGGCATCGCTCTTGTCGGCCTGACGACGTCGGCAGATGCCAATATCGCGCTTCGCTACACGCTTTTGTCCATTGCAGGGGTCATCCTTGGCGGCGGCGAATTTGTCGGCGGACGGATTTCGCCCATCGGGGCGGTGATCGGCGCGCTGACATTGGCGCTTGCCAGTTCGTTCCTGTCATTCCTGCGCATCTCACCCGATTGGCAGATCGGCGCACAGGGCGCCATCCTGATTATCGTTCTGGCGCTCAGGCTGGTTCTAAATCGCGCTGAAAGCGGGGGGAAGCACTGATGCAAACCTTGTTATCCTTGCCGAGAAAACCCTGGATCTGGTCCTTCGTGGCGATGATTTCCGTTTGGGTCGTCACCGTCTGGTTTACCGGCGGCGCAAGCTCGATCGGCCTGACCCAGGCCGCCCTCACCTTTGCCGCCTTTTCGGTCATCGTCGGCATCGGCCAGATGTTCGTCATCACATTGGGTCCGGGAAATATTGATCTGTCGGTTCCTGCGACAATGACCCTTTCAGGCACGATTGCGCTGAAATTCATGAATGAGGCCAATGGGCTGGTCGCAGCCGGTCTTGGCATAGCCGTGCTGATTGGCGTGGTCGTCGGCATCGGCAATTATGCTTTGATCAAGATCCTGCGGATTCCGCCGATCATTGCAACGCTTTCCATGAGCTTTATCGTTCAATCGTCAGCGATCTGGACCAATCGGGGATTGCGCATCAAACCGCCGGAATATCTGGCGCGCTTTTCGACCGACAGCCTGTTTGGCATTCCCAATATTGCCATCGTGGCAATCTTGCTGTCGATCCTCGCCTGGTTTCTGCTTGAACGCACAATCTATGGCCGCTGGATTTCGGCAATCGGCCAGAACATGGCGGCAGCCCGGATGGCCGGCATTCCGGTTGATGGCGCCAGATTGGTGACCTATGTGCTTTGCGCCGTTCTGGCGGCCTTGTGCGGCTTTCTGCTTGCCAGTTTTTCGGGCGGCGCGGCCTTGAACATGGGCGCTGAGTATCTGCTGATGTCGATTGCGGTTGTCGTCATCGGCGGCACTGCGGTTGCCGGCGGCGATTCCAATGTGCCGGGCATATGGGGCGCATCTTTGTTCATGTTCCTCGTCGTTTCGATGCTGAATACCTACGGCTTCGGCGCAGGCGTTCGGCTCATTCTGACCGGCCTCATCATCATCGTTGTCATTCTTGCGGCAGGAGGCCGGACAGCCAAGTTACGCTGACGGGCAGCGCAAAGCCCGACCCTTTCTCACATTGCCGATCAACCAAGCAACAGGCAGATCACCATGACCCAGGACAGTCATCCCCTTTATGAAATCCACGACCAGCGGTTCAGGCACCTTATCGTCATGAGTTCCGGATTGGCGGAGCTGTATAATGGCTGCCGATGGGCGGAAGGTCCGGTCTGGTTTGCCGATCTCAATTGCCTGATCTGGAGCGATATACCCAACCAGCGCATGCTGCGCTATGTGCCGGATGGCGAAGTTTCGGTGTTTCGCCAGCCTTCCAATTTCACCAACGGAAATTGTCGCGACCGCCAGGGACGCCTTGTGTCCTGTGAGCATGGAGCGCGCCGGGTGACGCGAACCGAACTTGATGGCAGCATTACCGTGCTTGCCGACCAATATCAGGGAAAAAGGCTGAATTCCCCCAATGACGTCATCGTCAAATCCGATGACTCGATCTGGTTTTCTGATCCGAGTTACGGGATCATGTCGGATTACGAAGGATTTCGCGCAGTCCCGGAACAAGAAACCCGCAATGTCTACCGGATTGATCCTGCGACAGGTTCGCTTTCGATCGTAGCCAGTGATTTCAACCAACCCAATGGCCTGGCCTTCTCGCCGGACGAAAAGCTTCTCTACATTGCGGACTCAGGCTTCAGCCATGACGAGACCATACCGCCGGTTATCCGGGTCTTCGACGTGGTTGACGGCAAGACGCTGGCCAATGGCCGGCAGTTCTGCCGAACGGATAACGGCCTGCCAGACGGCTTTAGGCTGGATGTGGAGGGGAATGTGTGGACCAGCGCCGGTGACGGCGTCCATTGCTTTGCGCCTGACGGCACACTGATCGGCAAGATAAAGGTGCCGCAGACTGTGGCGAACTTGGCTTTTGGCGGCCCGCGCCGCAACTGGCTTTTCATTACCGCCACCAAGTCGCTTTATTGCGTTTATGTCGCTGCTACCGGTGCTAAACTCGTCTGACCGTGCAGGCATCGTGAAGCAGGCAGGATCAAACCAGGCGGCATTGCCCTGTTGCCCTGTTGCCCTGTTGCCCGGTGCGCAAAACTATGGTCCAAGACGATGGATCAACCAAGGAGCAGGAATTTGGAAGAGTGTTTTCGTTGGTACGGGGTCAATGATCCGGTTCCGCTCAATCATATCCGTCAGGCCGGCGCGACCGGCATCGTTTCCGCTTTGCATCATATTTATGACGGCTCGGTTTGGCCGGCTGAAGAAATCTCTGCCCAGCAGAAGGTTGTTGCTGATGCCGGATTGGTCTGGTCTGTCGTTGAAAGCATTCCCGTCCACAATTCAATCAAGATCGCCGGCCCGGACCGAGACCGCTACATAGGCTATTATCGGGACACGATCAGAGCCCTCGCAGGGGCCGGCATCAAGACAATCTGCTACAATTTCATGCCGGTCGTCGACTGGACCCGCACCGATCTTCTTTACCAGCTTCCTTCGACCGGATACGCCCTGCGCTTCGACGCTGTTGATTTCGCCGCTTACGATTTGTTTGTTCTGGAGCGTCCACATGCCGACCAGGATTATGCGCCCGACCGCCAGGCGGCGGCGAAGGCCCGTTTTGAGGCAATGAGCGCGGAAACAATAGCCCGGATCGAACGAAATCTGATTGCCGGACTGCCGGCCACGGAACGCAGCTATGACCGGCCTGCGTTCAAACGCGCGCTGGCTGATTATTCAGGCATTGGCGCTGACGAACTGCGCGATAACCTGTTTTATTTCCTTCGCCAGATTATTCCGGTCGCCGAGGAAGCGGGCGCGCGCATGTGCATCCACCCGGATGATCCGCCCTTTTCACTGTTTGGGCTTCCCCGCGTTGTATCCACCCCGTCGGATGCGCGCGCCATCCTTTCAGCGGCCGACAGCCCCGCCAATGGACTGACGTTCTGCACTGGTTCTTACGGCGCGCGGCCGGATAATGATCTGGTTGCCATGGTGACTGAATTTGCAGATCGCATCCATTTCGCCCATCTGCGCAATGTCCAGATGGAAGATGACGGATCATTTTATGAGGCTGATCACCTTGATGGCTCGGCAGACATGATTTCGGTTGTCATTGCATTGGTGAAGGAACAAGAGCGGCGCAAACGTGCCGGTCGCAGCGACTGGCAGATTCCCATGCGCCCTGACCATGGCCACCTGCTCGCCGATGATATCGGCAAGGCAAAAATCAATCCCGGCTATTCACTGATTGGCCGCCTGAAGGGCCTCGCCGAGATCCGCGGCGCGATGCGCTGTGCTGAAATGCTGCTGGGCGATGCATAAAAGCGGCCATGCGGGGCCAAAAAACCCTGCAAGCCATCATGATCGACCTTGACCGTGGCAATTGTGTATGACCGAATCACTTTCCGGTTTCGACGACCTTGAGCGGCCCAAAAATCCGGTTTCGAATGACGCCAACCGGTAATCTGACCTATACTGAAGGTTGCACTGTCTGTGCTTTAATCTCAACAATATAGTAAAAACAATACTTTATTGATTCTTGTGACAATCAAGAATTCCGTCTTTCTTTCTACACATTGACGGCGCATATTTTAACTGAATTCAAGAATTCGTCGGAAAATGATCTGAATCAACGCACTGTGCGAAAAACCGGCTTAGACTGAAATGCTTGTACCTGAACCCTTGATCCGTGTTTGGGATGCATCAGATGTTCTCTGCATTTGCGAAATAATTGATGAATGGTTGGAACGATTCAGGTCCTGAATCGTTGTAGGTGACGCCTGCGATAACCAAATTCCGGATCTCTGATTACATTTTTCCTGTTCATTGCAGGGTGCCCAAGGGAGAAAAAGATATGTCAAACATAGTCCGTCTCGAAACCGCCAATGAACAAGGTGGCGCTTTCCATAAATGCGATGGCGAACCGGTCTTTCGTCATGTTTTGGCATGCGTCGACAATTCGCCCTATTCCAGGGATGCGCTGGCCCATGCCGCTGCCATCGCCTCGTCGATGGGCGCCAGGTTGACGGTTATCCGGGTTCTGGAACCGAGCGTTGAAGTGCAGACACCGACAGATCCAGTCGAGTGGCGAATGCGCCACAGGGTTGCAGAAGCAGAATTGCGCGACCACGCGCTGCTGTTTGGTGGAACCACCGCAGAGACAGTGGTGGTCGACGGTCCTGCGGCCCAACGGATCTGCGACTGGGTGCGTGAAAATGACGTTGATCTGACGGTCTTGGGATCAGGCGGCGAAAGCGGCTGGCCCTTTGCCGGGTTGGGAACGACCGCGCGGCGGATCATCGAAGCCGCTCAGGGGTCCGTGCTGCTGGCGCCTGCTGCCAGTGAAGGACATAGCCAGGTTCATTATCGCAAGGTGATGACTCCGCTGGATGGTTCGTCACGGGCGGAATGCGCGCTTCCCATTTCCATCAGCATCGCCAATGCCCACAAGGCTGAAATCCTGCTCGTCCATGCTGCTCCCAATATCGACCTCACGGAAACCGGACCTCTGGAGCCTGAAGCGTTTTCCCTGCGTGATCAATTACGCCAAAGGAACGAACGTGTGGCGAAATCATATCTCCGGAAAATCCAGTCCTGGCTGCCCATAGGCGGTGCGCAAAGCCGCATACGCGTTCTTGCAAGCGGTGATCCGCGCCACGCTCTGGCCAAGTCCGCCATTGACGACAATGCCGATCTCATTGTGTTGTCTACCACCGGAATGGGCGGTCATGGCGACATTTCAGTCGGCAGCGTCGCGGATTATCTGATCAATCATGCTGACAAGCCTGTGCTTTTGGTGCGCAGTCGCGAATGGTCACCGCCGCGCAAGCGTTTTGATCCGGCCAACGACCAGGCGACCAGGTTGCCCGGCGGTGCCATGACATGAATATCAATTCCGTACCGGACAGTGCCTTGGCCCAGGCGGCCATAGCATTGCGCGTACGGCACGACATTGGCGGCGGCCAGCCGGAATCCGTGCCCGTGTGGTCCAATCTTTCCACAATCGCGCCTTGGCTTGATGCGGCCAGAATTCATTGCGTCGAGCCGCCGCATCATGCCGCAAAAGCATCCGAATGGTTGCTGGACAACGAATTTCATATCCGCCGCGCCATTCGCCAGGTCGGCGAAGACATGCCGCCGGCATTTTACCGGCGGTTGCCGCGCCTGATTGCGCCGGAATTTCGCAAAATGCCGAGAGTCATCGCGCTCGCCCATGGCATGCTCGAGGCGGCCCACATGCAGGTCAATCTTGCTGGCGCCGTGGAGTTCGTCAAAGCCTATCAACGCGACGAGCCTCTGACCATCGCTGAATTATGGGCTTTCCCCGTGATGTTGCGTCTGGCCTGTCTTGAGACGCTGGTGCATGCCTTTTCGGAACTCGTACCGGAACTGGAACCGCCGTTTGAACAAACCCCCGGCGTAAAGCCGCGCGAAACACTGGACCCGACAGAAAGTGTCTCGCGCGCAATTTCCGCTTTGATGGCAATCTCCAACACGTCGTGGAAATCCTTTTTCGAAAAAGTCAGTCGCGTCGAAGCTATTTTTCAGGAGGATCCGGCGGACATTTATGGCGCGATGGATTTTGAAACGCGCGATCGATACCGGGCCGCGGTTGAGAAAATTGCGGCCGGTAGCAAAATGTCGGAATGGGACATCGCCTCAACGGCGCTCAAATTGGCGCGGGCTCATTCCGGCTCGATGCGGGAGGGCCATGTGGGTTGCTGGCTGGTGGCCGAAGGCCGCCCGGAACTTGAAAAGGCCGTAGCTTTCCAGGCGCCTGCAAGTTCCGTTTTCAACCGTTTTTTGCTCAAGCATGCAGGTCTTGTATATGGCGGCGCGCTTGTTGGCTTCGGCCTGGCGTCTCTGGCGCTGCCGGTTTTCCTGCTTGCTGCTTTCGGAGCCGGTCCGCTTGAATGGATTGCCGGATTTCTGCTTTCCCTTGTGCCGGCATCCATCATCAGCGTGACCCTGACCCATTGGCTGGTCACCCTTCTTGTATCCCCGCGTGTCCTGCCGAAATTGGATGTCGAGCGCGGCCTGCCGAAATCATGCCCTTCAGCGCTGGTCATGCCGGTCATCATTCATTCGGCTGACGAAGTCGGCCCTCTCATGGAGCGGCTGGAATCGCACTGGCTCTCCAACCCCGACCCGATGATGGGCATGGCTTTGCTCAGCGATTTGGCCGACGCACAAGCTGAAACCGACCCCGGCGACGAGGAAATCGAGACCGCCCTTAAAGACGGTATCGACAACCTGAACCGGCGCTATCCGGAACACGCGCCGTTTGCGCTGTTGCACCGCTCGCGGCGGTTCAATGCCAATGAAGGCTGCTGGATGGGTTGGGAGCGCAAGCGCGGCAAGCTGGAAGAATTCACATCCTTCATTCTGGGACATGCGCCCGACGCTTTTTCCATACGGCAAGGCAATGTCGAAGCTCTGTGCAGGGCCCGTTTTGTCGTCACCGCTGACGCCGATACCACCGCCCCGCCCGGAGCCGTCAACCGGCTGCTGGGCGCTCTGGCCCACCCGCTCAACAGGGTTGAATTCACCGAGGGAAAGGCAGCGCCGGTCCGGGGCTATACCTTTATCCAGCCACGCGTCGAGATTTCCCCCTATGCCGGAGATCGGTCTCTTTTCACCCGCCTCTATACCGGTGACACGGCAATCGACATCTATAGCCGCGCCGTATCCGACGTTTATCAGGATCTTTTCGGTGAGGGTATTTTTACCGGAAAGGGCGGATTTGACGTCGCCGCCTTCCATCAATGCCTGAAGGGGCGTGTGCCCGAAAACAGCCTGGTCAGCCACGATCTTTTCGAAGGCCTGAATGGGCGCGCGGCCCTTGCCAGCGACATTGTATTTTATGAGGAATTTCCCGACAATTACCTTTCTTATGCCCGCCGCTCCCATCGCTGGATTCGTGGCGACTGGCAACTCTTGCCGTGGCTTGGCCGCTACGTTCCCATGCGCGACAATACCCGGCAGCAAAACAGCCTGTCGCTGCTGGATCGCTGGAAAATCATCGACAATCTCCGCCGCAGCCTCATTCCAATTGCCTTGCTGGCACTGGCAACTGTTGGATGGTTGGCGCTGCCGGGCCATGCCGCGATCTGGACCGTTCTGACGATTGCAGCGCCAGGCGCTTATCTGTTTACCGATCTCGTTACCAGTTTGGCGCGCGGCAGACGGCGCGGCGTGACACAAAGCATCTTCCGGCAACTGGCTGATCATGGCGGTCGATGGCTGCTGGCCATCACATTCATGGCCTACGAAGCCGCCGTCGCGGCGGACGCGATAGTGCGGACGCTCTGGCGTGTCTTTGTCTCGCGCCAACAAATGCTGCAATGGGTATCGGCTGCCCATTCCGCCAAGCAGGTCTCCAAGCAGCGATCTTCAATTTGGTATGAAATGGCCGCCGCCCCGATGATAGCGCTGGTCTTGACCCTGCTTTTGGCAATCATCGATCCGGCCCACTTGTCAGGCGCCCTGCCCCTTCTGCTGCTCTGGTTTGTATCACCGGAAATCGCCCGCTTCATCAACAGGCATCGCCAAGCGGTTTCCGAGACAATCCATGAGGAGGACAAAAACTATTTGCGCCTGATCGCCCGGCGCACCTGGTTGTTTTTTGAAACCTTCGCCGGCGCAGGCGACAACTGGCTTCCACCGGACAATTACCAGACCCGGCCCTACGAGGAAATCGCCCATCGGACCTCGCCTACCAATGTCGGCATGATGTTCATCTCTGCGCTGGCTGCGTGGGATTTCGGCTATTGCGGCCTGCGCGACCTTGCCGCCCGCATGACCAATGGACTGGATACGCTGGACAATCTTGAAACCTATCAAGGCCATACACTGAACTGGATTGATACCAAGTCATTGAAATCGCTGGAACCGCGATATGTCTCCACCGTTGACAGCGGCAATCTTGCGGTCTGCCTGGTCACGCTCAGCGAGGGATGCCTGGAAGCTGGCGACGGACCAGCAATGGCGACTTCACTTGTTGACGGTCTGGCTGACAACCTGACCTTGTTGCGCCAAAGTGCAGCCGTTTTCGCCGAGGAGCATCGGCGCGCCATTGACGACAGAATCGACAGGATCGCTTCCCGCCTGCCGGACATGAAAGCCAAGCCCGGCAATTGGCATTCAGAACTTAGTCAAGTCATCGGCGGCGATTGGAAAGACATTCAGCAACTGGCCGCCAAGGGGCTGGAAGCGGCAGCCGACCTCGACCCGCATGAGATCCACATCTGGCTGGAACGCACAGACCATCACCTGGTCAGCATGCGCCGCGACATTGAAGTCTTGATGCCGTGGCAGGTCGCCTTGGCGAAGATGCCGGCAAACATGGATGCAAGAGATGCTGTTGTCAGCCTTCTGCCGCTGCCGGTTGACAGCTTCCATACAATCGACACCAAGCTTGACACGGCCCGGCAGACACTTGGCGGGCTGCAGGCAAGCGATGAAGATGGCAAGAATTGGCTGGCGGAATTGGGCCGGGCGCTGGATCTTGGCCAAGCGGCTTGCCGGGAATTGCTCGAAAGCCTTGTTTCAATCTCCGACAGGTCAACCGCCCGCGCTTTCGGAATGGATTTCCGCTCGCTTTACGACAATGAGACCCGGACCTTCTACATCGGCTACAATCTTGGTTCCGACAAGCTTGACCAGCACCATTATGACCTTCTGGCCAGCGAGGCCAGGCTGACCAGCTATTTTGCCATTGCCAAGCGCGATGTGCCTGCGGAACACTGGTTTCACCTTGGCAGGCCGATCACCAAGGCGGGCGGCGCCTTGGCGACCCTGTCGTGGAATGGCTCGATGTTCGAGTTCCTGATGCCGGCATTGTTGCTGCCAAGCGATCCCGGCAGGCTGCTTGGCCAGAGCGAACGGGCCGCCGTCATTGCACAACGGCAATATGGTGAAAAACTGGGATTGCCCTGGGGCGTTTCAGAATCCGGCTTTGCCGCCAGGGACGCATCGCACCGCTACCAATATCAAGCCTTCGGTGTTCCCGGGCTTGGCCTGAAGCGCGGATTGGCGGAAGACTACGTGGTTGCGCCCTATGCCAGCGCGCTGGCGCTGATGGTTTTCCCGAATTCTGCGACAGACAACCTCAAGCATCTCCAACGGCTTGGCATGACCGGCCATTACGGTTTTTTCGAAGCGGCTGATTTTACGCCCGACCGCAGGTCGGCTGAAAACGACTTCACCCCGATCAAGGAATTCATGGCCCATCACCAGGGCATGATAGTTGCGGCAATCGGCAATGTGCTGAATAACAATATCATGATCCGGCGTTTTGGCCGCGAAGCCCATATGCGTTCTGCGGAATTGTTGCTGCAGGAACGCGTGCCCTGGGAGTTTCCCCCGGAGCAGGCCACGGAATCGCTTTCCAAGCTGCCGGACCTTTCGCGCAGCGCCACGCCGCACCTGCATGGCTGGACCGCATCCGACAAGCTGGCGCCACAATTGCAGGTGATCGGCAATGGCAGCCTTTCAAGCTGGATTACCGGCAATAATGGCGGCGCCTTGTGGTGGCGCGGTCAATCCCTGACCCGCTGGACCGGCGACGCCGTCTGCCGTACAGGCGACTATCGCCTCTATATCAGCGAACCCGAGCGGGACCACGTCTGGACATTGGGCGCGGACGCCACGGATGCGCCCACCGAAGTCACGTTTCATGCCCACAAGGTTGAGTTTCATGAGCGGTTCGACAATCTGTCGACAACGCAGGAAGTCTATATTGCGCCCGGAGACGATGTCGAAATCCGTCGCGTGACCTTGTTTAATGATAGCAACGAGACCCGGAAGCTTGATCTTACAAGCTATGCGGAAATCGTTCTGGGGCCCGCCTCCGGCCATGAACGTCATCCCGCCTTCAGCAAACTTTTTGTTCATAGCGAGCGACTTGCCGAGAAGAACGCGCTTTTGTTTACCCGCCGCCCGAGACGGCCCGCTGATCGGCCGCCGGTTTTGGTCCACCGTCTGTTGTCTGATGACGCCTCAGTCAAACCGGCCGGATATGAAACGGATCGCCGCGCATTCCTTGGAAGACACGGCAATAGCGAAAGGCCGACAGGCAGCACGGATCCCTTGTCGGGCAGCGATGGATGGACGCTTGATCCGGTCATGGCCTTGCGGGCAAGGGTTGAACTTGAGCCCGGCGAACGCGCCCAATTTGCCTTTGTCACGGTGGCAGCTGGCTCGTGTGAGACCGCGCTTGACGTGCTTGATCGCTATAATTCAGCCCCTGCGCTTGATTGGGCGATGGAAGACGCCTTGCGATCAGCGGCCCTTGAAGCGCGGCGGCTTGAACTGGATTCCGCAGCGCTCTCCGAAGCACAAGCTTTGTGCAACGACATAGTCTTCCTGCGGCGTCCCGGCGGTCAACCACCGCTGGGCGCCGAAGCCGAGCTGACCGCCCAACCCAAACTGTGGAGCATGGGCCTTTCCGGCGATCTGCCAATTCTGCTGGTCAAAGTCATCGATGTCGCCCGCGCGCCGCTGCTTGCGCCCGCCATTCGTGCACACCAGTGGTGGACCCGACGAGGACTCAAGGTTGATCTTGTGATCATGCGCGAAGGTGCGTCAGGCTATCAGGAGCCGATACGGGAACTGCTTTTTTCGATCCTGCGCGATGCGGGCGTTGGCGACAATGTCGGTGGTCCGGGCGGAGTTCATCTCCTGTCGAGCGACATGGCGGGATCGACGGAGCGAAAAGTGCTCGAAAACGTAGCACGCTTTGTCATGGACGGCACGAAGATGTCTCTCGGCGAGGCCGTGCCGCCACTGCCTGAAGGCCGCAAAGCGCATCCGCGGTTCCAGCCAGTCGGCGGGTCACCGGTCGATGATGGCGCCAGCCAGGAAGCACAGGAAGCTGCAAGTATTACGCTTGGCAACGGCTATGGCGGTTTTGCAACGGACAATGGCGACTATGTCATCGGACTCAATTCCGACCGGAAGACACCGGCGCCCTGGTCCAACGTTCTGGCCAACGACGCATTTGGCACCATTGTGACGGAGGCCGGACTTGGATTCACCTGGAGCATGAACAGCGGAGAGCACCGCTTGACGCCGTGGTCGAACGATCCGCTGCTCGATCCGCAGGCAGAGGCGCTTTATCTTCGCGACGAGGAAAATACCAGGATATGGAGCCCTACTCCGCTGCCTGCCGGTGCCGATGTGCCCCATTCGGTGCGCCATATGGCGGGCGCAACAGTCTGGACCAGCACCAGCGGCGAGATTGAACAGACGCTGACAGCCTTTGTTCCGCCCGATGCCCCCGTCAAGCTGGTTATCCTGCAGCTCACCAATTCCAGCACGCGCGACCGGCGTTTCACAGCCACCTATTATGCCGAATGGCTGCTCGGGGCCATGGCAAGCGTTGCCAGGCCGCATATCGTCTGTGGCTACCATGCCGAAAGCCGCGCCCTCATGGCCCGCAACGGGTGGAACCCGGAATTTGGCAACAGGGCGGCTTTTTTGGCCTCCAGCCGCCGTCCCCACAGCCTGACCAACGACCGGGCGTCCTTTCTCGGCAAGAATGGCGATATAACCAAGCCTGCCGGCCTGATGGCTTGGAGTCTTGACGGCGCGCTAGACAATATTGCCGATCCCTGCGCGGCTTTTCAGGTCCATATCGATCTTGCGGCAGGCGCCACCGAGGAAGTGGCCTTCGTTCTTGGCGAAGGCGAGAGCATTGAAGATGCCGCCGGCCTGGCATTGCATTGGGCCAATCTCGAGACCGTGAAGTTCGCTCTTGCCGACAATGACGCTGTCTGGAAGCAAAGACTGGCGGCTGTCAGTGTGAAGACGCCCGATCCCGCTTTTGACATTCTGGTCAACCGCTGGCTGGTCTATCAGACCTTTGCGTCGCGCATTTTCGCCCGGGCCGGATTTCATCAAGCTGGCGGCGCGTTCGGCTTCCGTGACCAATTGCAGGACATGATGGCGTTGCTTTTCATTGATCCGCAAAGGGTGCGCGCCCATATTCTCGAATGCGCCTCACGGCAGTTCGAGCAGGGCGACGTGCTGCATTGGTGGCATCCGCCGCTGGGTCGCGGCATCAAGACCCGCTGTTCCGATGACCTTCTTTGGCTCGTCTATGCCACCTGGCGCTATGTGGAGGCGACGGGGGATACTTCAATCCTTTTGGAGGAAGTGGCCTTTCTGTCCGCCCCGCCGCTGAGCAAGGACGAGGAAGATCGCTATCATCTCTTTGAACATGGCGGTGACACAGACACCTTGTTTGAACATTGCCGGCGAGCGATGGATCATGGCGTTACATCAGGCGCCCACGGCCTGCCTTTGATCGGCACCGGCGACTGGAATGACGGCATGGACCGCGTCGGCAATGAAATGCGCGGCGAAAGCGTGTGGCTGGCTTGGTTCGCCGCCGCCTGCGCCGACGCATTCGCTTATCTTGCCGATGCCACCGACCGTAGTGAACTTGGCGCGTTTTGGCGCAATCGCGGCGACGATTTGCGCAGGGCGGTCGATACGAACGCCTGGGATGGCCAGTGGTATAAACGCGCATTTGATGATGACGGACTTGCCTGGGGCTCATCCGAGAGCGACGAATGCCGCATCGACAGCATATCGCAATCCTGGGCGGCCCTTGCCGGAGGACTGAACCGGAAGCGCATCACCCAAGCTCTGGACTCGGCAAATTCTTCGCTGGTCGATCCGGATGCCCGTTTGGTAAAACTGCTGACGCCGCCCTTTGACCAGACGCCGCGCGACCCCGGCTATATCCGGGCCTATCCGCCCGGCGTGCGCGAAAATGGCGGCCAATATACCCATGCTGCCGCTTGGCTGGGGCTTGCCCATGCAAGGGCAGGCAACGGCGACCGCGCCTATCAGATCTTTGATTTCATCAATCCGATCGGCCGGACCTCCAATAGTGAAGATGCTGACAAATACCGCGGTGAACCCTATGCCCTGCCGGGCGACGTTCGCGGCGCGGAGCCGGCCGTAGGTCAGTCCGGCTGGACCTGGTATACCGGTGCTGCCGGCTGGACATGGCAATTGGCTGTCGATGGCATACTTGGCATCTCGCAGCGCAGCGGTGCAATCCGGATCGCCCCGAATCTCCCAAGCCATTGGGGTGGCGCGGAAATAACGCTTCAAGGTTCCAGGGGGAGCCTGCACATTGTGATTGAAGACCCGGACAATATCGGAACCGGCGCCATCGAGTTGTCGGTCAACGGCAAAGCCGTAAAAGGCGATCAGGTGCAATTTCCCGACAATGGAGAGCAGCACAAGGTCATCGCTCGATTGGGGACCTCTGAAAAGGCGCGGTCAACCCAGGTCTGACGACGGCCGGTTTTATAATCGCTGAAACCGGCTGCCCGATGCAGCCTGTTTTACCGTGCAGCGTTTCGGTCCCTCCATCTCGTTTCCGAAAACCATTCGACGATATCGTGGTTGCGCGGAAGTCTTTGGACAACAAGCTTTTTTGGTGTACCAATGACCTCAAACAAACTGGTTGCCCTTGATGATACGCAGTGTCCATTCCATCGCCTTTGTCGCCTCTCCTGCCGAGGAAGCACAGGACGCCAAGGCAGAGCTGGTCAAGCTCTATCCCAACGTTCCACCGGAAATGGCAAGCGTGATTGTTGCACTTGGCGGTGATGGCTTCATGCTGCAAACGCTGCATGAAACCATGAACAGCGGCAAAATGGTCTATGGCATGAACCGTGGTTCTGTCGGTTTCCTGATGAATCGCTACAAGACGGAAAATCTTCCCGAACGCATTCTGGATGCCGTGGAAACCGCGATCCACCCTTTGCGGATGGAAACAATCGATGCCGACGGCAACAGAAAAGATGCTTTCGCCATCAACGAGGTTTCACTGCTTCGCCAATCCTACCAGGCCGCCAAACTGCGTGTGGTCGTTGATGGCCGCGAACGCCTGGCGGAATTGATTTGCGATGGATTGCTGCTTTCAACGCCGGCCGGTTCAACCGCCTATAACTATTCCGCCCACGGCCCCATCCTGCCACTGGAAGCGCCGCTGCTCGCCTTGACGCCTGTCAGCCCTTTCCGGCCACGGCGCTGGCGCGGGGCATTGCTGCCTAACAAAGTGACTGTTGACATGTTCGTGCTGGAGCCCGACAAGCGACCGGTCAATGCTGTCGCCGATCACGTCGAAGTCAAGTCCGTGGTCAGTGTCCGCATATCGCAATCCGACGACAACACGGCTCTCCTGCTTTCCGACCCCGACCACTCCTGGTCTGACCGCATCCTGTCGGAGCAATTCTCGGACTAATTCACGTTTCATCCGGCAACGACACACAAAAGACTGGAGCCAGGACCCGGTCTTTGCTGGTGTTGCTATGTCACCTCAAAGTGACGGGCGGTTGGCCATGGCTTTGCGGATTATGGCGTCAACGCGATCTGATTCAGCACCCTGCAGCGGTTGCCGCGGCGCGCGCACCCGGTCATTGGTGCCGATCGCGTGAACTTCCGCCCGCTTGATGTTCTGGACAAGGTTGGTCGAGACATCGAGATCGAGCAGCGGCCGGAACCAGCGATAGATCGCGCGGGCTTCATCCGGCCGCCCGGCCTGAACAAGGTTCCAGATGGCCACCGTTTCCTTCGGGAACGCCACGACAAGGCCTGCAACCCAGCCATGAACACCCATCAACAGGCTTTCCAGCGCCAGATTGTCAACGCCGGTGAAAACATCAAAGCGTTCACCGAAATGGGTCAGTACATCTGTCGCCCGGCGAATGTCGTCGGTGGACTCCTTCATCGCGACGATCAGATCGTTTTTGGCCAGCACTTCGAACATCGCCAGTGATACGTCAACGCCATAGGAAATGGGATTGTTGTAGACTATGACGGGCAAAGCGCCGGCATTCGCGACTGCATTGATATGGGCCAGCGTTTCATGCGGCGCTGATTTGTAGGGAACGCCCGGAAGCACCATGAAGCCGTCCGCGCCAGCCTTTGCCGCCGCGCGCGCCGAATTTTCCGCCCGCCTGGTGGAACTGTCGCAGATGGTCATGAGAACCGGAAGCTTGCCTGCTGCGGATTTTGCCACGCGAAGAATCTCCAGCTTCTCATCCGGCTCCAGCGCCATCGCCTCACCAAGCGAACCGCAGACGATCAGGCCGTGCACGCCGGCATCGATCTGCAGAGCGAAGCAACGCTCCATTTCGGCAATATCCAGATCGCCCTTGTCATCGAATTTCGTTGTTACTGCCGGAAAGACACCACGCCACATGCTCGTTCTCCTATCTGATATATCAGTCTACTTGCCATCTTGTTTGCGCCATGTCAATATCTGATATATCAATTATGGACTCGCAAATGCCGGAAAATCCGCAATCGCAAAGCACCCAGGCCTATCTTCTTCTGGAAAGCCTGATCGTGACCCTGAAATTAAAGCCGGGCGCACCAGTGACCGAAAAACAGTTGATCGAGTTGACCGGGTGCGGACGCACGCCCGTGCGGGAGGCCATCCAGCGGCTGGAATGGCAGGGATTGATTATCGTAAAGCCGCGCGCCGGGTTGCAAATTGCGGCGCTCAATCCCGAGCATTACGGGATGATCCTCGAGACCCGCAGACAATTGGAGCCGCTGGCGGCCCGCATGGTTGCAGGCCGCATGACAGCCACAGTGCGCAAGGCGCTGATAGCCTGCGCCAAGGCCATGACCGAATGCTCACTGACTGGTGACACGGAGAAATTTCTGGCAGCCGACAAGACATTCGACCAGATATTGGAGGAAAACTGTCCCAATCCCTTCATCATCCAGGCCTTGGCGCCGCTTCAAACCCATTCGCGGCGTTTTTGGTATTTTGGGGCCAGCGCCGCCGGACTTGCAAAGTCGGTCAACCTGCATGTCGATGTCATCCGCGCCATGTTGCAGCAGGATGCTGATCAAGCCGCCAAATCCATGCTGGTCTTGCTGGACGGCCTGTCGGCGATGGTCACTGATCGGTGAACAGGGTTTTCATCGCCGAGGAGGTGGAGGAATATTCCATGGGGATGCGCTTGCCCCCTGCCCTCTGCTTGCGAACGGCAAAGGCCATCAACGCGGCCTCATGGAAAGCAGAAACCAAAAGCGGCAGTTTGCCGGGATAGCTGGCGGCATCGCCAATAGCGAAGAGATTGGGCACCGCGGTCTGGAATGTCGCGGTATCAACTTCAAAAGCACTGCCTGCGCCCAGCCCATCTGGCATCTTGATTCCCGCCAACCTGCCATTGACCCCGAAATGCCCAAGCCCGGTCGCTATGACCACATGTCTGGAAACATGGCTCTGGCCGGAATCGGTCCCGACGTCAAAGCTGCCGTCTTCCAGCAACCTGATGGCGACAACGCATTCGCGAAGCGCGATCTGCGGTTTGAACCGGGCAATCTGTTCCTTGAGGGTGCCGATCAATGCGCGGGCTTCGATTGAAGGATGCCCCGGCATGTCAAAAACAGGCTTGTCGGCATAAAGATTGACGCATTGGCCGCCAAACTGGCTGTCGCTGTCCAGTATCCGGCATCGCATGCCGTGAATGCCGAGTTGAAATGCAGCAAACAGTCCAGCGGGGCCCGCGCCAATGATCACGGCATCGACGGCGGCACGCTTGGCCATGGTCGGGTCCCTTGAGGTCAATCGACGAATGCGCGCTCTATGACAAATTCAGCAGGCTTGTTGTTGGCGCCCTCGGTCAGACCCGCCGCAATCAGCAATTCCTTGGTTTCCTTCAGCATGGCTGCCGAACCGCAGATCATGCCGCGATCAGTCGCGGGGTCGAGCGGCGGTACGCCAAGGTCGGCAAAAAGCTTGCCCGAGCGCATCAGATCGGTAATCCGGCCGGTATTGGCATAGGGCTCACGGGTCACGGTCGGGTAGTGAACAAGCTTGTCGCCGACAATTTCGGCCAGAAATTCATGGTTGCGGATCTCATCGATCAGGTCGAAGCCATATTGCAACTCGGCAACCTCGCGGCAGGTATGGGTCAGGATAACCTGCTCATATTTTTCGAAGGTTTCAGGATCGCGAATCAGGCTCGCAAAAGGCGCGATACCTGTGCCGGTCGAAAACATGTAAAGACGGCTTCCGGGGATCAACGCATCATTGACCAGCGTGCCGGTCGGCTTCTTGCGCATCAAAACCGTATCGCCAACCTTGAGATTTTGCAGGTGCATGGTCAGTGGGCCATCCGGCACCTTGATGGAGAAGAATTCAAGTTCCTCATCCCAGGCCGGGCTGGCAATCGAATAGGCGCGATAAAGCGGCTTACCGTCAATGACCAGACCAATCATCACGAACTCGCCGGAACGGAACCTGAATTCTTTCGGCCGCGTCATCCGGAACCGGAACAGTCGGTCGGTGTAATGCTGAACATCGGTGACCGTTTCGGCAAACACGCCGGCCGGAATGCCGGTGGCCGGTTGGCTGTCTGCTACTGGTTTCAATGCTGAAGCGTCCATAAGAGTTTGTTCCTGTAGATTGCCTGAATGCTGTATAGGCAGATATGACATGTTTCAGTGCAAAGGAAGGCACCGGGTTCCAAGGCTTTACCCACTCGGAGAAAGCAATTCCATTCTTGCTTGTCATGCGCGGCATTTGACGCAGCTATAAATGCCAAATGTGATTATGGCCAGCCTTGATCCGGATCAAAACTTGCCGTTTTGCGTCAATTTCGCAGAATGGGTCAGGCTTTGGCCGCACAAACGCGCCGCCAGCTATAAGTTCCCGTCGCGACAGAATCCAGCGCTGCAGGCTGGTAATGCCGCGAAATACCGGCAAGCCTGTTGTCGGCCAGCCGTCTCAATGCGGTTTCGTTGGTCACTGCAAAACTGTCAAATCCGCACCGCAGCATCAGCGGAACCTGATCGATCAAGACATCCCCGACGGCGCGAATTTCGCCGTCAAAGCCCAACTGGTCACGCAGGATGGAGGCATGGCTGAAGCCGCGACCATCACTGAAAGCGGGAAAGGAAATCGCCACAAGCGCAATCCGGTCCAGACAATCGCTCAGGCGATTGACCACATCGTCAGGCCTGACCAGCACGCCCAGACCACCTTGCGCACCGTTGGCGACCCGCTCCAGACATTCATCAACAGACAGCAATGGCTGCTCGTTGCCGTCCGCCTTGACCTGATCGGTTTCGATCACCCAAGGGTCATCGCTTACAAAACCGGCTTCGTTCCAGATTTTTGTCATGCTCATCCCCGCCTCACGCCGCTTCGCTTGATGCATCGCCGTAAAGCGCGATCTTGAAAGGCTGCGGCCCGACCCGTCGATAGGCGTCAATGAAGGTCTCATCGGCTGAAAGACGCAGGCCGATATAGGTATCGACAACGGTTTCAATGGCATCGGTCACTTTTTCCGGCTCAAATCCGCGACCGATGATTTCACCGATCGAGGTATTCTCATCCGCCGATCCGCCAAGTGTGATCTGGTAGAGTTCGGCGCCCTTCTTTTCCACACCCAGAAGGCCGATATGGCCGACATGATGGTGCCCGCAGGCATTGATGCAGCCGGAGATCTTGATCTTCAGTTCACCGATTTCAGCCTGACGCCCGGGATCGCCGAAGCGCTCGGATATTTCCTGCGCCACCGGAATGGAGCGCGCATTGGCCAGCGCGCAATAATCCAGACCCGGACAGGCAATGATATCGGTGATCAGGTTGGAATTGGCCGTTGCAAGCCCGGCCGTCAGCAAGGCGCGATACAGGGCTTCAAGATCAGCCATGGCCACATGCGGCAGGATGATATTCTGCTCGTGGCTGATGCGGATCTCATCCTGGCTGAATTCCTCGGCGAGGTCGGCAACCAGATCCATTTGTGAATCGCTGGCGTCGCCCGGAATGCCGCCAATCGGCTTCAGGGACACTGTCACCATGGCGTAATCGGGGTTCTTGTGCGGACGAACATTGAGATCGACCCAGCGGGCGAAATTGGCGTCTGCCTTTTTCCACGCGGCCAGGTTTGCCCAGCCTTCCGGCCTTTCGGCCAGAACCGGCATGGCGAAATAGGATGTGATGGCCTGGATATCGGATTGCGGCAGAACCAGTTCACCTGCGGCAAGTGCGGCAAATTCGCGATCGATTTCCGCCGTCAGCTTTTCAATACCGGTTTCGTGGACAAGAATCTTGATCCGCGCCTTGTACTTGTTGTCACGGCGTCCATGCAGATTGTAAACGCGCATGATGGCGGTGACATAGCGCAGCAACTCGGCCTCGGGCAGAAAATCGGAGATCTTCTTGGCAATCATCGGGGTACGCCCCTGCCCCCCGCCAACATATACGGCAAAGCCAAGCTCACCCTTGTCGTTCTTTTTCAGATGCAGACCGATATCGTGAACCTGAATGGCAGCACGGTCGCGCTCGGCGCCGGTTACGGCAATCTTGAACTTGCGCGGCAGGAACGAAAATTCCGGATGAACCGACGACCACTGGCGCAGGATTTCGGCGTAAGGCCGGGGATCAGCCACTTCGTCTGCCGCCGCACCGGCAAAGTGATCGGCTGTCACATTGCGAATGCAATTGCCGGATGTCTGGATGGCGTGCATTTCCACGGTTGCGAGTTCGGCGAGAATATCAGGCGTATCCGACAGTTTCGGCCAATTATATTGAATGTTCTGGCGCGTGGTGAAATGGCCGTAGCCGCGATCATATTTGCGGGCAATATGGGCCAGCATCCGCATCTGGGCCGAATTCAGCGTGCCATAGGGAATGGCGACACGCAGCATATAGGCATGCAATTGCAGATAGACACCATTCATCAACCGCAGCGGGCGGAAGGCATCTTCGGCAAGTTCGCCGGCAAGCCGGCGCTGGACCTGATCACGGAACTGCTCAACACGCTCGGCGACAAAGCCGTGGTCAAATTCATCATAGCGATACATTCAGAATTCCTCAGGCCGCAGCCTGTACCTGTTTTGCAACATTGTTGTCAGCGACATATTCAATCGACGGACCTTCGGCGCGAATGCGTTCGCGAAGACGGACCGGGCGAATGCCGCTTTCCGTTTCCTCGACATCAATCAAATTGACATCGAGAACGAAATTGGCCGCGAAAGCCTGCTTTCCAACGGTTTCGAGCTTTTCCAACTGTTCGGCCGTCCTGGCAACGGCAGCGCCGTTGAAGCTCTCACGCCACTGACCGTTCTGGTCGAACCAGACTGAAATGCCGTCACCGAGGCGGTTGGCTGTCAAAACCTTGAATGTCATTGCATGCTCCTTGCATATTCAACCAAAGGCCTGCTTTTTTCGGCAAGCGGTGTGGAATATTCAAAATTGGCCCCGGCGACGGCGTCACCGATAATCACCATGACCGGACCGGACAGTTCTTTGCGTTCTGCCAGACCGGGAAGATCAGCCAATGTGCCGTGCAAAAGTCTCTTGTCGTTGCGGCTGGCATTTTCAATCACCGCCACCGTGGTTTCAGCCGGCAAGCCGGCCGCCATCAATTGACCGGCGACCCGCGCGGCAACGCTGCGGCCCATGTAAACGGCGATGGTGGCGCCGGAAATCGCCAGACTGGCCCAATCCGGCAGCACGTCACCCGTCAAATCATGACCAGTGGTAAAGACCAGCGATGAAGCGACGCCGCGCAAAGTCAGCGGCAGTTCAAAATCAGCCGCAGCGGCAAAGGCGGACGTGATGCCGGGCACGATCTCATAAGCGACGCCAGCTTCGCGAAGAGCTGCCATTTCTTCGGCGGCCCGGCCGAAAATCAGCGGATCTCCCGACTTCAGGCGGACGACTCGCTTTCCCTGCCGACCAAGCTCGACCAGCAATTGATTGATTTCTTCCTGTGACTTGGAATGGCACCCCTTGCGCTTTCCGACGGAAATCCTCTCAGCATCGCGGCGTCCCATATCGACGATGGCCTGCGGCACCAATGCATCATAAACCAGCACGTCGGCCTGCATCATGACCCGTTGCGCCCGCAGCGTCAGCAGGTCTTCCGCGCCAGGGCCAGCACCGACCAGCCAAACGCGGCCGCCGGCATCATCCTCGCTGCGCAGAAGCCGCGTGGCGTGCCGGCGGGCTTGGGAGAGATCGCCCTGGCTGACAGCTTCCGCCACCGACCCGGTGAAAAACTGCCGCCAGAATGTGCGCCTTGCAATGCCGCGCTCCAGAAGGCGCTCGGCAGCGATGCGGTAAGTCATGGCCAATTGCGCCAGACGTCCCAATGAAGGCGGAAGCAACTGGTCGATCTGGGCGCGAATGATCTGGGCAAGCACCGGCCCTGCGCCTTCGGTGCCGATGGCGACAGCCACCGGCGCACGGTTCACCAAAGCCGGGGTGAAGAAATCGCAATATTCAGGTTGGTCGACCGCATTGACGGGGATCGACAATTGCCGGGCCTTTGCCGCAATCAACCGGTCACGCGCCTGACTGCCGGTGGCGGCAAAGACCAATGTGGAACCGGTCAGGCAATCCTCGTCGAGACCGCCCGGATGACATTCAATTTCACCAGACCGGACGAAATCGGCCAGTGCCGCAATCGGGTTGGAGGCAACCAGCCTTATCTGTGCGGAGGTATTGAGAACCAGACGCACCTTGGCAAGGGCTTCCTCGCCATCGCCAAAAATCGTCACAGTTTGACCGGCAACCTTGAAAAAGGCTGGAAAGACTGACAATTTTTCACGCGACTGGTCCATGCATTCTTCCGTTCAATGGAACGTCACTATCGCTTTTCAGGCTTGGAAATTGAAGAAACACGAATCCGGCTTTGCATCGGCAAGGGTATTTCTGTGCTCGTATGATCGGGATTTGGAGCAAATCTGACCGAAAGCTGAAGCATCGCGAATCAGGCTTGCCGCATCGCGCCCGCGCAATGCTTGCCCTGGCATGCGGCTGCAGTAGGGTTTAGCACAGCCAAATTGCTGAATTTTGGGGCTATATTCCGCATGCAAGGCGGGATATTGATCGAGAGAAAAGAGCAAAGGGATCAAGATGGCTACCGGAGACAACAGGCTGCTGGAAAGACTGCTGGAAGTAATCCAGAAGGATATTATTCCGCTTACCGAGCGCGGCGTTGCGTTGGGCAACAAGCTGTTCGGGGCCGCCATATTGAGAAAATCCGACCTGTCGCTTGTGATTGCCGAAACCAACAATGAATTGGAAAATCCGCTTTGGCATGGTGAGGTCCATACGCTGAAGCGCTTTTACGAAATGGCGGAAAGGCCGGATACCAGGGATCTGATCTTTCTTTCGACCCATGAGCCCTGCTCGATGTGCATGTCGGCCATCACCTGGGCCGGTTTTGACAATTTCTATTATTTCTTCAGCCACGAAGATAGCCGCGATGCCTTTGCCATTCCCCACGACCTGAAAATCCTGAAGGAAGTGTTCCTGCTGGAACCGGGCGGCTACAACAGCGAAAACGCCTTTTGGAAGAGCGCGTCAATTGTTGCCATGGCAAAGGCGCTTCCGGACGCCGCGCGGCAAAATGCGCTGGACACCATTTCCGAGATCCGAAAAAACTATGACCAGATGTCGGAGACCTATCAACAGACAAAGGACTCCAATACCATTCCGCTGAACTGAGGCGGATCTGGCAACCCTCTGCGTCCGCCGCGGCAATATGGAAAGAACCATGCATCCCTCCAAGGATATCTCCAGGCTTATTGAAATCATGGCGGCCCTCAGGACACCTGTAACCGGCTGCCCGTGGGACCTTGAACAGGATTTCGCAACCATCAAGCCCTATACGATCGAGGAAGCCTACGAGGTCGCCGATGCCATTGATCGCGGCGACATGGATGATCTCTGCGATGAACTCGGCGATTTGCTGCTGCAGGTGGTTTTCCATGCCCGAATGGCTGAAGAACTTGGCGAATTCGGTTTTGGCGATGTCGTCGAGGCGATTACCCGAAAGATGATCAGGCGTCATCCGCATGTCTTTGCCGCCTCGTCAGCGGGCAATCCTGCTGCAGTGAAAAAGCAATGGGAGCAGATCAAGGCTGAGGAAAAGGCCGAGCGCGCCGAGAAGCGGGCCCGGCGCGGCATGGCGTCAATGCAAGCGGATGGTTTCCTGTCGCCGGTTCCACGCAACATTGTGGCACTCACCGAAGCGCTGAAACTGCAGCAACGCGCCGCGAAAGTCGGCTTCGACTGGTCCGACCCGGAGCCGATTCTCGACAAGATCGAAGAGGAAATCGGCGAGCTTCGCATCGCGCTCAAGCGCGGCGACAAAAGCGCGGTGATTGACGAACTTGGCGACCTGATTTTCGCCGTAGTCAATATTGGCCGTCACGTCGAAGCCGACCCGGAAACCGCTTTGCGCGGCACCAATTCCAAATTTCGCCGCCGGTTTGCATTCATTGAAAACGGCCTGGCTTCGGAAGGCTCCAGTCTGGAAGCCGCCACGCTTGAGCGGATGGAAGAGCTTTGGCAATCTGCCAAGGCGATAGAACGGCAATTGGCCTGACGGGGTGCGAAGAACCGGAATATCAATTATGATGATGCGCCTGCCAATGAGGAAAAAACATGAAACCGATCTTCGTCCAACTGCAGTGCCAGCCCGGCAAGACCTATGAAGTCGCCGACGCCATTTATCGCACCGAGATGGCGTCCGAAATTTATTCGACCAGCGGCGATTATGACTTGCTGATCAAGATCTATATCGACAATGACAAATCCGAAGACATTGGCAAATTCATCAACGAAACAATCGCATCGATCCCCGGGATCATTCGCTCGCTCACGACCATGACCTTCAAGGCGTTTTGATCCGATAGACCAGTCGTCACGGACCTGATTGTCGGTAAAAGCCGCTTCGTGCATTTTCGGACATGAAAGCCTATTGCGGCTGGATGACGGCCTGCTCCAGAGGCCGCATCGTGCCTGCCTTCTGACCTTGCCCCGTTGACCTAATCCGGTTTGAAGTTCGTTTTGGCCCATCGAGAGGACCAGAACATGAAACGAAGCCGCTTCACGGAAGAGCAGATCATCGGGATACTGAAGGAACACGAGTCCGGAATTCCTGTTTTGG
>JBGSIT010000036.1:0-6729 GCA_041742335.1 Rhizobiaceae bacterium
TGTCGTCTGCGATCAAAATTCGGTGTGGTTTGTTTTCGTTATCCATTATGAGCACCAGCGTTACCTGAATTCGAATCGCTTGAATATTTCACGGTCAACGGAACCGTTTTTTCGGAACCGCGTTTTGATTGAGCAAACCAAGACAAACAATTCGAAAGATACTGACCAGCTTAGCGAATCCTGCGTCATCTGGAAAAGGCCGGCCTGGTCAATGCCGCCGGCGCGCGCTCGGTGCGCTCCCCCAAGCAGCCAAAAAGCCTGCCCCGGCCGCTGACCAGCAGCCAGGCGCTCAATATCACATCCGACCATGGCCAACTGGCCGACGAGCCATGGATCGCCGCCCGCAATGCCGCCGTCCTTACCTTGCTTTATGGATGCGGCCTGCGCATTTCCGAGGCGCTGGCCCTGACGCCGGATGATTTTCAGCCCGGCACGGCATCCTTGCGGGTTGTCGGCAAGGGCTCGAAGACCCGCATCGTGCCGCTTCTCGACGTTGCATTGCAGGCCGTCAGCCAATATCGCCAGCTTTGCCCTTTTGTTGCCTCGCCCGGCAAGCCGCTGTTTCGCGGCGCGCGCGGCGGGCCGCTGCAACCGGCCATCATCCAGCGGGAAATGGCTCGGATGCGCTCGGCCTTCGGCCTGCCTGAAACCGCGACGCCGCATGCCTTGCGCCACTCCTTCGCCACACATCTGCTGGCGGGCGGCGGCGATCTGCGGTCAATCCAGGAATTGCTCGGCCATGCCAGCCTGTCGACCACGCAAATCTATACCGGGGTGGATTCGGCGCGCCTGCTGGAAATCTACGACCGCGCCCATCCGCGCGCCCACGCCGTCACCCGAAGCGCGCCCGGCAGTGCTTCGACCAAGGGCGCTTGAGTCGCATTTTGCGCAAATTAACGAATTATGAGGCAGAGGCCGCTAGTCTGGCGCGGATTGACGGCGCAATGGCTTGGCGGACGTCCAGAGAGAACAGACATGCGATCCACTTCATCCTCGGCCCTTGATTCCTTCCTTGACCGTCTGCTGCTGATATTGGCCGGATTGCCAATGCTGCTGCTGTTGTCATTGATCATGGTTTTCCTGGCTTTGGTCCAGGCGCAGGCAGCCGAGGATCCGGCTTGCGGCGGCATCGATCTTGTTGAAAAGCTCAAGCAGGACAATCCGGAAGAATACCGCAAATTCATGAGCCTTGGCGATTCGATCGAAAACGGGCAATCGATTTTCTGGAAGCTCGAAAAGGACGGCGTCAAGCCAAGCTATCTGCTCGGGACTTTTCATGTCACCGATCCGCGTGTGACCGAACTGCCGGCGGTTTCGCGCGCGCCGTTCGAGCAATCCGACACGCTGATTGTCGAATCCGACGAGATTCTGGACCAGCAGGCCGCTGCCGCGCGATTGATGGCCATGCCGGACCTGATGATGTTTCCCGGCAAGCAGACCATCAAGGATTTTCTCAGCCCGGACGAGCAGAAGCTGCTCGAAGAGGGAATGATCAAGCGCGGCATTCCATTCCTGTCAGTGGTCAAGATGAAGCCGTGGCTGATTTCATCGATGCTTGCGCTTTCAACCTGCGAATTGTCGCGCAAGGCCTCCGGCAAGCCGTTTCTCGACATGAAACTGGCCTTGGACGCCAAAGCCGCCGGCAAGCAGATCAAAGGGCTTGAAACCTTGGCCGAACAGATTCAGGCCATGGCCGACCTCCCGATGAAACTGCATGTCATGTCGCTGGTCTCGGTGGTGCGCTACCAGGACTTTGTCGTCGACATGATGGAAACCTCGACCCAGCTATATCTTGATGGCCATGCCAGCCTGATCATGCCGGCCGCAGCTTTCTTCAATCCCGACAAGAACCCGTCGGATGTCGCCGACATGGCCAGATTTGAGCAGCGCCTGATCGTCGACCGCAATCATGTAATGGCGGAGCGGGCAGCACCCATCCTGGCAGAAGGCAATGTCTTCATGGCCGTCGGGGCTGCGCATCTTTCAGGTCCGGAAGGTCTGGTCGCTTTGTTGCGCAAGCAGGGCTATGGTCTCACACCCCTGCCCTGAGCGGATCTCACACGCCCTTTGTCATGCGGGCCATTATGTTGGTTTTCCAGAAGAACTGATGGATTAAGACCGCGCCGACATGGGCGATGATCAGAAGCCACAACAGGACTTTCATCACCTCGCCGTGGATTTCACCGGCGATCTCGTTGCCGAGATAATATTTGGCGAGCCCGGTGAGCGGCATGGCAACCAGCAGGAAATAGAGCGACCAATGGCCGATTTTCGACAGGAGCTTGAAGAGCTGCGTTTCGCCGGCCGGCGCTGCAGGCGCACCCTGTATCCCCCTGAGGATCAGCCGCAGAACGGTAACGGCCAGGATGGCGATACCGACACAGAGATGCAGGTCCGACGCCGTCATCTGTTCAGCCGTCGGCGTCTCGCCTTTGGAGAGCAACCGGGTTACCCGCCCCATGCTGGATTCTGCAATGAGATTATAAAGCACCAGCAGCAATGTCAGCCAATGCAAGGCGCGTTGGGGAATGCTGTAGGAGACAGGTGCGGAACTTGCCATTTCAGTTGCCTTCCATGATGGACATTCAAATATCTTGGTCATTGTTGTTGGGCGGCCCGGTTCTCTCGCCGGGCCAGCCCTCATGTCCGGTTGAGCCGGACTATAGATGGATCGGCTTGCCGAAGGTTGCCATAGCGGCTTCCTTGACGGCCTCCGACATGGTCGGATGGGCGTGGCAGGTGCGCCCCAAATCTTCCGACGAACCGCCGAATTCCATCAGCACGGCTGCTTCGTGGATGAGTTCGCCCGCTCCCAAGCCAATGATGTGCACACCCAGCACCCGGTCGGTAGCCGCATCGGCCAGCACCTTCACCATCCCGTCTGTCGCCTGCATGGCGCGCGCGCGGCCATTGGCGGTGAAGGGGAACTTGCCCGTTTTATAGGCGATTCCGGCAGATTTGAGTTCTTCTTCGGTCTTGCCGACGGAGGCTACTTCCGGCTGCGTATAAACCACGGAGGGGATCACGTCATAATTCACATGGCCGTGTTGTCCGGCAATGATTTCGGCCACGGCCACGCCTTCGTCCTCGGCCTTGTGCGCCAGCATCGGGCCCTTGACGACATCGCCGATGGCATAGATTCCGGCAATCGAAGTGGCGAAATGGCCATTGATCTCGATGCGGCCGCGATCATCCAGCACGACGCCGGCCTCTGCCAGTCCCAACGCGCTGGTATAGGGTTTGCGGCCAGTGGCAATCAGCACGATATCGGCTTCCAGCGCCACTGCCTCGCCGCCCTTGACAGGTTCGTAAGTCACCTTGGCGCCCGTAGCCGCCTTTTCAACGCCGGTCACCTTGGCGCCGAGTTTGAGGTCGATGCCCTGCTTGGTCAACATCCTGCTGAATTGCTTGGAAATCTCTGCGTCCATTCCGCCAAGGATTGTATCAAGATACTCCACCACGGTGACCTTCGAGCCCAGCCTGCTCCAGACCGATCCGAGTTCAAGTCCGATGACGCCGCCGCCGACCACGATGATCTTTGCCGGTACTTTTTCAAGCGCCAGCGCGCCGGTGGAGGAAATGATCACCTTCTCGTCGATATCGACCTCGACGCCGGGAATGCCGGCGACATCGGACCCTGTTGCGATCACGATATTCTTGGCTTCAAGTTCGGTGACTGCGCCCTTGTCGTCAGTGACCGCAACCTTGCCTTGGCCGAGAACCTTGCCGGTGCCGGTGAAGCTGTCGATCTTGTTCTTCTTGAACAGAAAGGCAACGCCGTCGACATTGGATTTCACTACCGCGTCCTTGTGGGCCATCATCTTTTCAAGGTTTAGCTTCGGTTTGGCAAGTTCAATGCCGAGGGACTCCATTCCGTGGCTGGCATGGGCAAAGACTTCCGATGCATAAAGCAGGGCCTTTGACGGTATGCAGCCGATATTGAGGCAGGTTCCGCCGAAAGTGGCGCGCTTTTCGATGACGGCGGTTTTCAGGCCAAGCTGTGCAGCCTTGATGGCGCAAACATAGCCGCCGGGGCCGCTGCCGATCACGATGAGGTCATATGCCATGGGTCGTCCTTCCTGTAGGCGGCTATCTGCCGCCGCTGACATTGAGGATGGCACCTGTAATATAGGATGCCTGGGGAGAAAGCAGGTAAAGCACGGCATCGGCGACTTCCGCCGCACTGCCGGCCCGCTGCATCGGTATTTTTGACGCCATCGCGGCTGCCCTGTCAGGTATGCCGCCGGAGGCGTGAATGTCGGTGTCGATGATTCCGGGGCGCACGCCATTGACGCGGATGCCCTCACCGGCGACTTCCAGCGCCAGACCGGTCGTGAAAGTATCGATTGCGCCCTTTGAAGCGGCATAGTCGACATATTGCGCAGGCGCGCCGATGAGCGCGGCCATCGAGGACATGTTGACGATTGCGCCGCCCCTGCCGCCATTCCTGGTCGACATACGCTTGACGGCCTGTCCTGCGACAAGAATGGAACCGATGGTATTGACCCTGAACATCCGGTCGAGCCGATCCGGCGTCATTTCATCAACCCGGCAAGGCTGGTCGATGATGCCGGCATTGTTGACCAGGCCGGAAATAGTGCCGATGTCCCGGTCAATGGTAGCGAACATGGCGTCGATGTCGGCGGCGCTGCCAATATCGGCACGCAGCTCACTTGCCTTGCCGCCCTGGGCATTGATGGTCATGACAACAGCCTGGGCGGCCTCATGATTGGACGCATAATTGACCAATATATGCCAGCCGGCCTTGGCTGCCGCCAAGCAGACAGCCGCGCCGATACCGCGACTGCCGCCGGTGACGAGCAGGATTGGCGTCGATGTCGTCATGATGCGCATCCCTCCAATGTGAAGATGTCGCCGGGCGCCAGGCTGACCTCGTCGTCGCCCCACACAGTGGAGTTGCGAACAGCCTCGGCGAGTTCCGCCAACAGGATTTCACCAGCCGCCGTCTGGTCGCTGGGCGGCAATTTCTCAAGCCGGTCTTCGCCGTGAAGATTGATGGCGCCCTCCCAGACTGTGCAGGCGGCAATATCCGCTCCGGTCACATCGCCTTCCGGGCATTGATAAAGCAGGGTCGCCAGCGATTGGTCGCCATTTTCGGAGTCCATGACATAGCCCTGCATGACCAGCCCTGTGGATTTGTAGGTCAGGCTGAATTGGTGGCTGGTCATCACGGCCTCGGAGGCGGCAGGCGAAAAGGCCAGTTCATAGCTCTTGTCCGCATCTCCATAAATGGCCTGGTCCTGCGGGCAGGCATTGGCAGCCGATGCCAAGCAGACAGCCAGGACCATGCAACAGATGATCTGCGGGATAGCGGTCATATCAATCGGCCTCTTCGATCAACAGCTTCAATGTCCTGCTGAAGCGGGACTGATTGCAGGCAAAGCCGCTGAGCGATGCCGCCCTTGGCGAAGCCGGTTTTTCAATATGGCTGTTCATGACCCGTCCTTGCTTGTCAGAAGGAGTAGAAAATTGCGCCGCCAAACATCATCGCCAGTCCAACAAATGACAGGCCCCATGACGTGGAGCGCAGGGTGGACAGCCCGATGACATAAAGGGGAAGATAGAACACCCGCGCAGCAAGATAAAGGATGGATCCCCATTCGGTAAAACTGCCGGAACGCCCTGAAAGCATCACGACACAGACCAGGGCAATGAAAAGCGGATAGGTTTCCAGAAAATTCCTCAGCGCGCGCGCCGCCCTTCCGGCGTGAACGCCAAGATCGGGCTCGTTTTCCCGATTGGCGTCGTAGGGCTGGCCCTTCCGCTGGATGCCCAGGGTTATGACCTGGGCATTGATGTAGAAGAACCCCAGGAGGGTGCTCCACAGCAGGCATGAAACTTCAATCGCCATCAATGGTCCAGTCGCGTTTGCATGGTTTGAAACATGAGGGGTTTGCAACAGGAAAGGCCGCTTTCACGGCCTTTCGCACATATCACCTAAAGGTCGAGAACCAGCCGCTCGGGGTCTTCAAGGCTTTCCTTGACGCGAACGAGGAATGTTACGGCGTCCTTGCCGTCGACGATCCTGTGGTCATAGGACAGCGCCAGATACATCATCGGGCGGATCACCACCTGGCCGCCTATGGCAACCGGGCGTTCCTGGATTTTGTGCATGCCCAATATGCCCGACTGCGGCGCATTGAGGATCGGCGAGGACATCAGCGAGCCGTAAACCCCGCCATTGGAAATGGTGAATGTGCCGCCCTGCATGTCGGCCATCGACAAGGCGCCGTCACGCGCTGCTTTGCCCAGACGTCCAATGTCTTTTTCGATTTCGGCGATCGACATCTGGTCGGCGTCGCGGACAACAGGCACCACCAGCCCTTTGTCGGTGCCGACGGCCACGCCGACATGGCAATAGCTCTTGTAGATGATGTCGGTGCCGTCGATTTCAGCGTTGACGGCCGGAATTTCCTTGAGCGCATGGGTGACGGCCTTGGTAAAGAAGCCCATGAAGCCGAGCTTGACGCCATGCTTCTTCTCAAAGATTTCCTTGTAGCGGTTTCTCAGATCCATCACCGCCGACATGTCGACTTCGTTGTAAGTCGTCAGCATCGCCGCCGTGTTCTGGGCGTCCTTGAGACGCCGGGCGATGGTCTGGCGCAGCCGCGTCATCTTGACGCGCTCTTCGCGCACCGCATCGCCTTCAGACGATGCCGGGCGGATGGACATGGCCGGCGCCGCAGCTGCGGCCACGACTGCCGCCGC
>JBGSIT010000037.1:0-9666 GCA_041742335.1 Rhizobiaceae bacterium
GTGCCACGCCCTGTGGCTGGCCACGATGGGGTTGATGCCGGAAAGCGCCGTAATTTCCACCTCCCGGCACTATGGAACTGCGGCACAAGACACAGAGATCGGCGATGCCCGGTTGGTCAGTCGCGTTGATATTTCTTCACCACCTGCTCGATGGCGCCGAAGATCGAATGGCCGACCTTGTCCTTCATCTCGATGCGAACCACATCGCCAAAGCGCAGGAAGGGTGTCAGCGGCTTGCCGCCCTGGATTGTCTCGATCATCCGCATTTCGGCAATGCAGCTATAGCCCGCGCCGCCTTCCGATACCGGCTTGCCGGGCCCGCCGTCCAATGTGTTGGAGACCGTGCCCGAACCGATGATCGAACCTGCGCCAAGCCGCCGCGTCTTGGCTGCATGGGCGACAAGCTGGCCGAAATCGAAATTCATGTCGATCCCGGCATTGGCCCGGCCGAAGGGCTTGCCATTGATATCTACCTTCAGCGGCAGATGCAGCTTGCCACCGGACCACGCCTCGCCCAGTTCATCGGGCGTGACGGCGACCGGCGAGAAAGCAGAAGCCGGTTTGGAGTGGAAAAAGCCGAAGCCCTTGGCAAGTTCGGCCTGCGTCAACCCGCGCAGACTGACATCATTGACCAGCATGATCAGGCGGATGGCGGCAAGCGCTTCTTCATGACTTGCACCCATCGGCACATCATCGACGACAACGGCAAACTCGCCTTCCATGTCGATACCGAAAGCCTCGTCGGCGATTTCGATTGCGTCGCGCGGTCCGAGGAAGCTGTCCGAGCCACCCTGATACATCAGCGGATCAGTCAGGAAACTGGCCGGCATTTCGCTGTCTCTGGACTTGCGAACCAGTTCGACATGGTTGAGAAAAGCAGATCCGTCCGCCCATTGAAACGCCCTCGGCAAAGGCGAGGCGGCATCGTGCTCGTGAAATCTGATCCTTGGCTGGGCGCCGGTTTCAAGACCCTCGGCCACACGCTCGAGACGCGGAGCAACATGGCTCCAGTCATCAAGCGCCGCCTGCAGGGTGCGCGCAATGTGGCCGACTTCCGAACAATGGGTCAAGTCCCTGGAAACAACGACGAGTCTTCCGTCGCGGGTGGAGTCTTTCAATGTTGCCAATTTCATGGTCGGGTGCTTCCATCTATGTTGTTTTATCGGCGCATTGCCGCGCCCGGCCGATGTTGGCATTTTTTATCCGGTCTTGCCACTTGATACCCTGCGATGTTTCAAACTTTCACCATACCACCACCGGCCAAAGGTAAAAGGGCGCACTTCAGGCATCCGCAGACTGGCGACACGGATTCCGCCACCAAACAAAATCTGTCACAAAATAACGGCATCATGCATCGGTCAAGTGTGGCAAGACATGCCACTCTCTGTATAATTGAGCCAAAGCAGACGATTGAAATGATGACTGGAGCGAGATTGTGATTTCATGCCCGCCGGACCGCAGGACCAATGATCAACGAGGAATTCAAAACGGCAATAAGATCGGGAATGCAGGGCGGGATATGAATGTTTGAACTGGGGAAAATATTCTGGATCGTTGTCCAGCCGCTGTCGCTTGCCTTCCTCATGCTTCTTGCCGGCTTTCTGCTTGGCGGCGTGGGTCTGACGCGCATTCGCAGGACTTTCCTGCTGGCCAGCCTGTTGGTGCTGTTTACCACCCTTTATACAACGACAGGCAGTTGGGCTCTGGGCAAACTGGAAGATATCTATCCGAAACCCTCGGCTGATCCCGCCGATCTCTCCTGCATCATTATCCTGGGGGGCGCAATTGACGGACCGGTGATTGAGGCGCGCGGCGGCACGGAGATGAACCAGGCGGCGGATCGCTTCATCGAATCCTTGCGGCTGGCGAGGGCCTTTCCCCAGGCCCGCATTCTGGTGTCCGGCGGCGACGGGTCGCTGAGCGGTTCTTATCCGGGGGACGCCATTGTCTCAAAGCAGTTCTTTTCGACATTCGGAATCGATTCCTCGCGGCTGATCCTGGAAACAAAGTCGCGCTCGACCATCGAAAATGCCGCTTTGACCAAGGGGTTGCTGGAACAGAACAATCTGTCGGATTGCCTGCTGGTCACGTCCGCCTTCCATATGGCGCGCGCTGTCGGCCTGTTTGAAAAGCTCGGTCTGAATGTAACGCCCTGGCCGGTGGATTATCGCACCACCGGCGATGTGGGGCTCTGGTTTGATTTCACCCAACCGACCTTGAACGCGCAATTGACGGCTTCCGCATTGCATGAATGGATCGGCCTGGTCGCGGCCTATCTGGGCGGCCACACATTGCATCTGTTGCCGAAATGAGCAAACCTCGCTTTTGCGGATGGTCCGCGCTGCGGGGATTGATGCCCGCGCAGAAAATTCCAGCCAATCCGGCGGGCCGGCAATGAGCTTTATCGAGTTTTTGGATTATGTGGCGATCGGCGTTTTTGCGGCCACCGGCGCGCTTGCCGCCAGCCGCAAGCAGATCGACATGATCGGGTTCATATTTCTGGCCGCGGTCACCGGCATCGGCGGCGGCACATTCCGTGACGTGATTCTCGGCCAGTTGCCGGTCTTCTGGGTCAAGAACCCCAATTACCTGCTGGTCTGCATCGCAGTCGGCATCCTTGTCTACTTCACGGCTCATCTGATTGAATCGCGCTACCGGTTGCTGATCTGGCTGGATGCCGTCGGGCTTGCGGCCTATTCGGTGGTCGGCGCGGCAAAAGGACTGGCGCTGACCGGGTCGCCGACAGTGGCCATTGTCACCGGCATGCTGACGGCGGTCTTCGGCGGCATATTGCGCGATATTCTTGCCGGCGAACCATCGGTGCTTCTCAGGCCGGAAATCTATATCAGCGCAGCGCTGGCAGGGGCTGCGGTGTTTACAACCACAATGGCGCTGTCGCTGCCCGACATGATCTGCTTTGCTTCAGGCGGTCTTGCGGCCTTTGTCATTCGCGGCGGCGCGATAAAATACGGTTGGACTTTCCCCGTCTACAAGGCGCGCCCGGGCCGTAACCCCGAAGATATTCCAAAATAGCGGAAAAAGGATCAGGCCTGCTTGGGGCGCAGGCGGATCACCACATCGACATGGGCGATTTCCGTGCCCTCGGGTGGTTCAGGCAGATTGTCGATCCGGATATTGTTGACCGGTATGTCGCGCACTTCGTTGCGGCCTTCGAGGTAGAAGTGATGGTGGTCTGAAATATTGGTGTCGAAATAGGTTCGTGCGCTTTCAACCGCCAGCACCCGGATAAGCCCGGCCTCGGTAAATTGATGCAGCGTATTGTAGACCGTCGCCAGAGAGACCGGCACGCCGGCGGCAACCGCCTCTTCATGCAACTCTTCAACCGTGAGATGGCGATCACCCTTGGCAAACAGGATTTCAGCCAGCGCCATGCGCTGCCTGGTCGGGCGCAAGCCTGCTTTCCGCAATCTTGCTTCGCTGTTGTCTGTCATCCGGCAAACCGTCCTGATCTCAAGGCGCATGGCCTCTTAATTGGAGTCATTTTGCCATGGATATACCGATGCAGCCGCGGTGTTTCAACAGATTTCCTGCATGGCGTGCCGTTTTGCCTTTGCGAAAACAACTTTTGCACGTCATGGCCCCTTCTCGCACCCGAAGCTTTGTTGTAATGGCGGATCGTCCGGAAGGACGCCCGTCGCCTGAATGCCGCAGCCGCCAACCGGAGCGTTTCGCCACTGAATGAAAATGACAAAGCTCTTGTTGTTGCGCTTCAATTTGAACATCTTTTGCTCTAGGGTCTAGACAATGACATTGCATGAATTGGGGAAGACACCTGCATGACCGAGAAAAAATCCAGCTTCAGCTATGAGGAAATCCTGACTTGCTCTTATGGCGAGATGTTTGGACCCGGCAACGCCCAATTGCCGCTGCCGCCGATGCTGATGTTCAACCGGATCACCGAAATTTCCGAAACCGGCGGTCCGCATGACAAGGGTTTCATTCGCGCCGAATTCGATATCACCCCGGACCTTTGGTTCTTCCCTTGCCATTTCTATGGCGATCCTGTCATGCCGGGATGCCTTGGGCTGGATGCAATGTGGCAATTGACCGGCTTTTATCTCGGCTGGCTGGGGGAACCCGGCAAGGGCCGCGCGCTGTCAACCGGCGAAGTTAAGTTCACCGGAATGGTGACGCCGAAAACCAAGCTTGTCGAATATGGCATCGATTTCAAGCGCGTCATGCGCGGCCGTCTGGTCCTTGGCATTGCCGATGGCTGGATGAAGGCCGACGGCGAAGTCATTTACAAGGCCACGGATCTGCGCGTCGGCCTTTTCAAGGAAAAGGCCGCCTGAACCGGCGGTCCCCGACCATCGAAATTCTGAAGAAAAAAGGTAAAAAACATGAGACGGGTCGTTGTTACGGGACTTGGCATCATTTCCTCCATTGGCAACAATGCCGATGAGGTCCGGCAATCGCTCTGGGATGCGAAATCGGGCATAAGCGCTTCGCCGGATTTTGCCGAACATGGCTTCCGTTGCCAGGTTTGGGGCTCTCCGAAGATCGATACGACCGATATGGTTGATCGCCGCGCCATGCGTTTCCTTTCACAGGGCGGTTCCTGGAACCATATCGCCATGCTGCAGGCCATTGCGGATTCCGGCCTTGGCGAGACAGAAATCTCCGACGAACGCACCGGCATCATCATGGGTTCGGGCGGGCCGTCAACGCGCACCATCGTCGAGGCTGCCGATATTACCCGCAAGAACGCAAGTCCAAAGCGGATCGGACCCTTTGCCGTGCCGAAGGCCATGTCCTCGACGGCTTCGGCGACGCTGGCCACATGGTTCAAGATCCATGGTGTCAATTACTCGATTTCCTCAGCCTGTTCGACCTCGGCCCATTGCATCGGCAATGCCGCTGAGATGATCCAGTGGGGCAAGCAGGACGTGATGTTTGCCGGCGGCCATGAGGACCTCGACTGGTCGATGTCCAACCTGTTTGACGCCATGGGCGCGATGTCTTCAAAATACAACGACACGCCGGCAACCGCTTCGCGCGCCTATGACGCCAATCGCGACGGCTTTGTCATTGCCGGGGGTGCAGCCGTGCTGGTTCTGGAAGAGCTCGAACACGCCAAGGCGCGCGGCGCCAAGATCTATTGCGAATTGGTCGGCTACGGCGCGACATCGGATGGCTATGACATGGTCGCCCCGTCAGGCGAAGGTGCTGCGCGCTGCATGCGCCAGGCGCTTGCCACGGTCAAGGGCGAGGTCGACTACATCAACACCCATGGCACATCGACCCCGGTCGGCGACCAGAAGGAAATCGGCGCCATTCGCGAAGTCTTTGGCGACAAGATTCCCCATATCCAATCCACCAAATCCCTGACCGGCCATTCGCTGGGTGCGGCCGGAGCGCAGGAATCGATTTATTCCATCCTGATGATGCAAGCCGGCTTCATGGGCGAAAGCGCCCATATCGAAACCCTTGATCCAGAATTTGAAGGTGTGCCGATCCTGCGCAAGCGTCTTGAAAATGCGCGGATCGATACGGTCCTGTCCAATTCCTTCGGTTTTGGCGGCACCAACGCCACCCTCGTCTTCCAACGTCACAACGGGTAAATCAATGCAGGCCATCATGCAGAACAAGCGCGGCCTCATCATGGGTGTCGCCAACAACCACTCCATCGCCTGGGGTATCGCCAAGATCCTGGCGGAACAAGGCGCGGAGCTGGCCTTCACTTTCCAGGGCGAGGCAATCGAAAAGCGCGTCCGGCCGCTGGCAGCGCAAGCCAATTCGGATTTCCTGCTGGAATGCGATGTCGAGGACCTGCAATCGGTCGATCATGTCTTCGATACCATTCGCCAGCGCTGGGGCGGCCTGGATTTTGTCGTTCACGCCATCGGTTTTTCCGATAAAAGCGAACTCAAGGGCCTTTACGCCAATACATCGCGCGACAATTTCACCAAGACCATGGTGATTTCCTGCTTTTCCTTTACCGAAATTGCCAAACGGGCCGCCGAATTGATGGGCGAAGGCGGGGCGATGCTGACGCTGACCTATGGCGGCTCGGTGCGGGTCATGCCCAACTACAACGTCATGGGCGTCGCAAAGGCAGCGCTTGAAGCCTCGGTGCGCTATCTGGCTTCGGATTTCGGCCCGCTCGGAATCCGGGTCAATGCAATATCCGCCGGACCGATCCGCACCCTGGCAGGCGCAGGCATTTCCGATGCGCGCGCGATGTTGAGCTGGCAACAGAAAAACTCACCCCTGCGCCGCACCGTCACCATCGAAGACGTCGGCAATTCGGCGCTCTATCTGTTGTCCGGCCTGTCAAATGGCGTCACGGGCGAAATTCATTATGTGGATTCCGGCTACAACATCACCTCCATGCCGTCGCTGGAAGCGCTGAACCGGGCCGATCAGGACTGACAGACCGCAGTGGCGTTGGGGCGATTGCGGGAAATGCGATGTGGCCTTACCTCCCAAACAGGCACAGCGCCCGTTGAAAATCATTGGGGCCTGTACTGATCATTGTAAGGCTAGGCGCTCTGCTGGACCGCTCATGGCAGCACCTCACTGCCATCAAAGGCAAAGCATTTGCCGCTGTCGGCGGGATTCAGTCGCGTTATGACATCGAGCAGGAGTCCGGCGGCGTGGTCCGCAGAAAACAGTCGATCAGGGGCAATATTGCCTTGGAACGGCTTTGACAAGTCGCTATCGACCGTTCCGGGATGCAGCCCGACCACAATTGCTTGCGGCAATCTGCGGGCGGTTTCTATGGCAGCGTTGCAAATGAGCATGTTGAGTGCGGCCTTGGACGCCCGGTAGGCGTACCAGCCGCCGAGATGGTTATCCGAAATGCTGCCGACACGCGCTGAAAGCGCCGCGAAGACGGTCCGGTGCTGCCGGTTGAGGCGTGGCAGGAAGTGTTTCATCACCAGTGCCGGCCCGACCGTGTTGACGGCAAGAATGGTGCCGAAATTATCAGCAGATATGTCCCGCAGGGATTTTTCAGGCGTCAGTTCGCCATCATGCAACAAGCCGGTGGCCACCAACACCATGTCGATCGGCCCGTGAGCCGAAACCGCCTCAGCCGCCGCCGCGACGGCGTTTTCGTCGAGCAGGTCGATAGGGCCCGGTTTGACGCGAGTCGAGGAAAAATCGACGGATGATCGCGCCAGCGCATGAATGGTAGCGGTTTCACCGCGCGAGACGAGATCGGCGACAAAGGCCGAACCGATGGCGCCGCTCGCGCCGATGACAACAATGTTTTTCATTTGGCGTTCCGCTCCTGCTCTTCCATTCTGACCTTGGGCGGTCTGACGGCCTTGTCTGGAGAGGCCGAAACACATACGTGGCAATCTGCCGGATGGATTGCCCGCGACCGATCTGGCGCGCTACCGGCAGCAGGTCTGCCTGGATCAAGAACTTCCGGTCAGACAGAACCGCGGCACCAAATCAGGGCTGGTCATCGCTGAGCCTGAGAAGAAACTGCACCCGATCATCCACTTCACCGGTCGACAATCCCAGCGGGGCCTGGATAGCCTCGCCGTCGACATGCAGACGGTCCAGATCTAATGTTTTGTAGTTCTGCGCGACGGCTTGAAGATCGGCAAGACTTCCGTTGTGCATACAGGGTGCGGTACGGCCGCCCCGCGCAATCCGGGCACCACGGCATGTGCCGAAATCGGAATGCAGCGGACGCACCTGGCTGACCGCCCAGGCGCCGCGCTTTTCCGGATCATCGGAAAAGAATCCCGCAAGCGTGAAATGGATGGCCTGCGACGCTTTCAACCCGTCATGACGGCCCGAATCAACCCGCGTCGCGCTTGTGAAATAGGGCGCGGCCGCATCGTGAAACGCCCCGTTGGTAAAGGCCGGGCCGGAATGACAGAAGGCGCAATTCCTTTGCCGAAGGAAAAGCTTCAATCCGCGTTGCCCGGCTTGGGGAAACTGCCATGCAAACCGTGGCCCTTGTGGGGGCCGCTGTTTTCATCTGCGTCGTATTCGGGATTCCGTTCGGCATCTGGTTTGGTAAGTCGGTGCGCACCTATCGGGCGGCAGAACCGGTTCTCGACCTCATGCAGACACTTCCCGCCTTTGTCTACCTGATTGGCGGCGGCGGGCTTGGCAAGGTGATCCTCGAAGCCCTGCAAAATGCCGCCAAGGGGCCAGGGTTATGGGGGGCGTCGCGATCCTGTTTGTGGCGATGGTCATGGATCGCATTCTGCAGGGCGCTTTTCGCCGCGCTGATCGCAAATGACAGAGATCCTGGCGGGCGTCACAGAGCAAAGGCGTCGCCAATATCCTTCGGCCTGTGGCGCAGTTCAGCACCCATTCCGGTCCTGAAGCCTGCTGTGAAACGGTCGCCACCCTGGTTGTGGCGGCGCTTCAGAAGTTCTTATGGTGCTTTTATCTGGCTGCAAAATTCCGTCGCCAGCGGCTTCAAGCCGATCCCCTCAACATCAGTTCGGCCGTAAGCAATGTCCGATCATTGATCCGCGTCGGCATCGAGGCCGGTTTTGCACCGCCGAGCTTGTAGAGAAGAAGTTCAATCGCCATGCGCCCGATCTCATTATAGTTTTGCGCCACGGTCGTAATCGGAGGGCAGGCATAGCGTGAGAGGGGATGGTCGTCATGTCCGGCGACTCGCAAATCGCAGTCGGGAGCATGGCCGACCTTGAGGCCTTTCTGGAAGGCCGCAGCAATAGCGCCAAAGGCCACCCGGTCGTTTGCGCAAAGGACAGTTTTCGTAGGAAAGCCATTGTCGTTGTCAAGCAAACGTATCGTCTCCTCGAAACCAAACCGCTCGAAATCCCAGCTCGTCGAATCAGGGACATCGATGATCACGGGCGTCATGCGGAACTTCTCCATCGCTTCGACATAAGCATCGCGACGGGCGACCGCATTCCGGTTCACATTCGGCATTCCAAAGTAACAAGGCGGCTCTCCGGACCGGCACAGATAGTCCACGATGAGACCGAAACTCTGTCGATTGTCAGTGCCGACAAAGGCGGTTGTCTCGTCCAGCGGAGAGTCGACATAGACCAGTGGAATTGATTTCCCCAACTCGATCAATGTCGCGTGGTGCGACTGAATGCCGAGTGGCGCGATGATCGCGCCTGCAACATTCAGCGCCTTGCAGGTCCTGATGGCCCGGTTTTCAAGATCGGCATTGCCTTCGGAGGACAGCACAAAGGCCAGAAACCCGGATTCGTTGGCGATCCGCTCGATGCGGCGTGTGAGCGCCATGTAAAAGGGGTCGATGGAATTTGGGACGATCACACCCAGAAAATTGGTCCGCCGCCGATTGAGGTTGGTTGCGAAGAGGTTTGGCTGGAACCCCGACTTCTCAAGGGCCATCTCTATGGCGTCGCGTGTTTTCTTGCGCACCGACGCCGGATCGTTAAAATATTTTGAAACGGTGGGACGCGACAAACCGACGAATTCGGAGAATTCCTCCATCGTTCTGATCGTTTTCACCAAGTCCAATCTCCCACTTGCCTTGCATCGATGTCATGGGATTTGCCATCCACGCCACTGCAATCAATTCGCAATGTACTTAGGCCCTGTTGACAAAGTGGATTCCCAAATCATCTGAATTCTGATTCAAAGCTTCCTTTTGGGAGGCTGATATGGCTCGTGGTGACCTTACTGACGCTGAATGGAAGATTATCGGGACACTATTGCCGTCAGAGCGGG
>JBGSIT010000038.1:0-20596 GCA_041742335.1 Rhizobiaceae bacterium
AAACAACAGCCTCCATCCTTGCAAGTCCCAGGCTTTACGCGCCGGAATTTTCCGCAGGCGCCATGGTGGAACTGGTACTGCCGCTCGCTATCACCGTGCTGGCGGCCCAGAACGCGCAGGGCTTCGCCGTGCTTGAGGCGGGCTTATATTAACTCTCTGGTGAGGCTGAGATGCGTCACGAACGATCTCAAGCGCCAGGCCTCCTTTGCCGGCAAACAACTATCCTCCTGGCCGACAGCATTGTGGATCGGGCAGAGCGGTGCGACGCCGTCATGAAGGCCTGTCGTGCTGTTCGCTTCAGCCTTTTGCCATGCCTTTTCCCAATTCGGCACAGACCTCCCTGATTGTCCCGGAACACCACCGCGGACCTGATCGCAAGCGATCCCGCACAGGCGGTCGAAGCGGTCGGCAGCAGGCAAACGGGGCTCCATCCCGGACCCGCAATCATGATTGCCCAGTTTCGAAGAAGTCTGGATGTGCGGCGGTAACCGCCGGCACGTCGTCAAGAATTCGGCGCAGGTGATAGCGCATCTTCTGTTCGGCCAGATCGGCATCGCCTGACCTGATTGCGTTGACGATTTCCTTGTGTTGCTGCACCAGGGTCCGGCGCGGGAACTGTTGCGCGCTCAGATGCCTGACCCGATCCATTTGCGTTTTGAGCGGCTGCAGGAATTCCCATCCCGCACCCTGCCCAGCAAGGTCAGACAGCTTGCGGTGAAACGCCTCATCGGATTCCATGAAGGGTTGCGGATCATCAAGCTCGACGGTATTGGCCTGCACGAGCAACATCGCGTCGAGCTCTTCCAGCGCAGATGACCCTGCCATCTGCGCGACATTCCGAACGATGTCTGACTCGACAGCTTCGCGAATGAACCGTGCCGCCAGCACCGATGCCACATCGATCCGGCTGACATAACTGCCCCTTTGCGGGAACACATCGATCAGGGATGCCTCGGCCAGCTTGATGAAAGTCTCGCGAACGGAACCGCGGCTGGTTCCACAGGATTTGGCGACCTCGGCTTCGGAGAGGCGCGTGCCGGGCTCGAGCTCACAGCGAATGATGCGGTCTCTGAGCAGTCGGAACAGCTGCGGTCCGACAGGAGCTTTCGCTTCCAGTTTCATGGGTCTGCGAAAGTCCTCGACCGTCATGTTCCAGTTCCCTCCACTGTCACAAACCTAATGTTAACTACCATGGTAGTCAACTTAAAGTTCTGATGCTATGACTCCACTGTAACGGCTACAGTGGAGTCTCATGAAATGCGGCAGACTTGGCGATGGTTCGGTCCCCATGATCGCGTATCCATCGACGACATGTTACAAGCTGGCGTCGAAGGCGTTGTATCGGCCTTGCATCACGTGCCGTCGGGAAGTGTCTGGACCCCTGAAGCTATTGCCCAAAGACAGGCCGAGATTGCAACTATGACCGGCGGCGCTCCGTCTGGCCTGCGGTGGGAAGTTGTTGAAAGCCTGCCCGTTTCCGAAGACATCAAACGTCAAAGCGGCGAATGGCGCGCACATCTGGCTGCATGGAAGCATTCATTGCGCAACCTGCACGCTGCGGGGCTGAAGGTCATCTGTTACAACTTCATGCCCGTTCTTGACTGGACGCGCACTGATCTCGCCTATCGTTTGGCCACCGGGGCAACCTGTATGCGCTATGAATTGCCTATATTCGCCGCGTTCGACCTGTACATTTTGGCGCGAAAAGGTGCAGATGCTGATTACACACCGGAAGTTGTCTCCCTCGCAAGCCGCGCTTTCAGCGCCATGTCGGAATTGGACAAAGAAGCGCTGACGCGCACAATCGTCTTCGGCCTGCCTGGAGCGGCTGAAAATTTTTCGATAGCTGACTTGCGCCACCACATTGCAGCCTATGCCGGTATAGACGAGGCTCGGCTTCGCAACAATTTGATCGATTTCCTGTCCGAAGTTTCACCGCTTGCCCAGGAACTGGGAATGCTCCTATGTTGTCACCCTGATGATCCGCCGGTCCCGCTCCTGGGCTTGCCTCGCGTCATGTCGACAGAGGCAAATTATCGTCACATTCTTGATGCTGTCGATTTGCCGGCGAATGGTGTGACGCTATGTTCAGGTTCGCTTGGCGCAAGACCTGACAATGATCTGCCTGCCATGATGCATCGACTGGGCGACCGCGTACATTTTCTGCACCTGCGCAATGTCAAACGCGAAAGCGAGGATATTCATGGCACATTCCACGAGGCCGGGCATCTTGATGGCGACACGGACATGGTTGCTTTAATCGCATCAGTAGTGGGCGAAGAAAATCGCCGGCGCGCCGAGGGGCGTCCTGATTCCACGATCCCGTTCCGAGCGGATCATGGACAGGATATCCTCGATGATCTGACGCGCAAGGCGCAACCGGGGTATCCCGCGATCGGCCGCCTGAAAGGGCTGGCCGAATTACGCGGCATCATGACCGCGCTGTCGCATCCAGGCATCCGATGTGTGCTATAAGGTGGGGATAGGGAGGCCCCTCGTGCGCAGAACGCTGATGCGGTCGACGGCAATGCCGACTTCGTGCCCCTCACGGTTTCCGGTCGCAATTCGCAAATCAACGCCCGCTGAGCCGGGGATTTGTGCGCTTGTCCGGGCCTGAACCAGAGGCATCACCGCGCATCCGCTTCAACCTGCTTGAACATCGACAGGACCCCGGAGGCCTGGATCCGCGAAACCTGTCACTCTTCATATCATCCCTGCGGCACCTGCAAGATGGGCAAGGATGAAATGGCCGTGGTCGACAGCCAGTGCCGCGTTCAGAATATCGGCAATCTCCGTGTGGCGGATGCATCCATATTGCCGGTCATTGCATCCGCCAATCTCAACTGCCCGACGATGATGGTTGGCGAAAAGGCAGCGGACATGATTCTCGGCAAGACACCCCTTGCCGCCGAAAACCTTCGCTATTTTCAGGACTGTATTTGGTAAAATACGCAGAGATGACCGCGCGATGCAGTTTTGATAGGGATTTTGACTTTATCCAAGGCGGCACGGCAGGATATTTCCAAGCTTTCGTGCAGAATGTGCATCTGCATCTGACCGGCAGCGAATTAACGGCACGCAGCATCGCCGCGAGGATCCACACAAATCATCCCGCAGCAGGCATCTGGAAACGGGCCCGGATTCAAATTCTTCGAAGCTGGCTAGCCAGATGTGCTGCTTTTCTGTTAGATCTTTGGCATGGTCGCGCTCCCCTTCGTTTGGCTTGTCAGTGTTCTGACAATCATCGCCGCTTACGCGCTGGCAAAAATCGCACATATTCCTTTTTACGCGCGCATGTTTCTCTGCGCCTTCCTGATGATTTTGGCGGTCATCGCCATGTTGCTCGGCGTTCGGCTTTCTTTTGATGCCGCATGGGCCGGCAAGCTTCAGCCCGTCGTTGCTGTGCTGGCTGCACCTGCAGCCTATCTAGGGTATTTGGGGCTGGCACAGGAAGCAGGTCCAAAATGGCGCAACACGTTTTTGTGGAACGCCCTGCCGGTCGGCCTGGCGCAAATCTGCATTCTTGCGCCGCTTCCGGTTTCGGCCGATGTCATCATTCTCGCGATCAACATTTTCTATCTTGTCCGGCTGGCGGGTTTGTTGCGCTTTGGCGCCGATGATTTTCCGCTCATGGCGCCTCACGCCATGGGCATATTAAAGCCGGCGCTATTTGCAACGATAGCGCTGGTTGGGTTGATGGTAGCGGCGGACGGATTGGTTTTCGCAATTACCCTGGTGGCGAAAGACGCTCATCTCATGGCCTTGCTGACAGGCGTCTCCGGGGTATTTTCGGCATTCATCTTTGTTGTCGCCCTTGTGGGCATACCTATGGCGCTGCACAGACCCGGAGACATCAGGGTAACACCCCAAGGGCCGACCGACCGCGACGCGACGCTGAAAAAAGCCCTTGATGCCTTGATGACGGAAAAGCAACTCTACAAGGACAGCAATCTGACGCTGGCACGCGTGGCAAAGCGGCTGTCAGTACCGGCACGCGATGTATCGGTTGCGACGAACAGGACGACGGGCGATAATTTTTCGCGCTTCATCAACGACTATCGGATCGGCCATGCCCGGCAAGCTTTGCTGGAGACCGATCTGCCAATCACCGAGATCATGTTTGAATCCGGATTTGTTTCAAAATCCACTTTCAATACCGAGTTTCGCCGCGCCACCGGTCAGACACCCTCCCAGTTTCGGGCGGCGCGGGCAGACAGGTAAGCCCCTGCCCAATATCGAATCGAAAAGTGTCAAGCCGGCGCGCAAGCGATCCGATGCGTCTCAACACCGAATATATCGGCCAGGATATTGCTGCCGGGATTCAAGACGAAACCATGATCCGCGTTCAGGCCGGTCTTGATGATAATATCAGCATCCGCGCCTTCTTCCTTGCTGACGCGGTACATGTCGCTGACAATATCTTCACCGCGGGCCAAAGCCTCGGTGACACGTCGGCTCCGCAGCACCAGTAAGACTGAACTTGTGCGACGACCGGAAATTGCATCGCCGCCGAAATCGCCCGCGACCAAGCGGAGCGGGAAAGAAATGCACATCCCGCTTTCATCGCCTCGCAGAACAACGTCGCCGCGACCAGCCAAACCCCGCAATTGCAGAAGCGTGGCTTCAACCGGATTTTTTATCTCGACAATGCCATATGCGCCTGCCGGAATGCGTTGACCCGCTTCCGTTTGAACAGCCATTTGCGAAGGCGGCGTTGCGTTGCCGCCGACAGCGCCGGCATGCGCTGAGGCGGACAGGAATACAAGTGTCAGGGCTGCGGCTATGTGTGAAATGGCATGATGTAAACGTGACATAAACTTTGTCCTTTGATGGATTTGCGAATTGGTGTCGCGTTGTTGTGCAACGGGATCCATCAAAAGCATTTGGAAAGAAATAAAGCCTCGAATCGCGATTCGGAACGTTCGGGATCACGAATTGGAACCTTCCCCTTCGCAGATCGACCGGGCATGTCTCGTCCCATTCGCACAAAATGACCAAGGCCGGAAAGCAAAAAGCCCCACATGAAAATGTGGGGGCTTGGCAGTGATCCGGCCGCCCCCGAAGGGGCGGTCGGCATAGGTCAGGGGCGCCAGTCTGTCAGAGCAGGAACTGGTCCATGTTTTCGACTTTCCCAAGAATTGAAAGGGCAAAGTCGGCGTTGAGGTCAGCATCGACATTGCCGGAAATCACGGTGTATTCTTCGCTGCCGCGCATTTCATAGGTCACCATGATCTGGCCGGCGGCGGTGAAGACGCCGCCTGTTTCCATCACGAAGGCCTGGTTGCCATGGTGTATGGCATTGGCGTCAATGGCAGTCAGGTCAAGCACGTCACCGGACCCGAAGCCCTTGATGGTGTCGCCTTCGGCTTCAAGAACCGAGCGGAAGATGAAGATGTCGTCGCCAAGGCCGCCATCCAGGATATTGACGGCATCAGAAGCACCAATCTTGTCGTTGCCGGAACCGGTGATGACATTTTCGATGTTCCTGATGATGTCATATCCGGTCTGCGCGCTGCTGACGAAACCGTGGCCCTTTTGCACCGGCGCAAGTTCGACAATGACATTGGCGGTGGCTCCGGAATAGTTCAGAGTGTCATTGCCGACACCTCCATTATACCGGTCATCGCCGTCCTTGCCGGACGCAACGAATGTGTCATCGCCCCAACCGCCCTGGATATTGTCGCTGCCCCGGCCGCCTGTCAGAATGTCCTTTCCGCCGCCGCCCTTCATCTGATCGTCGCCGCGACCACCCGACATGTAGTCGGCACCCCTACCGCCTTCCATATCGTCGTTGCCGGAACCGCCGAACAAGACATCGCGTCCATCGCCGGCTTCCATGTCGTCGTCGCCGCCGCTGCCGCGCATGAGGTCGCCGCCTTCGTCGCCGGTCATGACGTCGTTGCCGCCGCCGCCATTCATGGTATCATTGCCAAGGCCGCCTTTCATCCGGTCGGCGCCGTCGCCGCCATTCATCAGGTCGGATCCGCCAAGGCCGTTCATGTCGTCTTCGCCTGTCCGGCCGGTCAACATGTCGTCGTCCATAGTGCCGTATTGCAGGTCGTCTTCATCGGTGCCGTCGCCAACGATCCCGTCATACATCGTGACGTCACCGTTGCTGCCGCCGAAGATGTGAACACCATGGTTCTGCATTTCATGGGCATTGGCTATGCCGTCCGGCGTCTGGATGACATCCTGAGACCGGATATCGCCAATGATCGTGTCGTGGCCGCCATTGGTCTTGAACCAAATGCGGTGATTCGAGTTCAGTTGCGAGATGTCGACAGTCTGTTTGCCGTCGGTTCCGTTGATGTGGAATGTATTTGGTGACATCGAGGTTTCAGTGAAGTCGCCAACGAAGTTGACGCTGTCACCGTTGCCCAGATTGGTCGTTATTTCCTCGATATTGTCGAGTTCGGCGACGACGTGGATTGTTCCGTTGTTTCCAACCCGGCGGACCAAAACGATTTCCGTGTCGGCCGCCAATGTACCCAAGGCACTGCGGAACGAATTGCTGTTTTGGGCCGCAGCCAGGGCCGCATTTCGGGTGTAGATCGTGAAACTCTCGCTGCTGTTGGCATAGTTGTTGAGCACATAAGTATCTGTATCAGCGCCGCCGTCCACCAGGTCCCTGCCGGAATAGCCTGAAGAAGAGCTTGTGCTGGTCATGGTCTGGGTGATCTTGTCTGCGCCCGCACCGGCATGGATGACATCCACCCCGCTTGAGCCGATGATGTTTTCCGCTATCGCAGAACCGAACATGATGCGGTTGGTGCCGGATGCATTGAAGGTGCTGCTTGCGCCATTGGCATTCTGGATGCCGAAGGTTGTGCCGTTGAAACGTATCTGCTCGAAATTGGTCAGCAAATCGGTCCCTTCATTCGAGCTGCTGCCCGGTGAAGTGTAGACATTGTCCAACACTGTGATCGTGGAGCCGTCGGAGGTGATGGTGAAGTCCCCGACGCTTCCGCTGTAGACTGCCACATCGCCCGTTCCATCGCCGCCATCGAGCCGGTCGTCGCCCTGGCCGCCGGTTATGGTGTCATTGCCGCCCCGTCCGAGGATGATGTCGCGATAATTGGAGTTCTGGCCGGTTGTTCCGGTTTGACCAGTCAGCGTCTGATTGCTGCTACCGCCGATATTGATGTACTCTCCGTAGCCGTAGGGCGAACTGTTTCCATTGCGCGCCACGAGTTGATAGCTTGTATTCTCGGACAATGTAGCAGGGCTGCCACTGGGGTCTGTTCCGTACGAACGGTTCCAGACAATCTGGTCAGCGGCAATCGCGGTGGCCGTTGTGGTGCCGTCAACAATCACCGTGCCGGCAGCCTGGAATGACAAGGTTGATGCGTCAAATCCGGTCACTGACAAATGCGCTGCATTTGGTTCCACAACATTTTTCACTTCGACCTGGAAAGCCTGCACATCGGTGGCGATGCCATCGCTGACGACAACATTGACGTCATAGAAATGGTCGCCATTCTTGTCGGCAGGAATTTCATAGTCCTGTCCGCCGATGAAGCTCAGCCGGTAGTTGCCGTTACTCGAGGTCAGCTGAAAAAGGGATGCATCGTCACCGCTCAGAGCATAGGAGAGTTGTGAGTTGCCGCCGCCGAACGGGTTGTTGCTGTTCTGGCCGTCCGGGTCGTAGGCATGGATCGAGGCAATCGTCGCTGTAGAATTCTCGTTGATCGAGAGAGACAGAGCGTTCAGGTTCGCTGCCGGGTCTGTAGGCAGATTCACCCGATTGTTGTTGCTCGTGCTCGCACCAGGATAGTAGTAATCAATGATCGGAGCCGAATTGCCGGCATGGTAGGTCCTGCCGTTGAAGGTGAAGTTTTCCACGCCGACGACGAGATCCGTGCCTTCGATGGAGGCATTGCCACGGCCCTCGATCTTGAAGGCGGTAATGTTTTCGCCGTGGGCATCGGTGAAGTTGATGCGGCTGACCCGGTAATTGTTCAGGTCATAATCATAAACCACCGAATCGTTGCCCGAGGCAGTATTGGTCTCGTCGATACCCAGCACATAATCCTTGAACATGCGCGTGCGCAGCATTTCCGTGAAGTGCTTGTCGAAATCCTGTGTTCCCAGGCTGGCATTGTCGAGCAGGCCGTTGTTCTGCAAGCCATTCATGTTGCGGTAATTGGCAAGCGTGTAGGTATCGTAGGAATTATAGGCCGCATCGCCGCCCGCATAGGTGCCGATAAGACTGTCCAGCCGGATCTTGTCGCCGACAATCAGGTCAAAACCGGAACCGCCGACAAAGGTATCGTCGCCGCTGCCGCCAATCAGCCAGTTGTTGCCGTCGTCGCCGGTCATGTTGTCGCCGGACTGGGTGCCGACGGCGCCTTCGATCTGGAACATGGCCGGCATCGGAGTGGTCTGGTCGATGGCCACCAACGGATTGTTCTGGTTGTTGAGATCAAGAACAAGCGGCTGGGCGCCTTTGTTGTAGTCGGAGAAATCGATCAGGTCGAAGCCGTAATCAACGACGCCGTCGCCGCCGAGCACTTCGTCGGGACCGAAGCCGGCCAGCGACGAAGACGGATTGCCCGGACGCAGGATGTCGTCGCCATTGCCGCCCATCAGCACGTCCTGGTCGTCGCCGCCGACAATGACGTCGTCGCCATTGTCGCCATAGAGCAGGTCGCCGGACTGGCCGCCGTCAATATAGTCGTTGCCGTCGCCGCCATGGGTGAAGGGGTCTGTGTCGCCAAGGCCGTAAATGACGTCGTCGCCGCCGCCGCCGGAGATCTTGTCAATGCCCTGGCCGGCATAGATGACGTCATTGCCCGCACCACCGATGACCTGGTTGAACCCGGCTGCCGCCGTGCCCGAGGAGTCGCCATAGATGATGTCGTCGCCATCGCCGCCGTCGATCAGTTCCCCGCCGTCGCCGCCATGGATGATGTCGTCGCCATCGCCGCCGTAAAGCCGGTCGATGCCGTAGCCGCCATAGATGATGTCGTCGCCGTCTTCACCATAGGCAGTGTCGTCGCCGGCGCCCATATAGATGACGTCGTTGAAGTTGGTGCCGACATAGACTTCGTTGGAGTCGGCGCCGTCCACCGGCGTGCCGTCAAGGTTCTGCATTATTTCACCGGTCACCGGATCGATGAACTGGTTGTGGGCAGCGCGCAGATCGACCAGGAAATCCTGCGCCGTTGCAGACAGTTCACCATTGGTGAGGTGTTCCATCCGCATGGTCAGGCCGTCAAACGAAATGTTTTTCCGGCTTTCGGACTGGTATTCGGAAAGCACCAGGTCATGAAGGATCGTACCGTTCTGGTCTTCTGCACCAGCGCGGGTATAGACGCCGAGCGCCTTGGTCGCTGCCGCAAACACATCTGCATATTGATGGTTCGAGTGGTCGGAACCGGGGGTCGAGGTGTCATTCTGGGTCGGATCGTAATAGCGGTCGGCATAGGCGAAGGCAGAGCCGTTCAGATGCGAGATGCCGGTATTGCGCTCGATCAGATCCTTGAACTGCTCGTTGCCGATTTCATCGCCAAACTGCTGGTTGACCAGTCGATAGAGATAGTAGAAGCGGTCGCCATCCTCAAGCCGGACAATCTGGTCAACGAAGATCACATTGAAGACTTCGCCGAGCATTCCGCCGGAAATATGGGCTTCGGCAAGGCCGCCGATCCAGGTATCGACATGGTCGATGCCGTCGGCGCCGGGAATGGTGGTGCCGGTGTTGTTGAGGAAGTTGATCGCATCGATCATCGTCCAATGATGCGGGTTCAAAAGCGGATCGATCACTATGCCTGATGCAAGATCGATCACCATCTGCGCCGTTGCGACATCGCCATTGAAGGAATAGGCGGCGATGAAGTTGACCAGCGAATCCGGGTGGATCATGTTTTCGCCGAAGGCAGTCCAGCTGTCATAGCGCGCAAAGCCGAGCGCTTCACGCACTTCGTTCAGGCAGGGCAGGCCCACGTCGCGGCCGCGGGCAATGTTGATGGCCGCGAGATCCATAGGCTGGTTGAGCAGGCCCTGATTGAGCGCCGGCGTGATGATTTCATCGATTTCCGCCATCTGCTGATGGGTCATGCCGAGAGCGACGGCGCCCGGACCCACTTCCGAATAGCCCTTGGGGTTGAGGAAGGCGAGTTCGAGCGCATAGCTCATGATGCGGCCTGTCAGGCCCTGCTCCGGGTCGATCGTGTCGATGGTTTCGCGCAATGTCGAGTGGCCGAAACGGAAAGCAGCCTGGCCGTATTCGAGCGAGATCGAGGAGTCGACGCCGGAATTGTAGCCGACGAATTCCGGGATGTCCGGCGTAACGGAACGGGCATACTGGTCAACGGCCGTATGTTGGTATTCCATTTCGACAATCAGCTTGGAAGCATTGAAGACCTTGTCGAGATCCCAGGCGATTTGGCCGTTGGCGGTGTAGTTGCCGGCGGCATCCATTGTGGCAGTCTTGACCTGGTAGCCATGCAACAGCGAATGGCTCATGTCGCCATTGGCTACAGCGTGCGCATCCTCCTTGTAGATCGCGGCTATCAGATTATCGACCTGGTAATTGTGCTCTTCATGGAAGACATGGTGGATGGAAGTCAGGCCGAAGTTTTCATTGACGCGTCCGTCGCCGGCCACATAGTGGTCCGACACGGAGTCAAACAGCACCATCTTGGCCAAAGCGCTTTGGTCCGTGGTATTGGTCTGCATCGGCGAAAAGTCGGAGAAATTGATGATCGCCATCAGATCGCCCAACGCGTAGACCCCGTTGGCATCCGGGACTATATTGTGATAATCCGCCAATACAGTCGCTTCACCCACCGGCATTGTGCCGCCGCTGCCGTCGGACGTCACATAGGTGCCATCGGGCAGTTTTGTGACGACACTGAAGAACGGGCCAGTCGGACCCATGTCCATCTTTATAAAAGTGTTGGCCAGCGCGGTTTCGGTGGCGTCGCTGAAGCGTTCCACATCGAAATGCGGGTTCATGTCGAGCAACAGCGCGTGGCCGGATGTGCCGGTCTGGATACCGGCGGTATTGGCATCCGTGTCCATGAGTTGACCGTTGTCATCGCGCAGGCGCAAATTGACGACATCGTCCCATGTCAGGCCGGCGCGGCCGGTTGCCAGGATATGGGCATTGAGTTCGGCCAATGTCGGCAGCGTTTCATGGGTTACGGTTCCATCCGGCTTCGTCCACGAATTGACCAGGGTGGTGCCGTTGAGAAGGTTCATGCCGGCGTGGAATTGGCCCGTTGTGGGATCAATCACCCACTCGCGCAACACATCGGTGACCTGATCATTGGAGCCGTATGTCTGGCTCTGGTCGATGAATGGCGAGGTGTGATTGATATAGACCGCATCGCCGGTTGTCGGGTCGAGGCTGTCGACAACGGCGCGTGAAATGCTCAGCGACGTGATCGGACGGCCATCGGAACCAATGGCGCCATACAGCGGATCTGATGGATCGAGGGGGATGATGATCTTGCCATAGGCGCTGGATTTATCGACAAAATCGAGGCCATGGTCAAAGAACTGGCCAAACAGCGCAAACCAGCCATTGACCGGCGCAACACCGGGATTGGTGGCGCCGACGAAGAATTCGGAACTGTCGGGGTTCTGGTAATCGGGATTGCCGATCTGGCCAACCTCGCCGAGATCGATGACCACGGCAGCGCCTTCCACCTGGGTGGCCGGGTTGATCACCATCCGCAGATCATCCGGATTGGCATTGTTCCAGGCGGTGGCTGCGGTGTTCCAATTGTCGATCATGGTCTTGTAGACGCCGCCGGCGTCGTAGCTGGCCTGATCCCAAAAGACCACACCGCCCGTATCATAGGTCATCAAGGTCACGCCGCCGGTCGTGATCGTCTGCGAGATCATACGCGGCGCGGCATCATAGACTGTCGTGTAAGGGGCATAATTGGCCAGGTCATTGGTAAACACGATATCGCCGGAAGCATCGCGGTGAACCGAATATTGCATGGTCAACGGGTCCAGCACCATTTCCGGGACCATGGTCATGTAATCGGCAAAATTGGCGGGGACGAGCCTTATGAAGGGATGATCGGCAACACCCCAGTAAAGGGCCGGGTCGCCGGAATTGAGATTGTTGTATTCGCCGGAGATATTGCGCAGGCCCGAGAAATTGGTAACGGTCGGGAAGGATTGCCCGAGAATGTCGAGCACGTTGCTGGAAGACAGCGCCTGATGATCATAGACATTGCCGTTGGCGCCGGTGCCTGTGAAAAATTCGGTGGCCCCGCCAGGTGCGTAGAGCAGGCCGCCGCTGATATCATAGACGGCGGTCGTGCCGTCCCAGGAAATGACGGCGTCGCCATCGGCGGTGAACATCGGGATGAAATCGACCTGTGCCAGGATAAACTGAAGGTCGGTGAGGTTCAGTACAAAAGTTCTCAATCCAGTTGTCATGACATTAACTCCACACAGTATGAGTTGAACTCGACAACGCAGGAAGCTTCTCTCATGACATAGCGACAACCTTCCGTGAATGACCCTGTCATGCACGGCACAAGTGCCCTTGGGCGCCGTCCTCCAAACCTCGCATGCGAGGATAATGAAACCGGCTGACCTGCTATAAAGAGATGAAACGCCCACTCATCTAAACGAATTTTTAAGGCGATGTGGATAACGCTAGGATGTCGTTAAGATAACAAAACTGTTATTTTCGATCTGTAATTGCTTAAAATTAAATATAACTGAAAAATTACTTAGTGTATTCTTATGGTTATACAGTTAAAAAAGAGCAAATTATTTTTTATATATTTAAGTCCTTTAAAATATACATTTAAGACTTCTGTATCAAAATGAAGCATACATGGGCTATTACTGCCAATTTTAATATTTTTCGCCTCAGGAATAGTCTCATTCTCACAATTCCGAACCGGTCCGGCGCTCGCAAGAAACTTGAAAATGACAATGCTCGCACTTTCGCGCAAGGACGATACCAAGCTTGTGATGCAACAAATTAACCCTGTTGGTTGCAGATTTTTTGTGAATCTTGTCGACCTTGCTCGGCATTGCCAGGCACTGCGGTGAATGAGCGATCCACCACTTCAAATAGCGGGTTGGCGACACGTCTACGGGTTGCAGGCTCGAAGCGCAAAAGCCCCGGTGCAGATTTGCCGGGTGCGCGGCTGCCGCGATCTCCGCACTTTCGGGGAGAACAGGGCCGAATGTTTGTGGTTGCCGGTTATGGCATAGCAGGCTGGTTCAGATTTCGCCAAAAATCATGCGCATGGTCGTTCCCTGGCCAAGGGTGCTTTCCAGCTCCATGCGGCCGCCGTGCAAGGCGACAATGCTGTGCGTGATCGGCAAGCCCAGGCCGATTCTCCGGCTGGACGATCGCGCGGTGTCCGCACGATAGAACCGGGTGAAGACATGCGGCTTGGCCTCATCGGAAATACCTTCGCCGGTATCGATGATTTCGACAATCACCGCCTCGCCTTCCTGCCTTGCCCGGATGATGACACTGCAGCCGGCTTCACAATGCGACAATGCATTGCTGACCAGATTGGTGATGGCCCGCTGCAACAAAAACCGGTCGGCCAACAATTCAAGATCGCCAGGGCATTCGAGTGTCAGGCTTATGCCGGCATCTTCAGCGCTGGCCTCGTAATAAGTCCGGATCAGTTCCAGTTCTTCAGCCAGATTGAGCGGCTTTCGGTCAATCGTCATGACATTGTTTTCGGCGCGCGCCAGAAACAGGATGCTGTCGACAATCCGCGCCAATTGCCGTGCTTCGTCGGCATTGGCCTCAAGCGCCTCGCGATAGCTCTGCTCGCCGCGCTCACCCTGAAGTGCGACATCGCCTTCCAAAAGCATCTTGTTGACCGGCCCCCTCAGTTCATGGGCGGCATTGTCGGCATAGTGGCGCAGGCTGGAATAGGCCGTTTCAAGCCTGTCGAGCATCTTGTTGAACTCATCGCCAAGCTGGAACAGTTCTTGCGGCATGCCCGCCAATTGCAAGCGATCCCCCAGGGTCAGGGAATTTATGTTGCTGGCCGCAGCCGTGATCTTGCGCAAAGGCGCCAGTTCGCGGCGCGATATATGCCATGCAAGCCCCAGGCAAACGAAGAAGCTGGCCATTAATATTACGGCCAATATGCCGCGAAACCAGACCAGCGCCGCCTGGTCAAGGGTGGTATCGACTGCAGTCTGAATGATGACATGGCGATTTTCGCCCTTGTCGCCGATCGCCAGACGGGCGGAAAGAATTGTGAAACTGCCCCCGGTCTCATTTTTCACCGATCCGCTGACCCGGTCGTCAAGCCGCAGCATTTCGCCATCGGGAAACAGCGATTGCGGCACCAACGCGGCCATGTCTGGGGTTTCAATGAAAATCGAACGCCTTGTGTCAATCACCCGGATATAGATCTGCCGCGGCGCCATGTTGTTTTCGGTAACTTCGTGATAAAGCGTCGGCTCATCCAGCGTGTCGGAATCCATCCAGTCGCGAACGGTGTCCATGCGCTGCGTGAGCACCTGTATTTCGGTTCGGTCGATTTCATAGGTCGCCGCCAGGTAGAAGGCAAAGCTTGCCGACAGCACAATTCCGAATGAAACGGCAAAAACCCAGGCCATAAGCCGGCCTGCCAGCGTAACCGGCGCTGCTGCGGAAAACCTCAATTTCCCGACCTTCCGCCGCCCGCCTTCAACAACAGGCGTCAGTTCAACGGATGACATAGCCGCGTCCCCTGACAGTATGGAGTATCTTGCGCGGGAAAGGATCATCGATCTTTGCGCGCAAGCGGCGGATATTGACCTCGACGACATTGCTGTCGTAGTCAAAAGCCATGTCCCAGACTCGATCAATGATGAAGGCCCGGGTGAGCACTTCTCCCTGATAGGTCAACAGCAGCGACAGCAGGTTGATTTCCTTTGGCGACAGTTCAAGATCCATGTCAGACCGTTTGACGACATGGCGGCGCGGATCGACGGTCAGATCGTCAAACTTGAAGACATCGGCGACCGTCTTGGAATGCCTGCGCATCAAGGCGCGGATGCGGGCGACCAGTTCGGCGAAGGCAAACGGTTTGACCAGATAGTCATCGGCGCCAAGGGACAATCCCTTGACCCTGTGTTCGACCGCATCCCGCGCAGTCAGCATCAGAACAAGGACATTCATCCTGGCTTCGCGGACAGCGGCAAGCACCTGCCAGCCGTCCATGGTCGGCATCATCACGTCAAGCAACATCAGGTCATGCTGGCCGGTGGCGGCAAGCTCGACAGCATCCACGCCATTGGCGCAGGTATCAACAACGAACCCCTCATCCGTCAATCCCTTTTCCAGGATCGCTCGGACTTTCGGATCGTCTTCCACAATCAACAGTTTCATTTAACGCCATGCCCCAAAAACAAGTCGGCAGTTTTCGCATTCGTCAATTTTATCATGAACCGAAACAGTACAGCAGACTTATTCAACATATGCCTAATGAAGATTCTTAACGGCAAAAATGTTGGAATTACAGCGGAATACATGAATGTTATTTTCAAATAATACTCTGGTTATTATCAAATTTTACGTTGTTATTTCATTTATAAAAATTGTGCATTATGTAATGATAACGTTATCTATAATCAAAATTAAAAATCACTTATGTTAAATAGCACATTACTACTTACACATTTTGCACATAGATATATTATTTTTATTTATTGAAGCATCAATTTTACGTATTGTTTTATAATGCTGGATATATCTTATATCGGACCAATTCATTACATACAAAATAGATACAACCGATTTGTGATGATGCTTAATCAAGCATTTATGTCCCGGCGAGGCAACATCTGCCGCCTTTCAAGCAAATTCAGGCTATATTTGCCAGTTCCTGATGATCGTTCAGATCTGCAATTGACGGAAACGAAAGTATGTTGCTCGTTTGACTTGATGGGGCGCATTGCTCAAACGGCCCGGACTCGATCATATTTGATCCAGGCCAGCGTCAATTCCGGACAATGAAACAATATGCGCTTTATTACAAAACCAAGCGCGGCATGTCTGATGAAGAATTTAGCGAATTTGTCAAACGTGGTCAGCAGGCTTCCAGCCGCTATTCCAACAAAATTCACCGCGCCATTGTCGAACATTGCCATGGTCACGGCCAAGCCCGCCAGAACTGTGGGTCTTGACGACCGCGGACGGATTGACATCGGGTTGCGCTGAGATCCGGTGCGGGTGCGCCGTGAGCATGGCGTGCCGGTCGTCCGCATGGTCTGGCGGCAGGGTTTGCGGGTCGCATGACGCGGGATGCGGCCGATCCGGCGGCAGTGTTGTCGGGCGTCGGTTGCGGTCGCCTGGTCGTCCTTGTCGGCCCCAGCGGCCCCGGCAAGGACAGCATGATGGTCGAGGCCATGAAACGGCTCAATGCCAATCCGCGTTTCGGGCTGGTTCGCCGGATGATCACCCGGCCAATGGAAGCCGGTGGCGAAACGCACAATTTCAAGCCGGACTTTTGCATAGACAGTGACCGCCCCCTTGAGGACGCCGTCGACAGGCTGATGGAATTTCTGGCCCAATGCGCCATGGGCATCGACCCGTTACGCCTCAGCAGCTTTCGGGCGCCGTGACGTCAAATCCGGACAACAGCTTTTCCAGATAGCGTCCATAGTCGCTTTTGCCCATTTTGCGGACTTGCCGCATGAATTCTTCGGTATTGATAAATCCGCTGTGCAGGGCGATTTCCTCGGGACAGGCAATCTTGAACCCCTGGCGCTTTTCCAGCGTGCGCACGAATTCCCCCGCCTCAAGCAGGCTGTCAGGTGTGCCGGTATCGAGCCATGCATAACCGCGCCCCATGATGGAGACACTGAGTTCGCCACGTTCGAGATAGACGCGATTGACATCGGTGATCTCAAGCTCCCCGCGCGGCGAAGGCTTCAGGTTCGCCGCAATATTGACCACGTCGGCATCGTAGAAATACAGCCCCGTCACCGCCCAGTTCGATTTCGGCAAAGCAGGTTTTTCCTCGATCGATCGCGCCCGCTTGTCGGCACCAAATTCGACGACGCCATAGCGTTCGGGGTCGGCGACATGATAGGCAAATACCGTACCGCCGTGAATATTGGCCTTAGCCTCGCCCATGATTTGCGGAAGACCGTGGCCGAAGAAGATATTGTCGCCGAGGATCAGGCAAGATGGTGAAGTGCCGACAAAATCCGCCCCGATGATATAGGCCTGCGCAAGGCCATCCGGACTGGGCTGGATGGCGTAGGACAGTTCCAGGCCCCATTGCGAACCGTCTCCCAGCAGGTTTTGGAAACTCGGCATGTCATGCGGCGTCGAGATGATCAGGATTTGGCGAATTCCCGCCAGCATCAGCGTGGTCAACGGATAGTAGATCATCGGCTTGTCATAGACCGACTGAAGCTGTTTGCTCATGGCCAAGGTCAGCGGGAACAGGCGCGTGCCGCTGCCTCCGGCGAGAATGATCCCCTTCATGACAGTGCCCTTTCTGAATGCTCCATGAGGACATCGATGACTTTTGCCGCCGATGATTTCCAATGCGGCAGACGTATGCCGAATTCGGCCTCAAGCCTGTCGCAGCACAATTGCGAATTGGCCGGGCGCGGGGCCGGCAGCGGATAGTCTGTCGTACCGATGCGCTCGACGCGAACCGGATGACGGCGATGATTGACCGCATGATCAAAGATGAAATCGGCAAAGTCCGCCCAACTGGCAGATCCGGACCCGCACAAATGGAAGACGCCCCGCAGGTTGCTGCCGGAATCCGCCGCCAGGCTGCGGCTGATCGATATGACGGCGTCGGCGATATCGCAAGCGGAAGTCGGGCAGCCGAACTGGTCGGCCACCACCCGTACCGAAGGGCTTGTTTCACCCAGGCGCATCATGGTCTTGACGAAGTTGCGGCCGAAAGGCGAATAGACCCAGGCAGTGCGCAAGATGGCGTGATTGTGCGTTTGGGCGGCGACAAGAAACTCGCCGGCCAGCTTGCTCCTGCCGTAAACCGATCTCGGATCGACCTCGTCCGCCTCCTGATAGGCGCCGGACTTGCGGCCGTTGAAAACATAGTCAGTGGACAGATGAATGAGCGGCACGTCCAGACGGTCGGCAGCCGCAGCCACGGCTTCGGCGCCCGCAGCATTGATTGAAAATGCCTCTTCGCTGAGGCTTTCCGCCAGATCAACGGCGGTAAAAGCGGCAGCCGAAACAATGACATCGGGCCTGGCGGCCGCCAGTGCCGCAAAGACCGAGCGGCGAATGCCAAGATCCAGTTCAGGCCGGCCGATCAACAGGACGTCAACACCGCGTTCCTGTGCCATTTGCTTGAGGCAAAGTGCGACTTGTCCCTGCTTGCCTGTCACCGCGATTCGCATCGTCTCAGCCTTTCGCCAATACGCCGAGCCGCTGGCCGGCATAGACATTGTCGCGAAGCGGCTGCCACCACCAGCCATTGTCAAGATACCAGGCGACCGTCTTTTCAATTCCGCTTTCAAACGTTTCCACCGCCTTCCAGCCCAGCTCGGTTTCAAGCCGGGTCGCGTCAATGGCATAGCGGGCGTCGTGGCCTGGCCGGTCGGCGACATGGCGGATCAATAGCGAATGCGGCCGGCCCGCAGGGCTCAACCGGTCCATGATGGCGCAAATCCGGGTGACCACATCAATGTTGCGGCGTTCATTGCGCCCGCCGACATTGTATTTGCTGCCCGGCATTCCGGTCGTTGCAATCAATCGCAACGCCTTGGCATGATCTTCCACAAAGAGCCAGTCACGGATGTTTTCGCCCTTGCCATAGACCGGCAAGTCCCTGCCTTCCAGCGCGTTGAGGATGATCAACGGAATGAGTTTTTCGGGGAAATGAAACGGGCCGTAATTATTGGAGCAATTGGATACGATCACCGGCAAGCCATAGGTGCGATGCCAGGCGATGGCGAGATGATCGCTGGCCGCTTTCGAAGCCGAATAGGGCGAGGAAGGATCATAGGGTGTCGTTTCGGCAAACAAGCCCTCTTGCCCCAGCGACCCATAGACTTCATCGGTGGAGACATGCAGGAAACGAAAATCCTCGCGCGCCGCCGGTGAAAGCGCGCTCCAGTATTGGCGGGCGGCCTCCAGCAGGCAAAACGTGCCCATCACATTGGTCTGGACGAAAGCGGCTGCTCCGGTGATGGACCGGTCAACATGGCTTTCGGCCGCCAGATGCATGACATGGGTTGGCCGGTACGCCGCAAATGCTTCATGCATTGCGCGGTGGTCGCAAATATCGGCGCGGAGAAAATGATAATTGGCCATGTCTTTGATTGCATTGAGCGAATCAAGATTGCCCGCATAAGTCAATTTATCGACATTGAGCACTTCCGCGCCAATATCGGCCACCAGATGGCGAACAAGGCAAGAACCAATGAAACCCGCACCGCCAGTAACCAGAATTCGCATCATTTCAATCCTTGAAAAATCTTTTTAAAAAACAGTCGTTAAATCCTTGAGCAGTGGAAGAGCCTTGTCCTTTTCGGAGAGCGTCGGCTCCATAGGCAAAGCCGGCCAACGGACGGCTATGTCCGGATCGTCAAAACGAATGCCGCAATCATTTGCGGCGCTATAGGGAGCGGTGACCTTGTAATGGATCTGGCTGGCTTCGACCAAAGTCATGAAGCCATGCGCAAATCCCGGCGGTATCCAGAGTTGCCTGCCATTATCCGCAGAAAGCTCCGCACCGGCCCATGCGCCGAAGTTAGGGGAGTCCGCCCTGATATCCACGCCCACGTCGAAAATGGCGCCCGCAATGCATCGCACCAGCTTGCCCTGCGCGAAGGGGGCAAGCTGGAAATGCAGGCCGCGAATTGTTCCCGCCAGCGCGGAAAATGACTGGTTATCCTGGATGAAGGACACATCCGCAATATGTTCCCGAAACCAGCCATCCTTGAATATTTCCGAGAACCAGCCCCGCGAATCGCCAAAGCGCTTGGGACTGACGAGCACCAGATCGGGGATGCTCAGGGACGAAAAATACATTTAAAACCTGCCTCAACACTCTTTTGCTATGAAAGTAGTTCCAGTAGTTCTTGCTAAAATTCAGCGATTGATTTTTCTTGGCAACTATTGCTGGCTATTCGAATTCAATATTAGGTCTAGATATACTAATTTAGCATAAAATCAAGTTCGATTTCAATGGATCGTCAAACCGGGATTCCGTTTTGCGGAAAAGACCATCGACATTCGACAGGAATTGAATGTTGCCTTTAGCCAAAATCCGGCGGTTATCGCTACAGCGCCACAGGTGAGAAGGCTCAGCCAGATTCAAATGTTTGGCCAAAACCACTTGGCAACCGTCACTTCCCTTTGTATGAACAAGTCCTAGTGGTCCCGTAGCTCAGCAGGATAGAGCACCAGATTCCTAATCTGGGGGTCACGCGTTCGAATCGCGTCGGGATCACCATAGAATATAATAAAATCAATAATTTAATGTGCTATTCGCTCAGAGTGATAGCTGTACGCGTGTAAAAGTGACCTTGCCCCGTTGACCTAATCCGGTTTGAAGTTCGTTTTGGCCCATCGAGAGGACCAGAACATGAAACGAAGCCGCTTCACGGAAGAGCAGATCATCGGGATACTGAAGGAACACGAGTCCGGAATTCCTGTTTT
>JBGSIT010000039.1:0-85796 GCA_041742335.1 Rhizobiaceae bacterium
TCCATTGAGGATTTTCGACGACGCCGGCAGACAAATGCGCCCGGCCCTTCGGGTGGGCCGGATGCCACGCGCCGGGGGTGTCGCAATCCTCGACCGCAGCTTTGGCTGCGCTCTGCGGAGTGCTCCTACCCGGACGCCCGTCTCCGGTCCCACGCCATGGATCATTATCATTGAACATTGGTATTAATTGTCATCCGGCCTTGACCTCAATTTCTTGACTTCAGAGCGCCCCGCCTTGGCCTTGAGGCGGCGCTCGACTGCGCCTTTGCCTGGCCGGGTCTTTCGACGCTGTGGCGGCGGCGGCTCGTTGGCCTTGAGGATAATCTCCTTCAGGCGGTCGCGCGCATCTTCCCTGTTGCGCTCCTGCGAGCGGAACCGGTCGGAAAACAGCACGAGAATTCCATCCTTGGTCAGTCGCCGCCCGGCAATCGCCGGAGCGTTCTGCTTGACCCGATCCGGCAGGGACGGCGAGCCCATCAGGTCGAAACGCAGCTCGACAGCAGTGGATACCTTGTTGACATTCTGACCGCCCGGGCCGCTGGCCAACACAAATTGCTCCGCCAATTCCCAACCGGCAATGACAATCCCGTTATCGATATGCAGCGCATCGCTCGCCATTGGCATCAATCCTTTCGCGATGCCCTGAATGCCACAGAACATCGCAAAGCGCCATATCCGCCGATGTCGGTGCCGAACATGAAAAAGGCCCGGCGCTCTCCGCCGGACCCTTTTTGGCACGCCAGAGTGAATTTGGTTACTCGGCTGCCAGTTTCATCCCCGGCGCAGCATCGCGCACCGCGCCATCGACATGCTCTTCGAATTTGGTGAAGTTGGCGACAAACATGTCTACCAGTTTGCGGGCCTGGCAGTCATAGGCCGCGCCATCCGCCCAGGTGGACCGCGGATCGAGGATCTGCTTGTCGATGCCGTCAACGGCAACAGGCACATGGAAACCGAAATTGTCGTCGGTGCGGAAGCGGGCGTGGTTCAGGCTGCCGTCGAGGGCTGCCGACAGCAAGGCGCGCGTCACCTTGATGGGCATGCGTGATCCGGTGCCGAAAGCGCCGCCGGTCCAGCCGGTATTGACCAGCCAGCATTCCACGCCATGTTCGGCGATGAGGTTTTTCAGCAAGGTGCCGTATTCGGAAGGATGGCGCGGCATGAAGGGAGCGCCGAAACAGGTAGAAAATGTCGCCTCAGGCTCGGTGACCCCCTTTTCGGTGCCGGCTACTTTGGCCGTATATCCCGAAAGGAAGTGGAAAATTGCCTGTTCCGGCGTCAAACGGGCAATCGGCGGCATAACGCCGAAAGCGTCGGCCGTCAGCATGATGATGGTCTTGGGATGACCGGCCATGCCGGATTTGGACGCATTGGGGATGAAGTCGAGCGGATAGGCGCAACGGGTGTTTTCCGTCAGCGAAGCATCGTCGAAATCAGGAACGCGATCATCATCCAGGACGACATTTTCCAGCACCGTGCCGAACCGGCGGGTGGTGGCGAAGATTTCCGGCTCGGCTTCGGCCGACAGGCGGACGGTCTTGGCATAGCAGCCGCCTTCGAAATTGAAGATCCCGTTTTCACCCCAGCCATGCTCGTCGTCGCCGATCAATGTGCGCTTGGGATCGGCTGACAACGTGGTCTTGCCGGTGCCCGACAGACCGAAGAAGACAGCCGTATCGCCTTCCGGTCCCACATTGGCCGAGCAATGCATGGGCATGACGCCCTTTTCCGGCAGGAGGTAATTGAGCACGGTGAACACCGACTTCTTGATTTCACCGGCATAGGATGTGCCGGCGATCAGGACGATGCCATTGGTCAGATCGCAGGCGATTGCCGTTTCCGACCGGGTGCCGTGGCGCGCCGGATCGGCCTTGAAATCCGGCAGGTCGATGATCGTCAGCTTCGGGGCGAAAGTGGCAAGCAGGCTGCGATCAGGGCGGATGAGCAGGTTGCGAATGAAAAGCGAGTGCCAGGCAAAGGCGGTGATCACCCGCGTCGGCAATGCATTTTCCGGGTCAGCGCCGCCAACCAGATCCTGGACGAACAATTCCTTGCCCTCTGCATGAGCGAGCATGTCCGCCTTCAGCACATCGAAATGGGCATTGGACATTTCGCGATTGTTGTCCCACCAGACACGCGGGCTGGTATTGGCATCGCGAACCACGAATTTGTCCTTGGGGGAGCGACCGGTATGTTGCCCGGTCAAGGCTCGTATTGCACCATGGGCCGTCATCACTGCTTCGTTGCGGCGAATGGCTTCTTCGCAAAGCTGTGCTTCGGAGAAATTGTAAAACGCGGCAGCCGCCTTGGAAAATCCGATAGCGTCAATCGAAATGGACGGATTGTGCGTTCCGAGTTCCTGCATGGCAATAAATCTCCCTTTTGGCCACAGCCGTTGAAATCTGAGCGACTTTAGGCACAAGATTTTTAATTTAACAATACTACTATTTCTATATTTATGTTTAATTTCAAAGTATTAATCGATTTAAAAATGTTTTGTAATTTTTAAATCGTTTGAATTTTATTTATACCATGCGTCGCGTGGCTCATCTTCGGCCGGCGGCGCTGTACTTTAATATCGGCAATCGACCGCCTCTGCCACAATTTGTTCTACCTTTATCCTGAATAAGGCTCATACTGGTTCTCGTCACGGCGAGGGATCAGGTGATATTGCGCCGATGCCGGGTCGATTTTCCCGCGGGAATCGGAATATTTTGGAGAGAATTGTCATGCAAACCATCGCGCTGGTCGACGACGACCGGAATATCCTGACTTCCGTTTCCATTGCGCTTGAGGCGGAAGGATACAAGGTGGAGACCTATACCGATGGTGCATCCGCCCTGGACGGCCTGCTTGCCCGGCCGCCGCAACTGGCGATCTTCGATATCAAGATGCCGAGGATGGACGGAATGGAACTCTTGCGCAGGCTGCGGCAGAAGTCCGACATTCCGGTGATCTTCCTGACCTCGAAGGATGAAGAGATCGACCAATTGTTCGGACTCAAGATGGGGGCCGACGATTTCATCACCAAGCCGTTTTCCCAGCGTCTGCTTGTCGAGCGCGTCAAGGCCATCCTGCGCCGCTCATCGGGAAAGGATGCCGTCGGCCAGCCGCAAAAGCCCGGAGCCGTGCAATCCAAGTCGCTCGAACGCGGCCAGCTGGTGATGGACCGGGAGCGCCACACCTGCACCTGGAAAGATGAACCGGTCACATTGACCGTGACCGAATTCCTGATCCTGCATGCGCTGGCGCTTCGTCCGGGTGTCGTCAAGAGCCGCGATGCGCTGATGGATGCGGCCTATGACGAGCAGGTCTATGTCGATGACCGCACCATCGACAGTCACATCAAGCGCCTGCGCAAGAAGTTCAAGATGGTCGATGACGACTTCGACATGATTGAAACGCTCTACGGGGTAGGCTATCGCTTCCGCGAAGCGGCCTGAACAAAGGCCGATTTGCGGGGCGCCGGATGGCGGCAGACCCAGACGGGATGAAACAGGTTGAACAAACGGGAAGCGGATCTTGCAGCCGATGATGACGAGCCGGTATCCCGCTCCGACCGCTTTCGGCTGGGTCTTGCCCATCCTTTCGCTGTTATCCGGCGCCTGTTCGGCAATGCCGTCTTTTCCAGCCTCACCCGCCAGATCCTGTTTTTCAATCTCGTCGCCCTGCTCATCCTTGTTGGCGGCATTCTCTATCTCAACCAGTTTCGCGAAGGCCTGATCGACGCCCGCGTCGAGGCGCTGCTCACCCAGGGCGAAATCATCGCATCGGCGATATCGGCTTCCGCTTCGGTCGATACCAACTCGATCACCATCGACCCGCAAAAGCTCCTGGAACTGCAGGCCGGACAATCGATCACGCCGGTCCCCAATGACGAGGATCTGGAATTCCCGATCAATCCGGAGCGCGTCGCCCCCGTCCTGCGGCGGTTGATTTCGCCCACCCGGACACGGGCCCGCATTTTCGACGCCGACGCCAACCTGATTCTGGATTCGCGCTTTCTTTATTCGCGCGGTCAGGTGCTGCGCTTTGACCTGCCTTCCATTGCCCCTCCTTCCGAACCCTGGACCGACGTCATCTCCACCTGGTTCAACAAGATGCTGCAGCAAAGCGACCTGCCGCTCTACAAGGAAAGCCCGGGCGGCGAAGGCTCCATTTACCCGGAAGTCATGAACGCCCTGACCGGCGTGCGCGGCGCGGTGGTGCGCGTAACGGATCGCGGCGAGCTGATTGTGTCGGTCGCAGTCCCCGTGCAGCGGTTTCGCGCCGTGCTTGGCGTGTTGCTTTTATCGACCCAGGCCGGCGACATCGACAAGATTGTTCATGCAGAACGGCTTGCCATTCTGCGGGTTTTCGGGGTGGCGACCATGGTGACGGTGATCCTGTCGCTGCTTTTGTCGTCGACGATCGCAAACCCGCTGCGACGGCTGTCGGCCGCCGCCATCCGCGTACGCCAGGGCGCCAAGGCGCGCGAGGAAATTCCTGACTTCTCCTTCCGCCAGGATGAAATCGGCAATTTGTCGATTGCGCTTCGCGCCATGACGACCGCGCTTTACGACCGGATCGACGCCATTGAGAGTTTTGCGGCCGATGTCAGCCATGAACTGAAAAATCCTCTGACATCCTTGCGCAGCGCGGTGGAAACGCTGCCGCTGGCGCGCACCGAAAGCTCCAAGCAACGCCTGCTGGACGTCATTCAGCATGATGTGCGCCGGCTTGACCGCTTGATTACCGATATTTCCGACGCCTCGCGCCTGGATGCGGAACTGGCGCGCGCCGACGACAAGGCTGTCAATCTCGAAACCCTGCTCACCGATCTGGTAACGATCTGGCGCGAGGTCCGCGCCCGGCAGAAGCCGGTCAAGCTGGACTTTGCCATTGACCGCAAGAATGCCGCCAAAACCGGGTTCGTCGTGCTTGGCCATGATCTGCGGCTGGGCCAGATCTTCACCAATCTTGTCGAGAACGCCCGTTCCTTCGTGCCGGAAGGGACCGGGCGCATTTCAGTGAAGCTTTCCCGCAGCAAGAACCGCTGCATTGTCCAGGTCGAAGACAACGGGCCGGGTATCCAGGCCGAGGATACCAACCGGATCTTCGAACGCTTCTATACCGACCGGCCCGACAATGAGGCCTTCGGCCAGAATTCCGGCCTTGGCCTGTCCATCAGCCGCCAGATCGCCGAAGCCCATGGCGGCACGCTGACGGCAGAGAACGTGATCGACGCGGAAGGCGCGATACAGGGAGCGCGATTTACCCTGTCATTGCCAATGGCGAAGCTGAAATCATGACCGCGCCGCTGCTTGTCCACGCAACCGCCATATCAATCGGGGCTACCGGCCTGCTGATTGTCGGGCCGGCAGGGTGCGGCAAATCCACGCTTGCGCTTGCCTTGCTTGCGACAGCACGGCGGCTTGGCCATCAATCCGCACTGGTGGGTGACGACCAGGTGCTGGTCAGCCAGGCCAACGGCGGCATATTGGCGCAAGCCCCGCCCAATCTTTTCGGAATGATCGAGATTCGCGGCTCCGGCATCGGGCAGGTTCCAGCCGTTCGGCAGGCAATGATGCACTTGGCAATCGCGCCGATATTGGTGAAAGCGTCCAATCGGATCCCTGAAGGCGGTGCGCGCCATCAACTCGCTGCGGGCCTGGAATTGCCGCTGCTGACCATTGACCGCTTGGTGACGGACCCCTTTGCGGTTCTGGAAGCAATGATCCCGGATTTTCCCGATCATGCGGCGGTTAGGCAGTTTTGACAGGCGGTCGCCTCGACGGTCACTTGATTTTCCGCCATGAAGGCCATTTGACAACGCGCTTTGAATGTTGATGGAAGTCGCCGGTGAATTGCTGCTAAAAACCCGCCAACTGCATTTTTGACTTGCACTTCGGCTTTTCATTGACAAGATGGCCGCCCGGGCAGTGGACGAACCTTTCCCTGTAATGTAACAGCCCATTGCTTTGGACGAATGTTTGCGGGAGCGAATTCTGGAATGATTGGACTGGTTCTTGTAACCCACGGCAGGCTGGCGGAGGAATTCCGGTTGGCGCTGGAGCATGTGGTTGGTCCGCAGAAGTCCATCGAGACAATTTGCATTGGCCCGGAAGATGACATGGACCTGCGTCGGCAGGACATATTGAGCGCCGTCAGCAAGGTGGATGACGGCCACGGCGTCATCATTCTCACCGATATGTTCGGGGGCACTCCATCCAATCTGTCAATATCCGTCATGGCCAGCGGAACCATTGAGGTCATTGCCGGTGTCAATCTGCCGATGTTGATCAAGCTGGCCGGCATACGCGCCGAAAATGACATGGACCGGTCGCTGGCCGAAGCCTCGGAAGCCGGACGAAAATATATCAATGTCGCCAGCCGGGTCCTGTCCGGCAAATAGGGGTGGTGGGCGTCCATGTCATTGTCACGTGAATTGATGATCATCAACAAACGCGGTCTGCACGCCCGCGCCTCGGCAAAATTTGTCCAGACCGTCGAAGCCTTTGACGCCGAAATAAAGGTATCCAAGGACGGAATGACAGTGGGCGGCACATCCATCATGGGTTTGATGATGCTGGCCGCCAGCCCCGGCTGCACGATCGAGGTCTCGGCGTCCGGCAATCAGGCCAGCGAAGCCCTTGAAGCGCTCGATTTTCTGGTGGCCGACAAATTCGGCGAAGAAATGTGACCTGAAATCAGGTGCCAATCAAATTCAGCGCATAAAGACATAAAGACTTCTTTATATCAATATTGCCAGACGGCCGAAAGCCTGCTAAAGGGCTGCCATCCCTGCCCGTCAGGCAGAACCGTTTTTGGCGTCGCCCTATTGAAGCGCGCGCCCATTTGTTCACACTGGAGATCCGAATGAGCCAGACCAAAGATTATCACGTCGCCAATTTCGCCCTTGCCGACTACGGTCGCAACGAAATTACCATTGCCGAGACCGAAATGCCCGGCCTGATGGCGGCCCGCGCCGAATATGGCGACAAGAAGCCTCTCAAAGGCGCGCGCATCTCCGGCTCCCTGCACATGACCATCCAGACTGCCGTCCTGATCGAGACGCTGGTCGCTCTCGGTGCCGATGTGCGCTGGGCATCCTGCAACATCTTCTCCACCCAGGACCATGCCGCTGCGGCCATCGCGGCTGCCGGCATTCCGGTCTTTGCCGTCAAGGGCGAGACGCTTGAGGAATACTGGACCTATACGGACCAGATTTTCCAATGGACCGACGGCGGCCATTCCAACATGATCCTCGACGACGGCGGCGATGCCACCATGTATATCCTGCTCGGCGCACGCGCTGAAGCCGGTGAAGACATTTTGAAAAACCCGGCTTCCGAGGAAGAAGAAGTGCTGTTTGCGCAGATCGCCAAGCGGATGAAGGCATCGCCAGGCTGGTTTACCGCACAGCGCGACGCCATCAAGGGCGTGACCGAAGAAACCACCACTGGCGTGCACCGCCTTTACCAGTTGAGCGAAAAGGGCCTGTTGCCCTTCCCCGCCATCAATGTCAACGATTCGGTCACCAAGTCGAAATTCGACAACAAATATGGCTGCAAGGAATCGCTGGTCGACGGCATTCGTCGCGGCACCGACGTCATGATGGCCGGCAAGGTCGCCGTCATCTGCGGTTATGGCGATGTCGGCAAGGGTTCGGCTGCTTCGCTCAGCGGCGCCGGCGCCCGCGTCAAGGTCACTGAAGTCGATCCGATCTGCGCCCTGCAGGCCGCCCTGGACGGATTTGAAGTTGTCCAGCTGGAAGATGTTGTCTCCACCGCAGATATCTTCATCACCGCAACCGGCAACAAGGATGTCATCCGCATTGATCACATGCGCGAAATGAAGGATATGGCGATTGTCGGCAATATCGGCCACTTCGACAACGAGATCCAGGTTTCCGCCCTCAGGAACCTGAAGTGGAAAAACATCAAGCCGCAGGTGGACTTGATCGAGTTTCCAAAGGGCAACCGGATGATCCTTCTTTCGGAAGGCCGCCTTCTCAATCTCGGCAACGCTACCGGCCATCCTTCCTTCGTGATGTCGGCATCCTTCACCAACCAGGTGCTGGGCCAGATTGAACTGTTCAACAATACCGGCGAATATGCCAACAAGGTTTATGTCCTGCCTAAGCATCTCGATGAAAAGGTCGCAAGACTGCATCTCGACAAGCTTGGCGCACGCCTGACGACGCTTTCTGACGAGCAGGCCTCCTATATCGGCATTGAAAGCAACGGACCTTACAAGGCTGAACACTACAGATATTAGCCATACGGAATCATGTACACTACATGTAGTAGCCGCGCGCCCAATCAGGGCGCGCGGCTTCTTTTTTGGCCGAAACACTTCCCGTTGAATCCGCTAAAGGGTATCCTTTTAGGCATGATTCGTATCCTTTTTGATGTCTGGCGGGACATTGGGATGCGTCGTGAATGTGCGGATCATTCAGCAATGAACGGGGACATGCCTGATGATTTCGGGATCAAAAGATCAATTGCCTGCGGCGGAATCCGACCAATCCAGACCATTGTCCGGCGCGCCTTCGGCCAGCTTCGGAACCAACCGGCAGGCGCCCTTCATTGCGTGCGGTAAAACCGGTTCTCGCTTTTGGCGTCTCATCGTCGCTTCGACCACCTCTCTGGCTGGCGCCGCACCGGCAATGGCGGCCAATGACGCCGCCGCCGACAGCCGCCTGTTTTCATCTGCCGACATGATCGGATTTTCGGTCATTATCGGCGTCATTGCCGCAGGGTTGATTTCCGGCCTGTCCTTTTACCGTCGCCGCATGTCGATTGAAGCTGAAAGCAAGGAGATTCGCTCGGCGCTTTCCGACGCCAACCAGCGCATCTCGCGTTATGAATCCCTGATTGCCGACAAGAATCGCCGAATCCTGATTTGGGACGGCCTGTCAGGGCAAGCCGAAATCCTCGGGCAATTGCCGGTCGAGACCGGAGCGCCGGCCAGCGATGCCGAATTCCTTGCCTTTGGCCGCTGGATGAAGCCGCATTCTGCAGGCGATATCGAAAAGGCCATCGACAGGCTGCGCGACAAGGCCGAAAGTTTTGACCTGGTGGTGGAAACCATGCGCGAGGAGGTTCTGGAAGCCCAAGGCCGCGTATCCGGCGGGCGGGCTTTCGTTCGGTTTGTGGCGCTCAACAACCTGCGCGCCGAACTTGCCGAAATCCAGATCGAGCGCGACAGGCTTGCAAATTCCATCCAGACTTTCCAGCGCCTGCTTGATGCGGTGGACATGCCAAGCTGGCAGCGTCATTCCGATGGCCGCATGGCCTGGATCAACGAGGCCTATGGCGAAGCGGTGGGCGCGCCCGGTCGCGAGGCGGCCCTTGAGGGCGGCCGCGAATTGCTGGAAGCAGTGACGCGCGAAAAGATCAAGGCAGTGGCCACGGCCGACACGCCGTTTCGTGACAAGGTCACGGCGATTGTCCAGGGGGCGCGGGTTTCCTACGAAGTCGTGGATGTCAAGACGCCGACCGGTTCGGCGGGCATTGCCGTCGATGTCAGCAAGACCGAGGCGATGCGCGACGAGCTGAAGCGGACATTGAAGAGCCACGCGGAGACACTGGACATGCTGGCCACGCCAGTGGCCATTTTCGATGACCATCAGATGCTGCAATTTTATAACCAGGCCTTCCAGCAATTGTGGAACCTGTCGACCGCATTTCTGGAATCCCATCCCGGCCACAGTGAGCTTCTCGACCGGCTGAGGGCCGAAAATTGCCTCCCCGAGCAGCTTAACTGGAAGAACTGGAAGGATAATGCGCTTTCGGTCTACCGTTCGCTGGAGACCCATAGCGATTTGTGGCACCTGCCGAACGGCCAAACTTTGCGCGTCTTTGCCACCGCCCATCCGCAGGGCGGCGCGACCTGGGTGTTTGAAAACCTGACCGAGCAGGTATCGCTTGAAACGCGCTACAATACCGCCGTCAAGGTGCAGGGCGAAACGATCGACCACTTGTCGGAAGGCGTTGCAGTGTTTTCGCCAGACGGCCGCATCGCTCTGTCAAATCCCGCCTTCCGGTCGCTCTGGGGCATTACCGCCAAGCAGGCGGAACCGGGCACCCATATTCGCGAAATCGAGGAAGCCTGCCTTGATTCCTATGACCAGCCCGATGGCTGGAAGATGTTTTCCAAACACGTCACCTCGTTTGAGGATGAGCGGCCGTCCTGCAACGGCAAGCTGGAACTTCGCTCCGGCCTCGTGCTTGATTATGCCGTTATACCGCTTCCCGATGCCCAAATCATGCTGACTTTCGTCAATGTCACCGACAGCGTCTTTGCCGAGAGATCGCTGCTTGAGAAGAACGAGGCGCTGCGCAAGGCTGACGAGTTGAAGAATGATTTCGTCCAGCATGTCTCTTATGAATTGCGCTCGCCGCTGACCAATATCATCGGCTTTACCGACCTGTTGCAGACGCCGGGCATGGATCCGCTGACCGAGCGCCAGAGCGAATATCTCGACCATATCTCCAATTCATCCTCTGTCTTGCTGACGCTGGTCAACGACATCCTGGATCTGGCCACGGTGGATGCCGGCATCATGCTGCTCAATTGCAGCGACGTGGACATCAGCGACTTTATCGACGAAGTGTCGCAACAGATCGCCCATCGCTTGCAGGAAAGCAATGTCACGCTGCAGATAACCGCCGATCATGATCTGGGCATTGTCGTTGCCGATCACCAGAGGCTGAAACAGATTGTCATCAAGCTTTTGACCAATGCCGCCAATTTTGCGCCAGAGGGATCAGCCATCGGCTTGACCTGCTGGCGCGAGGGCGCCGACTTCCTCTTTACGGTATCGGATTCCGGCCCCGGCATCGCCAAGGAGACGCTTGCCCGGATCTTTGACCGCTTCGAGACCAACGGCGCAGGCGGGCGCAAGACCGGCGCGGGGCTTGGCCTCTCGATTGTCGAAAGCTTTGTCACGCTCCACCACGGCGCCATCGACGTGGATTCGGCGCCCGGAAAGGGAACGCGCATCACCTGCCGCATTCCTTCCGCCGAAATGACCCGTTCCAAAGTTTCGGCCGCGGAGTAATCATCACCATGATGCAGCTGTTCCTCGCCGATGAGGCCGCGACGCAACAATTGGGCGAGGATCTTGCGCTATGCGCATCGCGCGGGATCTGCCTGGCCTTGTCCGGCGACCTTGGCGCCGGAAAATCGACAATTGCCCGCGCCTTCATCCGGGCGCTGGCCGATGACGATGGGTTGGAAGTTCCCAGTCCGACCTTCACCTTGGTTCAAAGCTACGAAGCCCGGTTGCCGGTGGCCCATTTTGATCTTTACCGATTGGCAGGCGCTGGCGAATTGGTTGAACTGGGCCTGGATGAGGCATTGGAGTCCGGTGTCGTGTTGATGGAATGGCCGGAAAAAGCCGGCTCCCTGCTTCCCGTCGACACGGCCTTGCTGCACTTTTCCCATCAGGGCGAAGGTCGCACATTGACCATTTCAGGCCCGGAACCATTCATGGATCGGCTGGCGCGGGTGCTGGCCATGAGACGCTTTCTTGACGAGCATGAATGCATCGCCGCCAAGCGCCGCTTTCTGACAGGGGATTCCTCTTTTCGCGCCTATGAGCGGATCACTACGCAGGACGGCAGGCATCTGGTGCTGATGGATTCACCTGCCAGACCCAACGGCCCGGTGATTCGCGATGGCAAACCCTATTCGCAACTGGTGCATCTGGCCGAGGATGTGCGGCCCTTCATTGCAATTGGGCGTTATCTGAAGGGGCTTGGTCTCTCCGCGCCCGAAATCTATCATACCGACATCGACCAGGGCATCCTGCTGATTGAGGATCTCGGCTCTGAAGGCGTGCTGGACAATGAGGGCAAACCGGTTGCGGAGCGCTATCATCAGGCCGTCAAATGCCTGGCGGAATTCCAGAAACACCCCGCCCCGCTGGCGCTTCCCGTTGAGGGCGGCGCAATCCACGATGTTCCGGCCTTCGACAGGGCGACGCTGAAGTATGAAGTCGAACTGCTGTTGGACTGGCACCTGCGCTTCAAGCGCGGCGGTCCGGTGACCGACCAGGAACGCCAGGAATATCTCGCAATCTGGGACGATTTGCTGGACCAGTTGGAAGACGCCGAGAAGAATCTTGTCCTGCGCGACTACCATTCGCCAAACCTGCTTTGGATGGCTGAGCGTAATGACATCTACCGGATCGGCATCATCGATTTCCAGGATGCGATAATCGGCCCCACCTCTTATGATGTCGTGTCCTTGGTTCAGGATGCCCGCGTCACCGTCGAGCGCGATCTGATGGACAGCCTGCTGAAGACGTATTTTGCTGCTCGGCGCGCCAGTGGTCCCTTCGATCAAGCGGCCTTCATGAAAAGCTGGGCGATCATGTCGGCGCAGCGGGCCTGCCGGCTGAACGGCTTGTGGGTTCGCCTCAAGGAACGCGACAACATGCCGGGCTATATGCGCCATATGCAGCGCACGCTCTGGCATCTGGCCGTCGCCTTCGAACATCCGGTAACCGCCCCCTTGCGCGATTGGTGTATTAAGGCTGGAATCATTTCAGCCGAATCAATCCGGGCGTGAGAAAATGACCTTCCACAATGCCATGGTGCTGGCCGCCGGTCTCGGCACGCGCCTTCGTCCCGTCACCGATACAATCCCGAAGCCGTTGGTTCCGATTGCCGGCAGGCCCATGATCGATCATGTGCTGGACAGGCTCGCCGACGCCGGCGTCAAGACAGTGGTTGTCAATGTCCACCACCATGCCGACCTGATGCAAGCCCATCTGGCGCTGGAAAAGCGCCTTGAAATCCGTATCTCCGACGAGCGCGGCGGCTTGATGAATTCGGGCGGGGGATTGGCCAGGGGCATCAGGCTGCTGGACCGGTCCAACCTGTTCGTGATGAATTCCGACCTCTTATGGATTGGCGATGCGCCCGGACCATCTTCCAACCTCGCCCGCCTGGCCCGATTCTTCGATCCGGTCAGGATGGATATGGCAATGCTTTGCGTGGCCATCGGCGATACCACCGGCCACAATGGCAAGAGCGACTTTTCGATGCAGCCGGATGGCGCTCTGAGCCGCTATGCCGAAGGAGTGGGCCGCCCGGTGGTCTATGCAGGCGTGATCGCAATGAACCCGGCCTTGCTGGACGATGCGCCTGATGGCGCCTTCAATCTCAACCTTTACTTTGACAAGGCCATCGCTGCCGGGCGACTGTTCGGCATGATGATGCAGGGTCATTGGCTGACAGTCGGCACGCCGCAAGCCATCGGCGAAGTGGAAGACGCCATCGCCCGCTTCAACGGGAAAGGCTGAAGCATGTCCGAACGCCACTCCACGCATGTTTTTTCCATAGCTGCGGGCGTGCCGTTTTTGAAGACCTTGGCCGCCTCGCTGATGGATGGCAGCCTTGTGGATGGCTTTCGCTACAGCAAGGACGATCCCCTGTCGCTGGCCAGCGCCACCATCTACGTGCCAACCCGGCGTGCTGCTCGCGTCCTGCGATCGGAATTCGTCGATCTCATCGGATCGCAATCAGCCATTTTGCCAACAATCAGCCCTTTGGGAGAAACCGAGGAGGACAGCGGCTATTTTGAACTGGATGTCGGCGACAGCCTCGACCTGCTGGTGCCGATATCCGGCCTTGAACGAACCATCGAACTGGCGCGGCTGATTCTCGCCTGGCGCAACCAGTTGCCGGAAATGCTGCTCGACCTGCATTCCGGCTCGCCGCTTGTGGCGCCCGCCAGCCCGGCCGACGCCATCTGGCTGGCCAGAAGCCTTGCCGAGCTGATTGATGCTGTGGAAACCGAAGAGGCCGACTGGTCCCTCCTGAAAGTGCTGGAAAATGCCGATCACGCCTTGTGGTGGCAACTGACCGCCAAATTCCTCGAAATCGCTTCCCGCTATTGGCCTGCCCGGCTTGCGGAAATGGCGCGCTCTTCGCCGGCGCGCCATCGCAACCAGCTATTGCGCAACGAAGCCGCCCGCATTGCCAGGGATGGCGGCGACGGACCGGTCGTGGTTGCCGGTTCCACCGGTTCCGTGCCTGCCACGGCTGACCTGATTGCCGCCATCAGCCGGATCAAGAGCGGTGCCGTAGTCTTGCCGGGTCTTGATTTTACCATGAACGACGACGATTTTGACCGGGCCGGCGGAATGGGAACGGACGGGCTGCTGGATACAAGCCCGGCCAGTCGCAGTCATCCGCAATATGGGCTCTACCATCTTCTCAAGCGGCTGGGCGTTGACCGCAGCGAGGTGACCGATCTGACCCGGCCCGAGCCGGATCTGGAATTTCGCAACAAGCTTTTCTCGGTCGCCATGGCGCCAAGCGAAGCCACCGCAGACTGGACTGACTGGCGTCTGGCCCAGCAGGACACAGATATCAGCGAAGCCTTTGCGGATGTTGCGCTGATTGAAGCGGCAAGCGAACGGCTTGAGGCGGCTGCCATTGCCGTGGCGCTGAAACTCGCTGTCAGCGGCGAAGGCGCATCCCCTGATGCCCAGGCGGCACTGGTGACGCCTGACCGGGATCTTGCCCGTCGGGTCGGTAATGAATTGGCGCGATTCGGGATTGTCGCCGACGATTCGGCTGGCTTGCCGCTTCTTTCCTCGCCTCAGGGCAGTCTTGCCCATCTCGCGCTGGAGGCCAGCCTTCGTCCCGGCGACCCCGTGGCACTGGCAGGCTTGCTGAAGCACCCTCTGGTCAGGTTGGGAATGGACGCCCCGGAACTGCGCCGCGGGGTGAGCGCTTTGGAACGGATCGCCCTTCGCGGCGGTACGGAACATGTCAGTCCGGATCGCCTGGGCGCCTTGTTGCAGGAGGCAATCACCAGCCAATTGGAGGATCGCCATCCGCCCTTTTGGCGCACCGTGATTGACCAAGAGGCTTTCGCGCTGGCAACCAGCCTGGCCCAATCGGTGCAGAAGGCGCTTGAGCCTTTGGTTGAAGTCGCAGCAACTGAGGACCAGCTTGACCTTTCAGAATGGGCAAGGCGAAGCGGCCAAGTGCTGGAAGCGCTGGCATGTGACGAGCGCGGCGGTCTTGAAGGCCTTTGGTCGGCTGAGGCGGGTGATAGCCTGGCAAGCCTGCTCAAGGGGTTGATCGACAGCCCGGCCTCGCTGAAGGCCACCGGCCAGCAATGGATTGAGATCATGATTGCCCTGATGGCTGGCGAAGGCGTCAAGCCCAGGACGCTCGGCCATCCGCGTATCTTCATCTGGGGTACGCTGGAAGCGCGGCTGCAATCGGTCGACACACTGATTCTCGGCGGGATGAATGAAGGAATCTGGCCCGGCCAGACAGTCAATAATCCCTTTCTTTCCCGGATGATGAAGACCACGATAGGACTGGAGCCGCCCGAACGGCGCATCGGCCAGATCGCCCATGATTTCATGATGGCGGCAGGCACCCGCAAGCTGGTGCTGACACGGGCCCTGCGTCAGGGCTCGACCCCGACTGTTCCATCACGTTTTTTGCAAAGAACGCTGGCCATCACGGGAGATCGAATCGGAAGCGAAATCAAAAGCCGGGGCGCGCAATTGGCCGAACTGGCAGCCATTCTTGACATTGGCCCGGCCACCGAATCGCCGGGTCGCCCCGAACCAAGGCCGCCTGCGGAATTGCAGCCGACGCGCTATTCCTTCAGTGAAGTCAGCCGTCTGCGAAGGGATCCATATGATATCTATGCGCGCCGTATCCTGAAGCTGGATCCTGTTGAGGGTTTCAACAAGGATCCCGGGGCGCAAGAGCGCGGAACCCTCTATCACGCCATTTTCGAAAATTTCATCTGCGGCGGCCATATCGCCGGCACGCCGGCGGCGCTAGCGGCATTGACCGGAATCGCCAATGACCTGTTTGACAAGCAGGGCCTGCCCGCGCATGTCGACGCAGTCTGGCGTCCGCGATTCATGGAAGTCGCCAAAGCCTTCCTTGCTTTTGAAACTTCGCGCCTCGGCCAGGTCCGCCACAGCTTTGTAGAGCAGCGGGCAAAGTTTGAAGTCCAGCCACATTTGCTGACTGTGAGCGGACTGGCCGACCGGATCGATGTCTTGACCGATGGAACTGCCGATATCATCGACTACAAGACCGGCCTCAATCCCTCGATCAAGGTTGCCCGCACGCTGCTTGATCCGCAATTGGCGCTTGAAGCTGCAGCACTTGCAGCTGGAGCCTTCGAAAAAATCGGAGCGGTGACGCCCCGCGACCTGATCTATGTCCGTCTCAAGCCGGGTAACGGTTTCAAGCCCGACCGGGTCAACAACGAGGATCCGGACAAGCCCGACGATGACAAAAGACGATCCGCGCTTCAGTTGGCGGAAGAATCCATTAGCCAGCTTGCCGGTCTCGTGGCCGATTTGCGCAGCGGCAAGCATGGCTTCCGGTCCCGCCTGATTCCGGCCCGGCAAAATGAATATGGCGGCGATTTCGACCATCTGGCGCGTGTGGCGGAATGGGCCGCTGCCGAGGAAGGGCCGGATAATGACGATTGACGAAAGCCTTTTTCCCACCGATGCCGGGCCTGAAGAACGACTGAGCTGGACGAGCCTGATGCAGGGTCGCGCCTCCGACCCGGCAGGCTCAGCCTGGGTCTCGGCCAATGCCGGGTCCGGCAAGACCCATGTGCTGACCCAGCGGGTGATCCGGTTGATGCTCGCAGGCTCCAGGCCGTCGGCGATCCTGTGCCTGACCTATACCAAGGCAGCCGCATCGGAAATGTCGAACCGGGTGTTTGAGCGCCTGTCGCATTGGGCGACGATGGCCGATGCTGCCCTCGCCGAAGAAATCCGCTCTATTGAAGGCAGCCTGCCTTCAACCGCCAGGCTGCGCCAGGCCCGGCGTCTGTTTGCAAGAGCGTTGGAAACGCCGGGCGGATTGAAGATCCAAACCATCCACGCCTTTTGCGAGGCACTCTTGCACCAGTTTCCGCTGGAAGCCAATGTCGCCGGCCATTTTCAGGTTCTCGATGATGCAGGATCGGCCGCTCTGCTTTCGGAAGCGCGGCGCAGGCTGCTGACCGCGACCGCCGCCGGCGGCGACATGGCGCTGGCCGATGCGTTCGGTCGCGTTCTCGGTCTGGCCGACGATACCGGACTGGACAGCCTCATCGGTGAAATCATTGCCCGGCGAAGCGCATTGCAGGCCTTTTTGGCGATTGCGGCACGGGACGGCGTCGATGAAACCCTGCGCCGTGCATTCGCCATTGAAAACGATTCGACGGAAGACAGCATCGTCGCGGGCTTCTGGCCGCTTGCGGGTTTGGTCGGCAATGATCTTGTGTCTTATCTTGACGCCGCGCTCAACCATGGCGGCAAGACCGTGCGCGAGACCGCCCGCCTGCTTCAGTTCGCTTCAGAGGCGACAGACCCGATAATCCGCCTTGGCCATATCCGCAGCGCCTTTTTCAAGGCGGACGGCGGAATAAAGAGCGAGAAAAGCTTTCACGACAAACCGGTTCGCGAGATTGTTCCTGACATCGGCGAAATCGTCGCCTTGGCAATGGCGCGGATCGGTGAATTGTCTGAGCAATTATCGCGGGTACGGCTGCTGGAGGCCACCCGCGCGGCGCTGATCCTGGCTGAAAAGCTCAATGGCGATTATGAGAGCCTGAAAAAACAACGAAGCCTGCTTGATTTTGACGATCTTATCGAACGCACGGCAGCACTTTTAAAGAAAAGCGAGATCGGGCCCTGGGTGCATTTCAAACTTGATCAGGGAATCGATCATATTCTTGTCGACGAGGCCCAGGACACCAGTCCGCGCCAATGGGAGATCATCAAATCACTGGCTGACGACTTCTTTGCCGGCAAGAGCGCCCGCGAAGCCGACCGCACCTTTTTTGCCGTTGGCGACGAGAAACAATCGATTTACTCTTTTCAGGGCGCGCGGCCGGAACGGTTTGCCAGCGAAAGGGATGCGACCCGCAAACAGGTTGAGGCGGCAGGCGCCCGCTTCCATCCCGTGCGGCTGCCTCTTTCGTTTCGCTCCACACAGGATGTGCTCTCGGCTGTCGATCAGGTGTTTTCCTTTGCCGCGCATTCCGGCGGCCTCAACGTCGATGGAGAGGGCATTGTCCATGTCTCAAGCCGTTCCGGCCAGGCAGGCCTCGTCGATGTGTGGGATATCATCGCCCCTGCTGAAAGACTGGCGGATGACGGCGACTGGACAGCGCCCTATGACGCGCTTTCAGAAAAGGCGCCCGCCAATCAACTCGCCCAGCGGATCACTGCGACAATCCAGTCCATGGTCGGAAAACAGACCATCGCCACCAAGACCGGCCTGCGCCTGATTGAGGCAGGCGACATATTGGTTCTGGTGCGCAAACGCGATGCTTTTGTCGGCGCGCTGACACGCGCCTTGAACGGGCTGGGAACGATTCCGGTGGCTGGCGCGGACCGGCTGGTTCTCGCCAGCCATATCGCGGTGCAGGACCTGATGGCGCTGGCTCGCTTCGTTCTGCTGCAGGAAGACGACCTTTCCCTTGCCGCGCTTTTGAAAAGCCCGCTGTTGGGGCTCGGTGAAGACGATGTCTTCAGACTGGCGGCCCGACGCGGGGCCACACAGACTGTCTGGGACCATATCCGCGAACGCGCTGACAGTGACGAAGCCTTGAAGCCGGTCGTGGCGCGACTGCAGGGCTGGATAGAGCTTTCACGGCAATACCGCGTTCATGATTTCTTTGCCCGGATTCTTGGGGCCGAGGGTGGCAGGCGGGCATTCCTGAGCCGGCTTGGCAACGAAGTCAGCGATGTTCTCGATGAGTTCCTGAATTTCGCTTTGTCCCGGGAAGCTTCCTCTGTCCCCGGCCTGCAATGCTTCGTCGCCACGCTTGAAAGCGAGCCGCCGACAATCAAGCGCGAGCAGGACAAGGAGCGCAATGAAGTGCGCATCATGACGGTTCATGCCGCCAAGGGACTGGAAGCGCCGGTTGTCTTTGTCGTGGATGGCGGCGGTGCTGCTTTCAACCACAGCCATGTCGACAGGTTGAGAATGATGCCCGGTGCAGGGATCGACATTCCGGCATGGTTTGTCAACAAGGAGCTGGGTGGCGCCCTGAAGACGGTTGACGACGAGCGGCTGAAGCGCCTGGCGGAGGAAGAATATCGCCGGCTGCTTTACGTGGCCATGACGCGCGCCGCTGACCGGCTGATCATCTGCGGGTTTCGCGGACAAAGGGAGATTGCGGGCACATGGCACGCAATGGCGACGGCATCACTGACAGCCGACGAGAAACGCTGCCGACCCCGGCAATATTCCGTTGGTGCGCTGGTCTGGGAAGGCCACGAATGGCGGATGGGTGACGAGGCCGGGGGGCAAGCCTTCGCACAAGCGGAAATTCAGACCCGGCCGCAGGTCCTGGTCCCTGACTCGCTGTTAAAGCCCTTGCCGCCGGAAAAGCGCCTGCCCCGACCGCTGAATCCTTCCGGAGCCCATGTCTTCATTGATGAGACCGAAGGCGACCTGCTGGTCGGCTCCGCCTTGTTTTCTGATCGCCAGACGACGGGTCATCCCGCCTTGCGCGGCCAGATCATCCATCGATTGTTGCAGCTTCTGGCAGGCTTCGCCCCCGACCAGCGCCATGAAATGGCAATGCGCTATCTCGGGCGCGCTGTTGCCTCGTGGAAAGAGGATGACCGCCGCCGGATTGCCGATTCGGTCGCTGCCGTCATGCAGGCGCCTGAAGTCGCCGGACTTTTCGATCATCATGGCCGCGCCGAAGTATCAATCATGGGAACAATCAAACTGGCAGGCAAGGACCACGCCATTACCGGACGCATCGACCGTTTGACGGTGACCCCTAAAGCGGTCTTCATTGCGGACTTCAAGACAAATCGCGTCGTACCCGGCCGACCCGGCGAAATCCCCAAGGCGCATGTCGCCCAACTTGCGCTTTATCGCGAAGTGCTGAAGCCGCTTTATCCGGAACGGAATATTGCCTGTGTGCTGATCTATACTGAGGGGCCGATGTATCTTCAGCTTTCGGACCGGCAGCTTGAAAATGCACTGGTTGCAATTTCAGCAAAATGATTTACCCCATTGAAAACCCATTCCGCGACTCACACATGTAGGTCAACCAATCATCGGGTCGGCAATCGGCCCTAAAAAGGAGCGTGCTCATGGCGACAATCAAGGTCGATGCCAATAATTTCGAAAAAGAAGTCCTGAACTCTGCAGAACCGGTCGTGGTGGATTTCTGGGCCGAATGGTGCGGTCCCTGCAAAATGATTGGCCCGGCGCTCGAGGAATTGTCGACGGAATTTGCCGGCAAGGTGAAGGTGGCCAAGCTGAATATTGATGAAAATCCTGAGCTTGCAGCCCAATATGGCGTGCGGTCGATTCCGACCCTTGCCATGTTCAAGGCCGGCCAGGTTGCCGATCTGAAAGTGGGCGCCGCGCCAAAAACAGCGTTGACCGCCTGGATTTCCGGCGCCGCCTGATTTCCAACACAGTGATCCGATGAACCCGGGCCAAGCGCCCGGGTTTTTTATGTCGGCGGTGTCTGGTTGTCGGAAAGCACATTGCCGGCAAAGTAAAGCGAACCGCCGATCAGGATTCGCGGCAGTAATTCGCTTTCAGCGCATTCAGCAGCAATTTTCTCCAAAGCTTCCTCAACCGAGGAAACCGGTTCGCTCAACAGACCGGCGGCGGCGGCGTCTTCGGCAAGCGCAACAGGATCGAGTCCGGCGTCGGAATCACGGATGGGCGCTGTAAATACCTTGACCGCCAGACCGCGAAAGGCTTCGAAATAGCCGCCCGGATCCTTGGTGTTGATCATGCCGGTTACAAGGTAAAGCGGGCGCGACTGTCGATCTTCGAAATCGGCCATGGCTTCGGCGACAGCACGGCCGCCATGCGGATTGTGACCGCCGTCCAGCCATATTTCGGCGCCCTTCGGTGCGCTGGCCAGCAGCTTGCCGGTACTCAATCGCTGCAAACGCGCCGGCCAGCTGACCGACTTCATGGCTCTTTCGGCGATTTCCTGCGTCACGGTAAAACCGGCCGCCTTGACTGCGCGAATGGCCGCTGCGGCGTTTGCGTGCTGGTGACGTCCGGCGAGTGCCGGCAGCGGCAGGTCGTAAAGCCCGAATTCATCCTCATATATGAGCCGGCCATGTTCCTCATGGGCGTGATAATCTTGCCCATATACGGAGGCGGGCGCGCCCATGCGGGCGGCGATATTGACCAGTACATCGATTGCCGCGTCTTCACGCTGCTCGCCGATGACGACGGGACAGCCGCGCTTGATGATGCCGGCTTTCTCGGCTGCGATCAGTTCGACCCGGTCGCCCAACCATGCCTGATGGTCGAGTGCGACCGGCATGATGACGGAGACTGCGGGATGATCAAAGACATTGGTGGCGTCATAGCGGCCGCCAAGACCGACCTCGATGATGGCAACATCTGCCGGATGCTCGGAAAAAAGCACGAAAATCACCGCCGTGAGCAATTCAAATACTGTGATCGTCCGCCCCGCATTGGCCTTTTCGACCCTGAGAACTGCTTCGACCAGCGCAGCATCGCCAACCAGCCTTCCGCCGCCTTCATGCCCCAACCGGTAGCGCTCGTGCCAATTGACCAGATGCGGAGATGTATGGACATGTACGGTCCGGCCCGCTTCTTCGAGCAAAGAGCGGCAAAAAGCCGTTGCCGAGCCTTTGCCATTGGTGCCGGCAATATGAATGACAGGCGGCATTCTGTCCTGGGGGTCGCCCAGATCCGCCAGAAGCCTGCGAATGCGATCGAGTGACAGGTCGAAACCGCGCGGATAGATGCCCAGCAGCCTATCGATTTCCCGTCCGGCAACATTTTCACCCTGAACCGACATGGGTCAATTCTCCAAATGGATAGTCAATATGCTACGGCAGGTCGCCAAGGCTGTGTCAGACCCGGCCGGAAAAGGCCGCGGCCAACGCAGGCGCCGGATGAATTCAAGCTGCCTGTTCGAGTGGTTGATTGAGGAGAATCTTGAGGATCCGCGCAAGGGTGTCGGCAATGTCATGGCGCTTGACGACAATATCGACCATGCCGTGTGCCTGCAGATATTCCGAAGTCTGAAAGCCATCGGGCAGTTTTTCACGAATGGTCTGTTCAATGACGCGTTTGCCGGCAAAGCAGATTTCCGCACCGGGTTCGGCGAGATGGATATCACCCAGCATCGCATAGGATGCCGTGACCCCGCCTGTGGTCGGATTGGTCAGAACGACGATATAGGGCTGGCCGCTCTCTTTCAGCATTTCAACGGCAACCGTCGTCCGCGGCAATTGCATCAGGGACAGGATGCCTTCCTGCATGCGCGCGCCGCCAGAGGCGGGAAACATGACCAGAGGGCATTTTTCAGCCGTGGCCCGCTCAAAAGCCTTGATAATGGCTTCACCGGCGGCAACGCCCAGTGATCCGCCCATGAAATTGAATTCATGCACCACGGCCACGAGTTTTACCCCCTGCACCGTACCGACGGCAGCCAGGATGGTGTCTTCCTGCGATGTCTTTGCGCGGCTGTCGCGCAGGCGATCCAGATATTTCTTCGAATCGCGGAACTTCAGCGGATCAATGACCGCTTTCGGCTGGGGAAGCGATTCATAGGCGCCCTCGTCAAAAAGGTCGTCCAGTCTGGCCTTGGCGGGCATCTTCATGTGATAGCCGGAACCCGGAATCACCCATTTGTTGCTTTCAAGATCCTTGTGGAAGACCATTTCGCCGGTTTCAGGGCATTTGATCCAGAGATTCTCCGCCACTTCGCGGCGGCCAAGCATCGAGTTGATTTTCGGGCGGACATAACTTGTAAGCCAGTTCATCGTATTTCGCTCCAATGGTCCTGCCAATATGGTGACTTCATTCCGCTGCCGCAAGGCGCGCGGCCCGGACGCCGGATGACAGGCCCTTGACCAATGTCGCCACAGCCTGAACCGTATCGGCGCTGGCCTTGCCGTCAGCGGTCAATGAACCGGCCACCTGGTTGATGATCGCGGTTCCGACCACGACACCGTCCGCCGAAGCGCCGATCAGCCTGGCATGTTCGGCCGTCTTGACGCCGAAGCCCACACAAACCGGAAGATCCGTATGGCCCTTGATGCGGGCGACAGCGCCGGAAATCAATGACGGATCCGGCAGCGCCGATCCGGTAATGCCGTTCATTGAAACATAATAGACGAAGCCGGATGTGTTGGTCAAAACCGTGGGCAGCCGCTTGTCATCCGTGGTCGGCGTTGCCAGGCGGATAAAGTTGATGCCGGTCTTGAGCGCCGGAATGCATAATTCATCGTCCATTTCCGGCGGCAGGTCGACGACGATCAGGCCGTCTATGCCCGCTTCCACCGCATCAATCAGAAAGGTGTCAACGCCATAAATATAGATCGGGTTATAGTAACCCATCAGCACGATCGGGGTCTTGTGGTCGGTTTTGCGGAAATCGCGGGCGAGTTGCAGCGTCTTGTGCAGGGTCTGGCCGGCCTTCAGCGCCCTGAGCCCGGCCTGCTGGATGGCAGGGCCGTCAGCCATCGGATCCGAGAAGCACATGCCCAGTTCAATCACGTCAGCGCCGGCCTCGGGAAGCGCCTTCATGATGGCGAGCGAGGTGTCATAGTCGGGATCACCACCCATGAAATAGGTTACCAAAGCCGGGCGGCCTTCAGCTTTCAGATCGGCAAAGCGTTTGTCCATGCGTTCAGTCATATCAAAGCCCCATGCCCAGGATCTTGCCGACAGTGAAAATATCCTTGTCGCCGCGTCCGCATAAATTCATGACGATAATCTGGTCCTTGTCCATTTTCGGCGCGCGCTTCATGACTTCCGCCAAAGCATGCGCCGGTTCCAGAGCCGGAATGATGCCTTCGGTCCGCGTCAGCAGCTGGAATGCTTCCAGCGCTTCATCATCCTTGATCGGGACATATTCAACCCGGCCCTGATCCTTCAGCCACGAATGCTCGGGACCGATGCCGGGATAATCCAGACCGGCGGAGATCGAATGACCCTCCTTGATCTGGCCGTCGCCGTCCTGGAGAAGATAGGTGCGATTGCCATGCAAAACGCCGGGCGAACCGGCAGTCAGAGAGGCGCAATGCTCCTCGCCTTCCAGACCCTTGCCGCCGGCTTCCACGCCGACGATCTTGACGGATTGGTCGTCCAGGAAGGGGTGGAACAGCCCGATGGCGTTGGAGCCGCCGCCGACAGCAGCAACCAGCATGTCCGGCAGACGGCCTTCGGCGGCCATCATCTGCTCGCGCGTTTCCCGCCCGATCACCGACTGGAACTCCCGGACCATTTCAGGATAGGGATGCGGGCCGGCGGCCGTGCCGATGATGTAGTAGGTGTCATCGACATTGGTGACCCAATCGCGCAAGGCTTCGTTCATGGCGTCCTTGAGCGTGCCGTGCCCGGATGTCACGGGATTGACCTCTGCTCCCAAAAGCTTCATGCGAAACACGTTGGGCGCTTGGCGCTCGACGTCGGTTGCGCCCATATAGACCACGCATGGCAGGCCAAAGCGCGCCGAGACCGTCGCCGAGGCGACACCGTGCTGACCGGCGCCGGTTTCGGCGATGATCCGCGTTTTGCCCATGCGGCGGGCGAGAAGAATCTGGCCCAGGCAATTGTTGATCTTGTGCGAGCCTGTGTGGTTGAGCTCGTCGCGCTTGAAATAGATCTTGGCGCCGCCCAGTTCCGCCGTCAGCCTTTCGGCGAAATAAAGCGGGCTTGGGCGACCGGTGTAATGGGTATGCAAATGGGCAAGTTCAGCCTGAAACTCGGGATCAGTCTTGGCCTTGTTCCATTCTTCCTCAAGCTCGAGAATGAGCGGCATCAACGTTTCGGCGACAAATCGCCCGCCATAAATGCCAAAGCGTCCGTTTTCATCCGGACCGGCGCGGAAGGAATTTGGTTTCAGGCTCTCGTTCACTTAAGTCTCCCTTGGCGGCGTCACGCCGCGACGGCTTGGCGCACTGCATCGAAAAACGCGTCCATCATGGCAAGGTCCTTGACGCCGGGCGAAGATTCCACTCCGGAAGAAACGTCAATGCCGCGGGCTCGCGTAATCGCCAGCGCCTCGCCTATATTATTCTTGTTCAGTCCACCCGAAAGCATGTAGTCCACATTGCCGTCAAGCGCCTGCAGCAGCCGCCAGTCAAAAGACACGCCGTTGCCGCCCGGCAGGTCCGAGCCTTTGGGTGGTTTTGCGTCAAACAAAAAGCGATCGGCAATACCATCATAGGGTCGGTATTTGTGAAGGTCGTCGGCGTCGCGGATGGAAATTGCCTTCATCACCGGCAGACCGGTGGTCGCCTTGAGCGCAAGTATCCGTTCCGGGCTTTCGTTTCCATGCAACTGGAGCCAGTCGGGCTTGATAAGGTCAATGATTTCATCCAGCTCGTCATTGTCGGCATCAACCGAAACAGAGACGATTTTGGCGCGACCGCGAATTCTGTCAGCCAGTTTTCCGGCATCTGCGGGTTCAATATGCCGGGGGCTTTTCTGGAAGAAGATAAAGCCGACATGACTGGCGCCGAGCGCGACAGCCCGATCCACGGCGTCAGCCGTTTTCAACCCGCAAATCTTGATTTCCAGACCCATGGCCAGCGTCGTGGCAGAAAAACGCAAAAGAGTCGAGCCGTTTTTGCTCATTCTAGTGGATGTATCTGATAATATTACGAAAAATCAATCGCATGAAGCAAGGTGCCATTGCGCTTCAGCCAGCGCTTCGCCTCGTCCATTTGCGGGCAAAGCTTCTCACACAATGCCCAGAACGCAGGCCCGTGATTCATTTCCCGCAGATGAGCCACTTCGTGGGCGGCAAGGTAGTCGATCACCACAGGCGGCGCCATGACGATCCGCCATGAAAAACTGAGATTGCCGTCCTGCGAGCATGATCCCCACCGGCTTCTGGTATCCTTCATTGCAAGGCTTTTGGCTTTGCGACCGATTGCGGCGCAATGGCGGTCGACCAGTACCGACAGGTCGCGTCTGGCTTCTTCTTTCAAAAAGTCGCGCAGTCGGCGCTTCAGATGCGGCTCTTCGCCGCTGACCCTGAGAATAGCTTCCCCGTCAATGCTGACAGCTTCCGTCAGGCCACGCAATTTCCCGGTCCGTTCAATACGATGGGCGACGCCGCGAAATTGCAGGCTATAGCCCTCGGCAACCAGCGGACTGCGGGGAAAGCGCGCAAGCCTGGTCAGCAGCCAACCCTGATGCCGGACAAGGAAATCATCAACATCACGCTCGGGCAATCCGAGCGGCACGGTCAGCTTGATTGCCTTGCCGCCGGGTTCAATTCTGAGAGTGAGGCGGGTGGCGCTTGAAGTCTGGCGTATCGTCAGCGGCAGGCTGCGACCGGCGACATCCAGCATCCTGGCCTTGTCGGGTGGCGGCGTCCTCGGCTTCTTCTTGCGTGCTTGCGAAAAAAACATCGCCACTATCTACCAGATTCGTTGGCAAATGACAGGCGCTCAACAATCACCGCAGCCCTTAACCGGCATCAATTTGGATGCCGGTCGCGCATTTGGCGGTTTCCGCCGGTCCAAGGCCGGCGGCTGCTTAGTCTTCGGTCCGGGCCGGTTATCCAGCCCGATACCAGGGCCTAGTTGGAAAAGCCGGTCGAAAGGTCGCCATTTGACGGATCTGAAGGCTTGCCGGCCTTGCGATCCCGCATGAAGCGATCGAATTCTTCCCGATCACGCGCGCGGCGCAGTTCCTGCATATATTCGTCAAACTCCGCGCGCATTTCATCAAGCTTGCGGCGTTCTTCTTCGATCCGGTCCATTTCGGCCTTGCGCCAATCGTCGAAAGCGCTGTTGCCTGTGCCGTAATGGCGGTAATGACGCTGGTAGCGACCAGCGCTGCGGCACCCTCCGGCAAAGAAGCTGTCTGCCTTTTCATTGGCATGGCGCTTGAACGCCCGGAAGCGCTCGCCGAAGAGAATATAGGCCAGCATGGCAAGACCAAGCGGCCAGAAGACGATAAAACCGAGCACCATCATCGCTATGGTGACGGGTGTCCAATCCGGACGGATCAGAGCTGACTGGTTCATGATGAGACATCCTCGTCTAACACGGCTGGCCCAATGCCAACCGATGTCAAAGATGTGGTACGATTGAGCGGCGGCTTCAAGAATTCAGCCGCGCAAATCGGAAATGTCATTGATATCAAACCGAAAAACCGTACAGGCTTTTTCAGCTTATACGGCTCTCGTTGTCTCTTGCGCGGCGGATACGGCCGCCAGGAGCGGATTGGAGGCGAAGGTTTTTACGCCTTGCCACCCCTTATGACGCGCGGCTTCTGCGCAGCCACAGGCTTGGCATTTTCTTCAATCTTGCCATGCTGGCGCATGAATTCGAGAATCCGCGGTGCGATTTCCTTGCGGAATCGCGAACCGTTGAACACGCCATAATGGCCGACATCGGGCTGCATGTAATGCATCCGCATGTCATCGGGAATATTCGGGCAAATATCCTGGGCGGCCTTTGTCTGGCCGACGCCTGAAATATCGTCGTTCTCTCCTTCAACCGTCAACAGGGCCACATTGCGAATGGCCTTGGTGTCGACCAGTGTGTCACGATGCTTCATTTCCCCCTTGGGCAGTGAATGCTTGATGAAGACCGTATCGACTGTCTGCAGGTAAAACTCTGCGGTGAGATCCATCACCGCCATATATTCATCATAGAAATCGCGGTGCTTTTCAGCTGAATCGCCGTCATTTCTCACCAGATGACCAAAGAAGTCCTTCTGTGCGGCCACGTGGCGGTCGAGATTCATCGACATGAAGCCAGAGAGCTGCAGGAATCCCGGATAGACTTCACGCATGAAGCCCGGCTGCGGGAATGGCACATTCATGATGACGTTTTCGGCAAACCATTCAATCGGCTTTTCCTGCGCCATCGTGTTGACGGCGGTCGGATTCTTGCGGGTGTCAATGGGGCCGCCCATCAATGTCATGGAAGACGGAACCAGCGGATCTCCGCCTTGTTCCATGACTGCAACGGCTGCAAGAACCGGAACGGAAGGCTGGCAGACTGCGACCACATGCGTATCCGGCCCGAGAAAATGCAGCATTTCAATGATATAATCGATATAATCGTCAAGATCGAAGCTGCCGTCGCTGAGCGGAACCATACGGGCATCGACCCAGTCAGTCACATAGATCTCGGCGTTTGGCAAAAGCGTTTCCACAGTGCCGCGCAACAAGGTTGCGTAGTGGCCGGACATGGGGGCCACCAGCAGGACTTTCGGATCGGCCGGATGATTGGGCGGAAGAACCCGTTCAAAATGCAGCAGATTGCAAAAAGGCTTTTCCCAGACCGTCTTTTCATGGACTGACACCTGCTTGCCATCTATCTTGGTGGTCTGCAAACCGAATTCGGGTTTTCCGTAACGCCGCGTCGCGCGTTCAAAAACCTCAAAACCGGCTGCCATCGCACGACCGAACATGGTGTGGGACCACGGATTGAGGGGATGGCGATGGACAATGCGCATCGCATCGGCGACCGCCCGCATGGGGGCGATGGCGGCATGGTTCAGTTCATAGACATTATAGAGCATCGGCAGTTCCAAACTTTGTTGAGTGCCTGGCAGTTTGCGCTGTCTTGGCGACCAATCTGGCGTATTGCACTGCGGCATCGTGCTGCAACGTAACATGTTTTGGTTAATCGGCAACGAAGGGATGATCACTTTGTGACGCTTATTGGCATAAAGTATGATTTAGCGCCTCAAGCTTGAGCCTGACTTGACCCCTGAATGTCGCCAGGATCGAAGGGCCCGGAGAACCTGTCTCGTTCCGGAACAATCCTTCAAAGGCCGAAACGCTTTCATGAAAGGCAACTGTGAGGGATCGCAGCCTGGAGGCAGGTTTGAGAGCAGTGTCAAAGTAGGGCGATGCGGTCCGGGCAGGCTTTCCGATGCTGAATTCTGCAGCGTGGCAAGATCGCCAGCGGCCGGATTTACAAGCCGTAACACCATGATCGGCTGTATTTGATTTTGTCTTTTATCTACAATATACAAATTTCATCAACGGGCAGCAGATCCAGTTTCGTTGACCGGGAAGATGACAACCATTTGCGCCGCGGGAGCACCGGCGTTGGCAGACAGAATGAAGGAGCGGAATTAATGGCGCGACAAAACACGGTTTTCAAGGATGCATTCAATCGTTGTGTCGTTACACTTCAAAAAGATGATCATCTGCCTTCGGAACCGGAAATGAGCGCCCGCCTTGGCATCAGCCGGACCACGGTGCGGGCCATCCTTGGCCGATTGGCGGAAACCGGCCTGATTTCCTGGGACAAGAGGCACAAGCTGGTGCTTCGCAATCCGACCTCCGGTGACCTGTTTCCCGAAGAGGAGACAAATTCCATCTACGAGATCATCGAGCGCAGCTTCATGCGGCGAATCCTCGCCGATGATTCCGAGCCCGGCATGCAGATCAATGAACTGGAACTGGCGAGGGAAATCGGCATCGGGACGACCAACGTGCGGGAGTTTCTCATCCGTTTCAGCCGGTTCGGCCTGATCGAAAAGAGACCCAACAGCCACTGGATCCTGAAGGGCTTTACCCGCAATTTCGCGCTTGAGCTGACGGAAGTCCGGGAAATGTTCGAGATGCGCTCCGCCGCCGCCTTCGCGCAATTGCCGCCGCTGCACCCCGCATGGGCCGAACTTGACGAGATTGAAGGCGAACACCGGCAATTGCTGGGCGAAATCGGCAATCGCTTCAAGGACTTTTCCCAGCTTGACGAGAAATTCCATCTCTTCGTCCATCGCGCCTCGATGAACCGCTTCATCGTCGATTTCTACGATATCATCGCGATTGTCTTTCACTATCATTATCAATGGAACAAGGCCAAAGCCCGCCAGCGCAATGAAGCGGCCATCCTCGAGCATCTTCACTATATCGAGGCCTTGCGTTCGCGCGACATTCACAAAATCGACAAGGCATGCCGAACCCACCTGCGTTCGGCGCGCGAGACTCTGCTTCAGTCCCTGCCATCAGAAAGCCTCAAGGTTGCGCTGCCATGACCACGACGCCCATTTTCCAATTCGGCACCAGCCGGTTCCTGCAAGCCCATGCGGACCTGTTCATAAGTGAAGCGATGAAAACCGGCTTGGCGCTGGGACCGGTAACCATCGTGAAGACCAGCGGCGCTGCCGACCGTGATCTGCGCCTTGCCGGCCTGCAGGCGGAAAAGGGCTTTCCTGTTCACGTCCGCGGCCTTCACAATGGCAAAGTCGTTGACGAAGTCACCATGGTCACAAGCGTGAAACGCGCCTTGTCAACCGCCGCCAATTGGGCCGAGGTCGTGCGCATCTTTGTCGAGGAGGCGAAGGTGGTCATTTCCAACACCGCTGATCGCGGATTTGATTTGGATTCCACCGAAACACATCTTCCCCAGGGCCCGCCCAACTCCTTTCCCGGCAAGCTTCTGGTGCTGCTCCGTGCCCGGTTCGAAGCGAATGGCAACGGCCTGACGGTGCTTCCGACCGAATTGATCAGCCGCAATGGATCGACATTGGCCGCCATCATCCGCGAACTGGCAGACGCTTGGTACCAGGATGCCGCCTTCAGCGGCTGGATCAAGCAGAATGTGATTTACGTCAATACGCTGGTCGACCGCATCGTCTCAAAGGCACTCGAACCCGCCGGCGCCGTTTGCGAGCCCTATGCATTATGGGCGATTGAAAAGACCGAAGGCATGGCGCTGCCCTGCCGGCATCCAGCCATCCTGGTTGCCGACGACATTTCCGTTCATGCCAACTTGAAACTGTTCATTCTCAATCTCGGCCATACGGCCCTGGTGCAATATTGGCTTGACCATCAAGGGTCGGCCGACCTGACCGTTCGCCAGATTCTGGAAGATGGCGCAGCCCGCGCCTGGCTTGAGGCCGTCTTCAGCGATGAAGTCATGCCGGGTTTTGCAGCCATGGGGCTAAGCGAAGAAGCGGAGCGTTATGCACGAACCACAATCGAGCGCTTTTCCAATCCCTTCCTGGATCACTATCTGTCCGACATAAGCCAGAACCATTCCGAGAAGATCAGTCGGCGCATCGGCGGCTTTCTGGCGTGGAGCGGCAATGCCGACGCGCCGGTCTTGTCAAGAATTCGTGGATTGGTATCGTGACACCCGCCCGAATGACGGGGTCGGAAAACAGGGATTGTCAACAAATACAAGACAATGCGTTTCCGCGGTTTCAATGTCATCCAACGTCTAAGCCCTTGCATCCGGCCTGCTCCAGCCATATTTCCTTAACAGGGCCGCAGCCTGCAGCTTTCAGGATTTCAGCATGTTGGCGCTATTCTGACAAAAGGAATTTTCAATGACAATTGACAACAGACACCCCACTTTCCCGGTCGATCCGCTTTTCATCCAGCGCTGGTCTCCCCGGGCTTTCACCGGAGCCGACATGCCGGAGGGCGATCTCCTGAGCATGCTGGAAGCGGCGCACTGGGCGCCATCTTCCGGCAATCTGCAGCCCTGGCGGTTCAGCTACGGGCTGAAAGGATCCGATGAATGGGACCGCTATGTTTCATTTCTCGATGATGGCAACCAGGCTTGGGCCCACAATGCCGCAGCACTGATCATTGTCGTCTCCAAGACCCACAATGTGGCGGCCGGAAAGACCGAGGCGCGTTTCACCCGCACCCATTCCTTTGATACCGGCGCGGCGACCATGGCGTTGCAATTTCAGGCAATCCTCATGGGCTACCATGCCCATCCGATGGGCGGGATTCTCGCGGACCGCATCAAATCCGAACTTGCCATACCTGACGAAGGCTTTGTGGTTGAGGCGGCTGTGGCCATCGGCAGGATCGCAGCGCCGGAAACCCTGCCCGAGAAATTGCGGCTGAGAGAGATACCGAGCCAACGCAAGCCATTGAGCGACGTCGCTTTTCGCGGCAACTTTATGGCCTGACCTGCCGTTTGACCGCTGCTTGTTTCACGTGAATCAAAAAAGGCGCCGGATGGCGCCTTTTTCGTTGGGCAGATGGAGCCGATTAAATATCAAGATTGGCTACGTTCAATGCGTTTTCCTGAATGAATTCGCGGCGCGGCTCGACTTCGTCGCCCATCAGCCTTGAGAAAAGACCGTCGGCATCTGTGGCGTCATTGACGCGAACCTGCAGCAACGAGCGGACATTCGGATCAAGCGTGGTTTCCCACAATTGTTCGGCATTCATTTCGCCCAAACCCTTGTAGCGCTGCATTGAAAGCCCCTTGCGGCCAAAGGAAAAGACGGAATCGAGAAGCGCCCGCGGCCCGATGATTTCCGTGACATCGTCCTTGCGGCGCAGCAAGGGCGGCACTTTGTATATTTCCTGCATTTTCGGCGTCAGTTGATCAATATGACGCGCATCGGAAGAGCCAATCAGCGCCGTATCAATCAAAGCGGATTCCTTGACGCCACGCACCATCCGTTCAAACCGCAGGCCGCCATCCTCCAGCACTTCGCTTGTCCAGCCGCGTTCGGTCTCTTCAGCCACCAGATCAAGCCGGTGGGCAACTTCAGCCGCAATTGCCGCAGCCTTGGCCGGATTTGAGCTCAACTCGGCATTGAGCGCGCCGGCAATGGCTGCCTGCTCGATAATCGGCCGGCTGTAGCGCGAATGCAGGCTTTCGATCAGGCTTCGGAGCCGCAAAGCATCCTGTATCACTTCTCGCAGATCTTCGCCGGCGCGGATTTCGCCAGAACCCAGTTCAAGGCGGACTTCTTCAAGCCCGGCATTGATCAGGTAATCCTCAAACGCCTTTTCGTCTTTCAGATATTGCGATGACTTGCCGCGCATCACTTTGTAGAGCGGCGGCTGGGCGATATAGAGGTGGCCGCGTTCGATCAATTCCGGCATCTGGCGGAAGAAGAATGTCAGCAGCAGAGTGCGAATATGGGCGCCGTCGACATCGGCATCGGTCATGATGATGATCTTGTGGTAGCGCAGCTTGTCGGCGTTGAATTCATCCTTGCCGATGGATGTGCCAAGCGCCGTGATCAGCGTGCCGATTTCCTGGCTGGACAGCATCTTGTCAAAACGGGCGCGTTCGACATTGAGGATCTTGCCCTTCAAAGGCAGGATCGCCTGGGTTTCGCGCGAACGGCCCTGTTTTGCAGAGCCGCCGGCGGAGTCCCCTTCCACCAGAAACAGTTCGGATTTGGCAGGATCGCGCTCGGAGCAATCGGCGAGTTTGCCCGGCAGCGATGCAATGTCCAGCGCACCCTTTCGCCGCGTCAATTCACGCGCTTTGCGGGCGGCTTCGCGCGCTGCGGCAGCTTCAATCACCTTGCCGACCAGAATTTTGGCGTCGCCGGGATGTTCTTCAAGCCAATGGTTGAGCGCCTCGTTGACGCAGCTTTCAACGACCGGTCGAACTTCCGAGGACACCAGCTTGTCCTTGGTCTGTGACGAAAATTTCGGATCCGGCACTTTGACCGAAAGCACGGCCGTCAGGCCTTCACGGCAATCGTCGCCGGTCAATGTGACCTTTTCCTTTTTCATGATCCCGGTGGAATCGGCATAGGCGGTGATCTGGCGCGTCAGCGCGCCGCGAAAGCCGGCCATATGGGTGCCGCCATCGCGCTGCGGAATGTTGTTGGTGAAGCACAGCACGTTTTCATGGTAGCTGTCATTCCACCACATCGAGACTTCGACAGTGATGCCGTCCTTTTCGCTGCGGATGGATACCGGCCTGTGGATCAAAGGCTTCTTGGCGCGGTCGAGATAAGCGACGAATGCATCCAGCCCGCCGTCATAGATCAGTTCTTCAACCCGGACGTCTGAATGACGGCGGTCGGTCAGGATGATCCTGACGCCTGAATTCAAAAACGCCAGTTCGCGCAATCTGTGTTCCAGCGTGCCGAAATCAAATTCCACCTGGGTAAATATGACTGTGCTGGGCTTGAAAGTGATTTCCGTACCGTTGCGGCCGGGCGAATCCCCGGTAATGGCAAGCGGCGCATCGGCGACGCCATTGGAAAAACTCATCTCATGCAATTTGCCGTCACGGCGGATCTTCAAGGAGAGCATGGAGGAAAGCGCATTGACGACGGAGACGCCGACTCCGTGCAGACCGCCGGAGACCTTGTAGGAATTCTGGTCGAACTTGCCGCCGGCATGAAGCTGGGTCATGATCACTTCGGCGGCTGAAACGCCTTCTTCATGCATGCCGGTCGGGATGCCGCGACCATTGTCGGTCACAGTGACCGATCCATCAGGGTTGAGCGTGACCGTGACGTGATCAGCATGGCCTGCCAATGCTTCGTCAATCGCATTGTCGACAACTTCATAGACCATGTGGTGAAGGCCCGACCCGTCATCGGTGTCGCCGATATACATTCCGGGCCGTTTGCGCACTGCATCCAGACCCTTGAGAACCTTGATGGAATCGGCGCCGTAATCGGCGCTGGCCTGCTGTTCATTGTCAAGCGTATCGTTCATTGCTTTTTTTGTCTTTCCGGAACGTCCTTCGACACGGATTCAAATGCGAATCAATGTTCAAATCTCATTTCAGATTATAGGGAATTATAACATGCGTCCAAACTCTTGGGCGTCAATTGCGGCATAAAGCAGGGGATCATCGCTGCAAACGGCGTTTTTTTGCCGCCTTTTCAAGAATTTCTCGCATTGCATCAATATCGTCCCGTTCCAGATAGCGGATTTCCTCGGCAAGCCGGTTGGCAAATTCGGTCGTGGCGGGATGTTTGCCGGACGTATCCAGAACAATTTTCGGGTCGGAAAGTCGCGCCACCCTGAACAGGCTGTCGGCATCGTCCCAGATGATGTTGAAAAAACCGGCCACCCGCTGCAGGAAGTCAAAGCTCGGCGTACCACGCTTTCCGTGCTCCAAAGCCGAAAGATAGGCAGGTGAAACGCCAAGGCCCCGGGCCATGTCCTTTTGCGTGATCCGTCGCTCCATCCTCAGTTTGCGCACCGCGCTTCCGAAGGGCGTCATGCAATATCCCCCGGTTGGCGACTGAGCCGCACATAAAGCGCGCCCTCACCGCCATGTTTGACTGCCGCAGTTTCAAATGACGATATCAGGAAGCTGAATTCGGGTTTGGCAAACCACATCGGCACGGCCCGCTTCAAGGCGCCTTCGCTGCCCATGGAGGTGCCCTTGCCGGTTATCACCAGGACATGGCGCAAACCGCGCTCATGCGCCCGCACCAGGAAATCCAGCAGCATGGCATGGGCCTCGCTTTGGAACATGCCGTGCAGGTCAATCCGCGCCTCCAATGGAAGCCGACCACGGGCTATCTTTTTCTTGACAGGCCGCTCCAGGGGCTGGTGCTTTATGGTGGGGGTGGAATTTTTGGAGGCGGGCTCGGTCTTTGAAGCCGGTTTGGCCTTGCTGTCAGCCTTCTTGGCTGCCTTGCCCTTGTCCAGTTTCTCTATTTCCTGCTCAAAAAGGATAATCTCATCAAGCCTGCCGGGCATGGGCCGTGTCGAGCGCGCCACCCGGCCCCACAAGATCCGGTCATCATGGTTCAGCTTTCTCGGTCCGCTCATCCGATTATCCTCGCGGCAGTTGGTCGAGGCAGCAGGACATAGAATTCGGCATCATTGCGAACATTGCCGGCCAGTTCGCCGGCCTGATCACCAGAGCCGGTAAAAATATCGCCGCGCGCCGGGCCGACAATCGCCGTACCGGTATCCAGCGCCATCATCAGCCGGCTGAATGGTTGGCCGTCACTCAGATGAAGCAGTGATTCCGCCCTGATGAAAAATGGCGTCGAGAAGGTGTGGATCAGACGGTCAACGGCAAGGGAGCGGCCAGCGGTCAGCGGCACCTTGGCGGCGGCAACCGGCCCGAGGCTCTCATCTTCGACCGGCGCCTCGCGAAAAAAGATATAGGATTTGTTGTGCCACAGAACGTCGCTGACTTCTTCCGGATGCGCGGCCAACCAGGCGCGGATGGACTGCATGGAGATTTCGGACATCGGTATTTCGCTGCGATCAACCAGTAGCCGCCCGATGGCGGAAAAGGGATGACCCGTTTTTGCCGCATAGGTAATCCGCTTGAGGCTTCCATCGCGATAACGCAGGCGCGCCGCGCCCTGCACATGAGCAAAAAATACATCAATGCGTGATTTCGCCCAGGCAATCTCAAGGCCCCGCCCGGCCAAATGGCCTTCATCAATGCTCCGGCGATCAGCATAGGCAGTGACAGTTCCATCTTCCCTGCGCTTGCCGAACATGAAGGATTGATCCAACTCCGCCGGTCGCAAGGCGTCGTCGAGATCAACCAGGTCTGCAGGCCGTCTATAAAAGGGGCAGCAATATTCCCCGTCTCTCTGGGCAGCGACTTCGACTTCCGGCTCATAAAAGGCGGTGACAAAGCCGCTGGCGCCGTCATTCCTGACGATCAGGCAAGGCTGGAACCGGGCTTCGAAGAAGCCCCGCGCTGCGGCGGCGTTTTCGGGAAGGAAATCCAGCGCATCCGAAAATACAGACGCCAGTTCCTCGGCCAGGATGCCGAGGCTGCCGGTCTTGTAGGGTCTGACCTGAACGATATGGTCATGACAGCGGCGCATCATCGCGAAAAGCGGGCCCGGATCTTCATCAAGCCAGCCGGGCATCTTTTCGAAAGCGACGGGCTTGAGACCGAACTCCATCGATGGTCAGCCCTCTGATTGAGTCGAAATCAGCTTCCAGTTCGGATCGCGTGAGCGGATGTCGCGGGCGAATGTCCAGATGTCGATGACGTCAGCCACAGCATCGGCGTCGCCGTCGATCAGCTTGCCGTCGCGATCATAGGTCGCCGATATCAACTGACTGTTGATCCGCATGGTTACCGAAACTTCGGTTGCCGAAATGGCGGCGGAAACAATATCCGCCTTGTCGATACCGACAAAGGTGGATTTGACCTTCTCGCCGTTTTTCTCCCTTTCGCTGATGGCATCGTTGAAGCCTTCAAACACTTCTGACGACAACAGGTTTTTCAGCGATTTTCGATCACCATCGGCAAAGGCCATGACAATCATCTCATAGGCCATGCGGGCGCCCTTGACGAATTCCTTCGGCTCAAAACTGGAATCTGCGTCGAATACCTGGCGCAACGAATCATTGAGCGCGCTGCCCGGCTTTGCATATTCGTCAATCGCCGCATAGGCGTTTTCAGGTTCCTGTACGCCCCGGCGCGGTAGCGTGATGACCTTTCCGTCGTCACTTGCCGGCTTTCCGGCGAGACCGTCAACTTGAGTGCGCGGACTGATGGGCGGTTTTTCCTGACCGGTCCGGCGGCCAAGGACACTGCGCAGATTTAAAAATATCAGCGCCGCAACTATCAGAAAGAACAGTGTGATGAAATTATCTGTACCCATTTTGCTCCGGACCGTGCTTCCTATTAGGTTTCGAATACCCATATAGTCCTTGAGTGCTGATCATTCAAATGGCAAACAGCGTGGAATCACCCGCATTTGCAATTCTTGGCCAGTATCCGCGATCAGAACCGGGATAGAATGTGATGCGTTTTTCAATTGTGCCCTTATTGCTTGTTGTTTTGCCGATCTCCGAAATCGCCGCTTTTATCGTGGTCGGCCAGCGAATCGGCGTATTGGCGACCATTGCCCTGGTCATTCTTACGGCAATTGCCGGCTCCATCCTGCTTCGCGTGCAGGGTCTGTCAGCCTTCCAGAAGATTACCGTCGAAATGAATGAGGGCGGAAAACCTGGAAGGGCGCTGATTGACGGATTCATGATCATGCTGGCGGGCCTGCTGTTGATGGTTCCCGGTTTTGTAACCGACACGATTGGACTTCTGCTTTTCATACCTCCGGTCCGGCTGTGGATCTGGAACCGCATCAAGGGCCAGGTCCGGGGCAACTGGCAGTTCTCCGGTTTTTCGGCCAGCGGCAGCGCCCGTTCACGGCGTGATGATTCGGTTGTCGATCTTGATCCCGATGATTTCCGGCGATCGGAAGAAACCCAAAACACCGACCGCGACCGGATCGCCAAAGATAAGCGGCAAGGGTTGTAACTGCATAGATGAAATGTTAAGTGCCTCACCCAAGAAATCCAGCAGGTCGCAGATTTTTTTCAAATGGGACCGTTGCGGTTTTTTACCAGAATTTGACCATCCGTCTTCCTGCTGAAGCACCAGCCGGAATGGTCTTGAAACACTTCTTCGAGGAACCTCCAATGACCAATGACAACGGCAGTGCAGCGGCTGAAGCCCAGGCGCCAAGCATCAATATTCTCGCTCAATATATCAAGGACCTTTCTTTTGAAAATCCGGGTGCGCCGCGCTCGCTGCAGTCGCGCGACAAGACACCCGCCATCAACATTACCGTCAACGTCAACGCCAATCCGATGACGGAGACAGATTTTGACGTTGTGTTGACTTTGTCGGCTTCGGCAAAGGAAGATGAAAAAGTCGTCTTTCACAGCGAATTGTCTTATGGCGGCGTTTTCCGCGTCGTCGGTTTTCCGCAGGAGCACATGCTTCCGGTGCTGTTCATCGAATGCCCGCGGTTGCTGTTTCCCTTCGCCCGCCAGATCATTGCCGATGCAACGCGCAATGGCGGCTTCCCGCCTTTGATGATCGATCCCATCGATTTCGCCCAGATGTTCAGCCAGCGCATGGCCGAGGAACAATCAAAGGCGCAAGTAACCACAAACTGATTTTTTCCGGTTTGCAAAAAAGGCCCGTCAATAGCGGGCCTTTTTCTGTCTTTGCCTGCGCTCCGCCAGCCTATGGCCGCGCAATATATCTTCCCCAAAGCGCCTTTTCTCCAAGTTCTTTAACCAGCGCGTCATGAGCGGCAATGTCTTCTGCGCTGATCAAGGACGGCAGCGGACCGGGACGCCCGCTGATGGTAACCACATCGTCATCCTGGTGGCCGGCGGAAGCCGGATTTTCAGGGCCGGCAAGGCCGAGCGCCGTCTGACGGCCGCCAATCAACTCGATATAGACTTCCGCCAGCAATTCGGAATCAAGCAGCGCGCCATGTTTGCTGCGATGGGAATTGTCAATTCCATAACGACGGCACAGCGCATCGAGTGAATTCGGACCCATCGGGTGCTTGCGCCTGGCGAGCGCCAAAGTATCGGTAACACGGTCGGGCATGATTGGGGCCATGCCGATCCTGTCGAGTTCGGCATTGATGAATCCCATGTCGAATGTCGCGTTGTGGGCGATCCAGCGGGCGCCCTCGAAAAACGCCAATATCTCTTCGACGACTTCCGGAAACAGCGGTTTGTCTTTCAGGAACTCATCGTTGATTCCGTGGACAGCCAGCGCGTCGGGATGAACTTTGCGTTCTCCCGGACGGATGAAAATATGCAAGCTGCGGCCGGTGGGGAAATGGTCGTTGAGTTCGATACCGCCGATTTCAATGATCCGGTCTTCGCGCGAATCAAGTCCGGTGGTTTCCGTGTCGAATATGATTTCCCGCATTATTGACCTTCCTTTGGCTTTTGCTGCCGCAGCATCCGGATGATGTTTTCGACCTGTTTCCGCGCAGCCTCCAGGCCGTGGCCAGTATCGATCACAAAATCGGCCCGCTTGCGCTTTTCCTGGTCGGGAACCTGTCGCGACCGGATCATCTCGAATTTTTGTTCCGTCATGCCGGGCCGGGCAAGCACACGTTTTCTCTGCGTCTCAGCATCACAGGAAACCACAACGATCTTGTCCACTCTTTTTTCACCGCCTGCTTCAAATAAAAGTGGAATATCGAGCACGACCAGCGGCGAACCTGCCCGCCGGTGTTCTTCGACAAATTGCTGCTCACACTTGCGAACCAGCGGATGGACGATGGCTTCAAGTTGCTTGAAGCGGTCGGGTTGGCTCGCGAGGCTGGCAGACAACAGGCTGCGATCAACGGCGCCATTGGATGTGGTTCCCGGAAAAGCCGCTTCGATCAAGGGGCTTGCCTCGCCGGAATAGAGGGCATGAACAATCTTGTCGGCATCATTGACCGGCACGCCGGCATCGGCAAACATCTGCGCCGTGGTCGTCTTTCCCATGCCGATGGATCCGGTAAGCCCCAGAATGATCATCGATGCCGCTCCATGTCGGCAATGATCAAGTCGCGCAATTCAGCGCTGACGACCGGACGGCGGCCAAACCATTTTTCAAATCCTGGCACCGCTTGATGCAGCAACATGCCCAGGCCGTCGACCGTGGCCATTGCCTGGCTGGCGGCGATCTTCAATATCGGCGTCTGCAAAGGGATATAGACGATATCGGTCACGATTGCGCCGCCGGCCATGGATGTAAAATCGAGATCCGGGACGTCGCCGCCATCCATGCCCAGCGACGTGGTGTTGACGAAAAGATTGGCCCCGGACATGACTTCAGCCAGCCCATCCAATCCGCCGGCATGAACTTTTGGCCCGAAGCGGTCCGACAATTCCTGCGCACGTTTGACCGTCCGGTTGAGGACATGGATTTCTGAGAAACCGCGGTCGCGAACGGACTGGATGACGGCCCTGCTGGCACCGCCAGCGCCTAAAATGACAGCCGTTCCCTTGATCCTGTCCCACCCCGGACGCCGATCATCAAGATTGGCGACGAAGCCCATGCCGTCGGTGTTGGTGGCGTTCAAGCGTCCATCTTCAAGCCACAATGTGTTGGCGGCGCCAAGTTCGGCAGCCAAATCGTCGGGCTTGTCAGCAAGCCCAAGCGCCATTTCCTTATGGGGAATGGTGACATTGCCGCCGGCAAAGCCCGATGAACCATCCTTCAGTTTCTCAATGAAGTTCGGGAAGCCGTCCGCCGGTACTTCCTGTATGACGTAGGATCCCGGGATGGCGAATTGTTTCAGCCAAAAACCATGGATAAGCGGCGAGCGGGAATGCTTGATTGGGAAGCCGGCGACGAAGGCTCGCGTTAACGATGTTTCACGTGAATCATCCATCAATAGCCCCCAAATCCCTCAGCGCAGCAAGCAAAGGCAGCAGCGGCAGTCCAACAATCGTGAAGTGATCACCGGAGATTGTCTCAAACAACTGAATGCCCTCGGCTTCGATTTGATAGGCGCCGACGCTTGCCAGAATCTTGTCGCCGACCAGATCGAGATAGTTTTCGATGAATGCCGGGCTGAGATCACGCATCGTCATCTTGGCTGATTCCACATGCTGCCAGACAATTTTGCTGTTCTTGGCAATTGCCACCGCGCTGTTAAGCTGATGGGTCTTTCCGGAAAAAGCCTGCAGATGTTTCCTGGCCTCGTTCCTGTCCGCCGGTTTATGAAAGACGACGTCGCCAAGCGATAGCGTCTGATCCGAACCGATCACCAATGAGTCCGGATTTCGGGCTGCGACCTCGAGCGCCTTTGCCTTTGCCAGATGTACTGCGATTTCTTGAGGCGTGGCAACGCCGGCTGCAAGCTCCCGTTCTATGGCGCGTTCGTCAATCGAGGCGCCGATCGCCTCAAAATGCAGACCGGCCTGTTCAAGCAGCTGTCTTCGAAATGGACTGGTGGAGGCCAGAATAATTGCAGGGTTCATGCTTGCATCCGCTTTTTCCGAGCACTACCGAAGCTTGGGTCTGAGCGCAACAATTGCCGCCGCTGTTTCTTCAATAGATCTGCGCGTGACATCGATCATCGGCCATCCATGGCGCGCGCATATCTGGCGGGCATATTTCAACTCCTCCGCAATCATCGAGCGGTCGGCATAATTTTCTTCCTGGTAACCTTTTGTGGTTCCGAGAATCCGGTTGTGGCGAACATCGGAGATCCGGACGGTGGAGGCCACCAGGCAGACCACCAACGGCCTGACTTCACCTGTCAGCACTTCAGGGATCGGCATCCCATATATAATGGGAACATTGGCGGTCTTGATGCCGCGATTGGCCAGATAGATGGCCGTCGGTGTTTTCGAAGTCCTGCTTATGCCAAGCAGTATGACATCGGCTTCGTTGATGTCTGCCGGCAATTGCCCGTCGTCATGGTCCATGGTGAAGTTGAGCGCGTCTATGCGGGCGAAATAGTCAGCGTTCATCGCATGTTGCGCGCCAACCCGGCGGCGGTTGGGTGCGCCGAGATAGGTCTGGAATATTTGCAGCACCGGTTCAATGACGGAAACACAAGGCACGCCCAGTTCACGGCATTGCTCATCAATCATCCCCGCAAGGTCGCGGTCGACAACCGTGTGAAGCACGATGCCCGGCGCCTTGTCCACTTCCTCCAGAACCTGGGTCACCTGCCTGATATTGCGGATCAGAGGATAGACATGTTCGATGGCTGATGAGTCCTGAAACTGCGCGGCGGCCGCGCGGCCTGCGGCAATCAATGTTTCGCCGGTCGAATCGGATATCAAATGCAGGTGGAAGAAGTTTTTTTTGTTATCCAAGTTATAATTCCGGGCTGTTGATAAAGGTGTACAGAATGGCCGAAGCCGCTCCGGCCACAATGACCTTGGGGATAAGCCGTCTTTTATCCACATTTGGATCGGAGCGCGATCAATTTCCCCAGACATGTGGATAAGTCGTTAACTGGAAACAAGTCCGGACTTATCCACAGTGGATTCACAATGAAGCTGATCGAGATCTTATCATAACGAATTGAAATCCATGAGGTTCAGGTGTTATCAGACTTGCAACGGAAATATGGCTGCTTTTGTCCACAGTATCGGTTCCGACGCCTTGGATGACAGCTTTGTTGTGAATTCAGTTTAATCCTTGAATCTCACAGACTCTTAAGAAATAGAAAAAGAAAGATTCTCTTTTTTATTTATTTGGTTGAAGCGGGGTAACGGCAAATATGCGAAAGATTGTTGAGGTTTTGGAAGGAAAGACATTTGATTCGCCTCCGGTTTGGTTGATGAGGCAGGCCGGGCGTTATCTGCCGGAATACCGTGCTACCCGAAGTCAGGCCGGTGGGTTTCTGGATTTATGTTATTCACCGGATTTCGCCGTGGAGGTGAGTCTGCAACCGATCAGGAGATTTGGATTTGATGCGGCTATCCTGTTTTCAGATATTCTGGTCATACCCGATGGGTTGAAGCGGAATGTCCGTTTTTCGGAAGGACATGGTCCGCAGTTGGATCCGATAGACGAGGATGGGATTAAATCGCTGAATGCCGATGACATAGGGGATCGTCTCGATCCGGTCTATGAAACGGTGCGGCGTTTGCGCCAGCAATTGGATGATGAAACGGCCCTGTTGGGATTTTGCGGAGCGCCCTGGACGATTGCGACCTACATGATCGCCGGCCACGGAACGCCGGATCAGGCTCCGGCCAGGTTGTTTGCCTATCAAAACCCGAAGGTTTTTGAATATCTGCTGACGCTGATCGCCGACATCTCCGCGGATTATCTTGTCAGGCAAATAGATGCCGGAGCCGATGCCGTACAGATCTTTGACAGTTGGGCAGGGGTACTGGGCGAGGAAGAATTTGAATCCTTTGCAGTCAAACCGGTGGCCCGGCTGGTTGCCGCCGTTCGCGCCAGACGCCCTGATGCCAAGATAATTTCATTCGCCAAGGGCGCAGGCCTGATGCTGAAGGATTACCGCCAGAAGACTGATTCGGATTGCATTGGTCTGGATTGGACTGTGCCGATGGAATTTGCCCGGCAATTGCAGAAGGATGGGGCGATTCAGGGCAATCTTGATCCGCTGTTGCTGGTGTCGGGCGGCAAGGCCCTGCACAGCCACATCGCGCGGATACTGGACGAGCTCGGTGACGGGCCGCTGATCTTCAATCTCGGTCATGGTATTACGCCGCAGGCCGATCCGGCCAATGTCGCTGAACTGGTGACGCATGTCCGTCGTGGCAAGGAATTCCGTTTTGAGTGAGGATCAGGAGACTTCAAAAGCGGGCGGCAACAAGACGGGCCGAAGGGCCGCCATGGCGCTGGCAGCCTTTGTTGTAATCGCCGGGTTGGTTTTCTGGAGGCAAGGCGATGATCTCGATCTGTGGATCAAGGCTCTGCATGTGATTGCGGTCATGTCCTGGATGGCAGGTCTGCTCTATTTGCCGCGGTTATTTGTCTACCACAGTGCGACCGGGTTGAACTCGGATTCATCCGAGCTGTTCAAGGTGATGGAGACCAGGCTTTACCGCTTTATCATGAACCCGGCGATGATGATTGCCTGGATACTTGGCCTGTATCTCGCCTGGTCGGTCTACGGCTTTCATGGCGGATGGCTGCATGCCAAGCTGCTTTTGGTGGTTCTGCTCTCAGCGGCGCATGTATATCTTGGTCGGTCGGTTCGATCTTTTTCGGCGGACCAGCGGCCATTGACAGGCAAAGCTTGGCGGATGATCAACGAAATACCGACCATCCTGATGATCCTCATCGTGATTCTGGTCATCGTCAAGCCGTTCTGAGGTGTTACGAATGAAAACCGTTTTTCATTCTCCCTCTTGCGCTAATTGATTCGAAGCGCTATTTAAGCACTGTTCCTCCAAGTGGCATGAGCGTTCCATTCAAAGTCCTTTGCCTCTTTTCGCATGACTGGCCACATCAGGCTGGTTTGCTTCCCCCCTATATGATCCGAAACGGTTCCCTTCATGGCTGAGATGAAGCTGCAAGAGCTTAAAAACAAGACCCCGACTGATTTGTTGGCATTCGCCGAATCAATGGAGGTCGAAAACGCCAGCGTCATGCGCAAGCAGGAGCTGATGTTTGCGATCCTCAAGATGCTGGCGGCACAGGATGTGGAAATCATCGGAGAGGGCGTCGTCGAACTGCTCCAGGACGGTTTTGGTTTCTTGCGATCCGCAAATGCCAATTACCTGCCGGGGCCGGACGACATCTATATTTCTCCCAGCCAGATCCGCAGGTTTTCGTTGAAAACCGGTGATACTGTTGAGGGGCCGATTCGGGGACCGAAGGAAGGCGAGCGCTATTTCGCGCTGTTGAAGGTCAATACGATCAATTTTGAAGATCCAGAAAAGATCCGTCACAAGGTTCATTTCGACAATCTGACTCCGCTTTATCCGGATGAACGTTTCAAAATGGAACTGGAAGTCCCGACATCCAAGGATATGTCGGCAAGGGTGATCGATCTGGTCGCACCGCTCGGCAAGGGCCAGCGCGGGCTTATCGTGGCCCCGCCGCGCACCGGCAAGACCGTGCTTCTGCAGAACATCGCCCATTCGATTACCGCCAACCATCCGGAATGCTATCTGATCGTGCTGCTGATCGACGAGCGGCCTGAAGAAGTTACCGACATGCAGCGCTCGGTGCGCGGTGAAGTGGTTTCCTCAACCTTTGATGAACCGGCCATCCGTCACGTCCAGGTCGCCGAAATGGTGATCGAGAAAGCCAAGCGCCTGGTTGAACATGGCCGTGATGTGGTTATTTTGCTGGATTCGATCACACGGCTTGGACGCGCCTATAATACCGTTGTGCCGTCATCCGGCAAAGTATTGACCGGTGGTGTTGACGCCAACGCTTTGCAGCGCCCCAAGCGCTTCTTTGGCGCCGCCCGCAATATCGAAGAAGGTGGTTCGCTGACGATTATTGCCACCGCGCTGATAGACACCGGCAGTCGCATGGATGAAGTCATCTTTGAAGAATTCAAGGGAACGGGCAATTCGGAAATCGTGCTTGACCGCAAGGTGGCCGACAAACGCATCTTCCCGTCGATGGATATTCTCAAATCCGGCACCCGCAAGGAAGATTTGCTTGTTCCGCGCCAGGATCTGCAGAAAATCTTTGTCCTTCGCCGGATTCTCGCGCCCATGGGCACCACAGACGCGATTGAATTTCTGATCGACAAGTTGAAACAGACGAAGAATAATGCCGACTTCTTTGATTCAATGAATACGTGATATTATCAATGTGTTACGTCTTTGTTTGCGAGGTATTAAGTGTTAATTAGCCGGATTCATTACGTCAGGCTTGAGTGCGCTTTGGGCCCGAATCGCTGCACCGCTGGCAGATAAGCACGGTCAGTGACTAGATGGATGATGTAAAACCCGGTTTGCAGGAATTGTGGTGCGACTGGCTCGTCGGGTTTTCATATGGGCAAAATATGACGGCTGATCTTGCATTGTCCACCTGGCCGCAATAGAGACTGCGGTCGTGGCGGCTGGGTCATTTGACCGGATAATGCCTGGGATATGGGTGTTTCACGGAATTGCTCCATGACTTTGTTTTGCGAAATTCAGTGTCAAAGAACCGCTCCGCATTCTTCTTGAAACAATAGCCGCCGCAAAGCGCTCATGAAATGATCGCGCTGCCAAGGTATTTGCGGGAGCCCGGAACGGCAATGTCTTCAAATTCCTCAGATACGATTTATGCGCTTTCTTCCGGAGGATTGCCTTCCGGTGTTGCTGTGGTGCGGGTTTCCGGTCCTGCAGCGGGAGATATCCTGTCCGATCTGTGCGGCGGCAGCCTGACGCCCCGCAGAGCGGCGCTGCGTTGGATTCGTGACCGTAACAATCAGAAAATTGACCAGGCACTGGCCATCTGGTTTCCAAGACCCAATTCCTTTAGCGGCGAGGATTGCGTGGAATTCCAGCTACATGGCGGCCGCGCGGTTGTCGCTGCGGTTTTGGGCTTGATTGGCAATTTTGCCGGCGTCCGGCATGCGGAGGCGGGGGAATTTACAAGACGCGCATTTGAAAATGGCAAGCTGGATCTCGTTGAGATCGAGGGGCTGTCAGACCTGATCAGGGCTGAAACCGAAATGCAGCGCCGGCTGGCAAGCCAACAGGCCGATGGCGGTCTGTCCCAGCTTTATGCCGGCTGGGCAGCGGCAATCACGCGATGCAGGGCCCTGATTGAAGCGGAGCTTGACTTCGCGGATGAAGGCGATGTGCCTGAATCGGCCGCTTCTTTGATCTGGCGTGAAGTCAGCGGCGTCTCCGCTGCGATTCGGCGTCACCTCGCCGGCTCAAAGGCCACGGAAATCGTTCGCGACGGTTATAATGTAGTCATAGCCGGTCCGCCAAATTGTGGAAAATCCAGTCTTTTGAATTACTTGGCAAAGCGGGATGTAGCCATTGTCACCGACATTGCAGGGACCACGCGTGATTTGCTGGTGGTTGAACTCGATTTGGACGGCTTTTTTGTTCGCCTGACCGATACAGCCGGATTGCGTGAAACCGAGGATCAGATTGAACGTGAGGGGATCAAGAGGTCACTCCACAGCATTGAGCGTGCCGATCTCACACTGGCACTTGGTGATAGCGGAGAAAGCCGAATTGGGATAGAAGACAATGGTACAGGCAAGATAGTGAAGGTGCGGTCCAAAATCGATTTGTCGCCCGGTCTTTCTATTCCAGCTGATGAAATCGGTATTTCGACTAAAACCGGAACCGGAATTGATTCGTTATTGAAACGAATCTTGAGCTGTCTGGCGGAAAGTGCAGACTTCAATGCGGCGGCTTTTCCGGTTCGCGCCAGACATGTTGGTCTGCTCGAAAGTTGCATTTCCGAACTCGATCTTGCCTTGGCAAGCGTCGATTCTGGATTGGAGATACGGGCGGAAAACCTGCGACGCGCTGGGCATTTTCTGGGCAAGATTACCGGTGTGGTCGATGTAGAAGATCTGTTGGGTGTGATATTCTCCGAATTCTGCATTGGCAAGTAGAATGCGCGTAAAAAGAGTCTTTCTGTGTTTCACGTGAAACAATTGAAAAGGTAATTGTTTCAAGGGATTGGTTATGGTGGAATCAAAGTTTTTCGACGTCGTTGTTGTTGGGGGCGGTCATGCCGGGAGCGAAGCTGCTGCAGCTGCTGCACGGATGGGCGCCCGCACGGCGCTGATTACCCACAAGGCTTCAACCATCGGGGCGATGTCCTGCAATCCTGCCATCGGCGGATTGGGAAAAGGACATCTGGTGCGGGAGATCGATGCACTGGACGGGTTGATGGGACGTGTCACCGACCGGTCTGGCATCCAGTTTCGGATGCTGAACCGCAAAAAGGGTCCTGCGGTTCGGGGACCGCGAACGCAAGCAGACCGGAAACTGTATGCGGCAGCGATGCAATCCGAGCTTAATGGCGCCGATCAACTTGAAGTCATTGAAGGTGACGTATTCAACGTTCAGGTGGCAAACGGGCGGATCGCCGGTGTTATCTTGAAGGACGGACGACAATTTCGGTGTGGCGCGGTCGTATTGACCACGGGAACCTTCCTTCGCGGATTGATTCATATTGGCGATCGGCGAATTCCGGCAGGCCGGGTGGGTGAAGAGCCTTCAATCGGTCTGTCTGCGGCTTTAGAGCGTGCGGGTATAAAGCTTGGTCGGCTGAAGACAGGCACACCGGCGCGTTTGGATGGCCGCACAATCAATTGGTCGATACTGGAAATGCAAAAGGCGGATGAGGAGCCGGTGCCTTTTTCCTTCATGACAGATCGAATCACGGTTAGGCAGATAGAATGCGGAATAACCAGGACGACAGAGGCCACACACAAGATCATTTCGGACAATATTCACCGATCTGCAATGTATTCTGGCCAGATTGCCGGTGTCGGTCCGCGTTATTGTCCCTCTATCGAGGACAAGATCGTCAAGTTCGGTGAACGGGACGGACATCAGATCTTTCTTGAGCCCGAAGGTTTGGACGATCCTGTTGTTTACCCGAATGGCATATCGACGTCGCTGCCGGAAGAGGCGCAAGAAACATTTATCCGGACCATACCGGGGCTGGAGGATGTATCAATCCTTCAAGCCGGCTATGCAATCGAATATGATCATGTTGATCCAAGGGAGCTGGATACGACGCTTCAGCTAAAAAAAATGCCTGGCTTGTTCCTTGCTGGCCAAATCAACGGGACCACGGGTTACGAAGAAGCCGGCGCGCAGGGCCTGGTGGCCGGTTTTAATGCGGCGCGCCTATGCGGCGGTTCCGATCCGGTGACGTTTAGCCGTACAGATTCCTATATCGGGGTGATGATCGACGATCTGACGTCGCGCGGGGTCAGTGAGCCATACAGGATGTTCACCTCGCGTGCCGAATATCGCCTGTCTTTGCGTGCCGATAATGCTGATCAACGCTTGACGGATTTTGGAGTTGCCATTGGTTTGGTTGGATCGGAGCGCGCGCGAAAATTTGGAGCCTGGTCTTCTGCCTACAAAGCCGCGCTGGAATTGACGTCGTCTTTGTCAGTCACACCCAGTCAGGCCGTGGGCCATGGCCTGAAATTGAATCAGGATGGCCAGAGGCGGACTGCCTATGAGTTGCTTTCTTATCCGGGGCAATCGTTTCAATCGCTCACACCAATTTGGCCGCAGCTTGCTGACATTGATCGTCGAATTGCGGAGGCTGTGGAAATTGATGCGACTTATGCCGTCTATATGAAGCGGCAGGCGATCGATATCGCCGAGGTTAAGAGGGAAGAAGCCAGATCTATCCCGGATGGATTTGATTTCGAGATTCTGGCCGGCCTCTCCAACGAACTCAAGCAGAAACTGGCAGAGCTGCGACCGAGGACCATTGCCCAGGCATCAAGGATCGAGGGTATGACACCAGCCGCGATCTCGCTGCTTCTCGTTGCCATGAAGCGACGGGATTCGGCGGCGCGAATGGTGGGTTAGGAATTGCAATGCTAGAGAGTCTAGACGGCGAATTGAACGGTATGGCTGTTTCACGTGAAACAATTGAGCGCCTGGAACACTTTTCCCGGCTCTTTGTGAAATGGTCAAGAACCATTAATCTTGTGGCGCCATCGACGATTGATGATCTGTGGACCCGCCACATAGCCGATAGCGCCCAAATCTACCAATTGTCACCGGAGCCGAAACAATGGATTGATCTCGGCAGCGGTGGCGGTTTCCCAGGCATCATCACCGCCATCCTGCTCGCTGAGAATCAGGATGGCTGGGTCCATCTCGTGGAGAGCAACCACAAAAAGGCTGCTTTTCTGCGCACCGCATTGGCGGAAACGGGAGGACGCGGCTCCGTCCATGCCATCCGGATCGAGGATGCCGCCGCAAAAATCGTCAAAGCGGACGCCATTTCAGCGCGCGCCCTGGCGGATCTTGACGGATTGTTCGAATATGTATTGCCATGGTGTGAGCGGAATCCGGAAATCCGGTGCTACTTCCATAAAGGACGGGATTACCGCAGCGAAGTCCTAAATACAAATGGTCGCTGGACATTTGATCTGGTAGAACATGTCAGCGTTATCGAGAAAAATTCAGTGATCCTCGAAATCAGCAAGCTCTCGAGAACAATTTGATCGCCATGGGGTCACCTAATGACAAGTCGGAAAAGCAGGATTATTACCATTGCCAACCAAAAAGGCGGTGTCGGCAAGACGACAACCGCCATTAATCTGGCAACTGCATTGGCAGCGATAGGCGAAAAAGTGTTGATTATCGACCTTGACCCGCAAGGCAATGCATCAACCGGCCTGGGAATCGACCGGCGTGACCGGAAGCGCTCTTCTTATGAGCTTTTGATCGGCAGCCATGGCGTTGCTGATGTTCATATGCCGACATCGGTGCCAAATCTCTCCATCATTCCTTCGACAATGGACCTTCTGGGTGTCGAAATGGAAATTGGACGGGAAAATGACCGGGTTTTCAGGCTGCGTCGCGCCCTCAATGCGCGAGAAGCCTCAGAGTTCACCTATATTCTGGTCGATTGCCCGCCATCCTTCAATCTGCTGACGATGAATGCGATGGTTGCCGCACAATCAGTTCTGGTGCCGCTGCAATGCGAATTCTTTGCGTTGGAGGGTCTCAGTCAACTGCTTGAGACCGTCGACCAGGTGCGCCGTACAGTCAATCCGGAGCTCGATATCCAAGGAATCGTATTGACGATGTTTGATTCGCGCAACAACCTGGCGCAACAGGTCGTTTCAGATGTGCGAGAGCATTTGGGCGAGAAGGTCTATCACACTTTAATACCGCGCAATGTGCGGGTATCCGAGGCGCCATCCTATGGAAAGCCGGCCATTCTTTATGACTTGAAATGTGCCGGTTCCCAAGCCTACCTGCAATTGGCATCGGAAGTGATTCAACGGGAGCGGCGCAACAGGGCTGCTTGATTAATTCGGACGTGAAATGATTCTGGGATAGAAAAATGACGGATGACCCCTCAAAGCGGCGCTTGGGCCGCGGACTGGCTGCTTTGATCGGCGAAATGGATCAGCCCCTCTCGACTTCGAGCAGTGGCAGCGTCAGTTCCGACCGGAAGGTTCCTATCGAGCTGGTCGCGCGCAATCCGAAAAACCCGCGTCGTCACTTTGATGAGCAGGAACTTCAGGATCTGGCGATTTCCATTCGTCAGCACGGGATAGTCCAGCCGGTAATGGTCCGTCCGGTAACCGACGGCCGTTTTGAGATCATCGCCGGAGAGCGGCGATGGAGAGCCGCGCAACTGGCTGGTTTCATTGAGATTCCGGTGATCGTGCGTGACGTCGACGATCGCACCGCGCTTGAAATTGCCATTGTCGAAAACGTCCAACGTTCCGATCTCAATCCTTTGGAAGAGGCATTGGGCTATGAGCAATTGATTGCCGAGCATGGCTATACCCAAAATGATCTCGGTGAAATCATTGGTAAAAGCCGCAGTCATGTGGCCAATTCGTTGCGTCTTCTGAAATTGCCCGAACCGGTTCGGGTGATGCTGGAGACCGGCGATCTTTCTGCCGGCCATGCCCGCGCATTGATTCCGACTTCTGATCCCGCCAGCCTGGCCCGGACGATCATCGCCAAGGGCCTGTCGGTGCGCGACACCGAGCGTTTGGCGCAAAATGATATCAAGGCGCAAAACAATCCGGGCGGCGCGCCAACCGCGCGGGCTATAAAAGATGCCGATACTTTGGCGCTGGAACGCAGTCTTTCAGACCACCTCGGGCTGGATGTGATTGTCAACCACCGGGGTGTCGGCGGCCAATTGAAGATTTCCTATAAAAGCCTTGAGCAACTTGAGGAAATTTGCCGGTTGCTGGAACGGCCCTGAGCCATCTGGGAATCGGCGACATAGAGTTTCAAGTTAAAATATTAAATTAAAACAATTATTTACGGGAAGATCGCAACGTTGTGGCGAGTAAGGTCTGCATTGCCACGCTTTCTTCCAGGTTGTTTCTTTGCCGGCTTTGCAAAATTGCCGCCTGCAGCCGGTTCATTTCCGCCGCAATCGCAGGCCCGTTCCAGATCCGCAAGGCGTTTTCTATTATCGGCTTGCGCTTGAAATGCAGATGGCGGCCCATAGACGCCATCACGGCGCTGGAGCTTTGCCTTTTTGCATCCATTTCGGCGCGAAGGGCGTCGATATACTGGAATTGCCGCAAACAGCCCTGCAAAACAAGAAAGACCGGCGTCTTGGACGAGATAACTTTCTGGATCGCATGGATGAACCCGTCGGGATCCCCCGAAAGGATTGCATCAATGGCGTCGTCAACGGAAATGGCGCTGGCGTCGCCGACAATGTCTATCACATCCTGATCATCGACGCTCTTGGCGCCCCGGCAATAAAGGCCAAGCTTGGCCAGCTCATTGCGTGTCGCCAGCCGGTCGCCGCCCAAAGCGTCGACAAGACGATGGCGAGCAGTGGAAGAGATTGTCAGGTCATGTTTGCCAAGTTCTTCGTCAATCAGCCCATTCAGTGTCCTGGCGTCATCACTATAGCAGGGAATGGCGACGCCAGGGGCAGAGGTTTCAAAGGCCTTGCGCAAAGCGGCGCCCTTTTTAAGCTCTCCGGCTTCAATCAGCAGCGTGCAGCCCTCCAGTGGCGAAGACAGCAATCGCGACAGGCTGTCGGCCAGCGCCTTTTCCGTGCCTGACGCCTTGACCCATATAAGCTTGTCGCCGCCGAACAGGCCGAAAGATTGTGTCTCGTCCGCCAAGCGCCCGGGATCGGAGGAAATATCGCTGCTGTCGAGTCGCACGAGGCTGAAAGCGTCCTTGAGATCAACGCCGCTGGCATTGGCTATGCGGCCGGCGCGCTCAGATACCAGTCCCCGGTCTGGACCATAGACGAGAAAGGCCTTGAATTGCCGTGAAATGCGGGTTGCCGCCCCGTCAAACTCGTTTGCCTTCAATTCCGTCATGACTTATCGGCCAAGCGCGGCCGCCAGATCGGCGCGAATAATTTCGGCGAGTTCCCGGGATGCGCGATTCTCGGCATCACGCACTGCCCTTAGCCGGGCAAATTCCTGACTTGGAAAGTCAACCAGCGCAACAGCGGAACGATGTCCGGACTTCAGCACATCGTCGCTGCCGGACCGTCTCAATGTGTAATCGGCGCTGACTTCGACCCGTCCGGCCCGCGCATCGTCGGAAGACATTTCCAGCAGAACCCCGATGACGCGGCTCTTGACGTTCAACTCGACCTGGTAGTCTGGCTTGGCGGGCTCACCGGCCCCGCCTCCCGTCAGAAATATCAGATTGTTGCGCACCTCAAGCTCGACCCGGTCATCGGCCTGGGAATATTCAATGGAGCCCAGCGCTTCCTGAACGCCGGACCCTGTGGAATAAAGCGGTCGGACCTGACAGGAAGACAGCAGCCCGAGACTTGCCGCCATTGCGCCCAGAATAACAATTTTTGAAAGATTACGGCTATATAACAACATTCACGATCCTCTGCGGAACGACAATGATTCTCCTGGGCGATTTCCCGTCCAAGGCGCTCTTGACCTGCTCGAGATCAAGCACCGCTGCCTCGATGCGAGTTTGGTCAGCATCGCGTTCAATTGTCAAATCGGCCCGCTTCTTGCCGTTGATTTGCACAGGCATGACGATCACATCTTCGGCGACCAGCGCCTCGTCATAATCAGGCCAAGCCTGAAGGGCTGCCATGCCGCTGTTGCCGAGCGCCATCCAGCATTCCTCCGCCAGATGCGGGGTCATGGGAGCGATCAGCTGAACCAGGATTTCAACAGCCTGCCTGCAAGCGGCGACCAGACTGGCGTCAGCCTGTCCGGAAGCAACGCGCGACAGCGGCTGGGCAAGCGCATTGGTGAATTCGTAAATCCTTGCCACGGCCTTGTTGAAGCCAAGCCGGTCAAAATCACCCTGCACCGCCTTCAGGGTCTTGTGGGCAATCTGTGAAACGGCCAGCGCCTCGCCGTCTTCGCCGGCTTTCGCCGTCGCATGCAACAGCGCAGGTTGGGCTTCCGAAACCAGACGCCAGATCCGCTGGACAAAACGGTGAGCACCTTCAACACCGGATTCCGTCCAGATCACATCGCGATCAGGCGGGGAATCCGACAGCACGAAAAACCGTGCGGTGTCGGCACCGAAGGAGGCGATAATGTCATCGGGATCGACGACATTCTTCTTCGATTTCGACATTTTCTCGATTGAACCGATCGCAAGTTCCTCGCCGGTATCAAGCATTCTGGCCCGGCGCTGGCCGTCCCCTTCTTCTATTTTAACTTCGGCCGGCGTGATCCATTCGCGTTGGGCACCAGCGCCGCGGCTATAGGTTTCATGCACCACCATACCTTGGGTGAACAGGCCCTTGAACGGCTCTTCAATACCGACATGCCCGGTTGCCTTCATGGCGCGGGTGAAGAAGCGCGAATAGAGCAGATGCAGGATCGCATGCTCGATACCGCCAATATATTGATTGACCGGAAGCCAGGCATTGGCGGCTTGCGGATCTGTGGGCGTGTCTTCCCACGGTGCGGTGAAACGGGCGAAATACCACGAGGAATCGACAAATGTATCCATGGTGTCGGTTTCACGGCGGGCAGGTTTGGCGCATATCGGGCAATTGACATGCCGCCATGTCGGGTGGCGGTCAAGCGGGTTTCCCGGCAATTCAAAAGAGACGTCGTCCGGCAGGATGACCGGCAGATCGGCTTTGGGCACCGGCACCACGCCGCAATCATCACAATGGATCACCGGAATCGGGCAACCCCAATAGCGCTGCCGTGAAATGCCCCAATCCCTCAGGCGATAATTGACCCTGCGCTCCGCTTGCGGCGAATTGCCGATCGATCTCTCGCTGAGGTCGCTTGCCACCTTGTCGAATGCAGCAGCAGGAACCATGCCATCAAGGAAGCGGGAATTGATCATGACGCCGTCGCCGATATAGGCTTCGTCAGTCACCTTGAAGCTTGCCGCATCGCCATCCGCGGGCATGACCACTGGCACGACCGGCAGATCGTATTTATGGGCGAAATCAAGATCGCGTTGATCGCCGGACGGACACCCGAAGATGGCGCCCGTACCATAATCCATCAAAACGAAATTGGCGATATAGACCGGGATCTCCCAGCTTTTGTCGTAAGGGTGGAGCACCCGCACGCCGGTATCCAGGCCCCTCTTTTCCGCCGTCTCCAACGCTGCCAGCGATGTGCCGGCGCGTCGGCATTCGTCGCAGAAGGCTTCGATTTCAGGATTGGCTGAAGCCAATTGGCGGGCCAGTGGATGATCGGCGGCAATCGCCATGAATGAAGCGCCAAAGATCGTGTCGGGCCGGGTGGTATAGACCGCGATTTCGCCAAAGCCCTGCGGCGCCGTGCCGGGCGCGATCTGCCAGCGGATGGTCAGGCCTTCCGACCGGCCGATCCAGTTTCTTTGCATCAAGCGTACTTTTTCCGGCCACTGATCAAGGCTGTCGAGCGCCGTCAGCAGGTCCTCGGCATAATCGGTGATCTTGAAGAACCACTGGGTGAGTTCCCGCTGCTCGACAAGCGCGCCGGAGCGCCAGCCGCGCCCGTCAATGACCTGTTCGTTGGCCAGCACGGTCATGTCCTCGGGGTCCCAGTTGACCTTTGAATTCTTGCGGTAAACGAGGCCCTTTTCGAGGAAATCGACAAAAAGCTGCTGTTGGCGATGGTAGTATTCAACATCGCAGGTCGCAAATTCGCGTGACCAGTCGAGCGAAAGCCCCATTGATTTCAGCTGGCTGCGCATGGTGGCGATGTTTTCATATGTCCAGGTCTTGGGATGGATATTGTTCTTCATCGCCGCATTTTCGGCAGGCATCCCGAAGGCGTCCCAACCCATCGGATGCAGCACATTGTAGCCGCGGGCGCGCTTGTAGCGCGCCACCACGTCGCCCATCGTGTAATTGCGCACATGGCCCATATGGATGCGGCCCGAAGGATAGGGAAACATTTCCAGCACATAGTATTTTTCCCGCGGATCCTTGTTGTCTGTGGTGAAGACGTTTTCTGCGGCCCATCGGGCCTGCCAACGAGGTTCGGCGTCGCGGGGATTGTAGCGTTCTATTGCCATGTCAGTGAAATTCCAGGGAAATGATGAGAATGATTTTGGGCCTGACCTTCATCACGAAAGTCGTCAAGCGTCAAGTTTTTCGGCCAATTTTGCCGTCTGGAACGGTCTTTGCGGCATTCGGCGAAACCTTTTGCCGGGCCGGTGTCGCCAGGCCGGAAAAAGGCTTGGCAAGGGCTTGCCGGTTCGGCTACCAATCCAGACTTGCCGAAGGAGAGTTTGACATGACGGTCCAAGAGCGTCTCGCAGCGATAATTTCAAGAATCAGGAAGGCCGAGAACGAATATCTTCGGCAAGATGGATCAGTCAATCTGGTCGCCGTCAGCAAGACCTTTGGCGTAGATGAAATCAAGCCGGTCATAGCGGCCGGTCAACGCATTTTCGGCGAAAACCGCGTCCAGGAGGCCCAATCCAAATGGCCGGAATTGAAAGCGGCCGAACCCGGGATGGAACTTCACCTGATCGGACCATTGCAATCCAACAAGGCCGAAGATGCGGTCGCCCTGTTTGATGTCATCGAGACGGTGGACCGTGAGAAAATTGCTCGCGCCATAGCTGCGGCAATGAAACGACAGGGGCGCGCAATGCGGCTCTACATTCAGGTCAATACCGGCCTGGAGCCGCAAAAGGCCGGAATTGCGCCGGATGATACAGCCGGCTTCGTGGCCCTGTGCCGGAAGGATCTCGGCCTGACAATTGAAGGTTTGATGTGCATTCCCCCGGCAGAGGAAAATCCGGGGCCGCATTTCGCGCTTCTTGCCAGGCTGGCGGCACAAAATGGACTGACACGCCTTTCGATGGGCATGTCAGCGGATTTTGAGACAGCCATTCAGTTCGGCGCGACAAGTGTGCGTGTCGGCTCAGCTATTTTCGGCTCACGCTGATTTGGTTGCCCGGATAACGATATAAAGAAACGCTGCCATCGAGACAATGGCGAGCATCGAACCGATCTTGGCCAATAGTTCCCCTTGCCCGGTAATAGCCATGATGATTCCGGGAAACATCAGAATGATCGCGAGATTCATCAGCGCCACTTGAATCTTGGAGATGGTCCATTTGGCCGCCTCAGGCCGAAGTGTGTAGAAAGCACCGAATAATGCGATCGTTACCCAACCGATCAAGTTGAGATGGGCATGGGCCGGGGCTAATGTATGATCGCCGGATGCAGACATCCAGATACCAAAAACCATGCCGATAAGTACATAAATAGGTGCTGCTATCCAGCAACTGCGAGCCAGTCCATTCATGATTTGCAATCTCCCCTAAGATGCGAATGATTGCTTGGAGCAATCACTGCGAAGACTGCTCCAATGATTGTGTTCTGTCAATTTGATCGTGATGTTTTCTTTAAACTTGGAATAAATACTTCCGATTACCCCCGGAAACCACGGAATTTATAGCATTTTGTTCTCAAACCAATGGCCTAGAGCTTTAGTATGGCTTTGCACGGACACCTGTTCGGCATTATTGATAGGATGGGAAAAGCCGGATCGCAATTTCACAGCTTGGGAGAGTCGTATCCGGATATGAATAGTGCGCTCGCCATGATTGGCAAGACTGGTTCTTGCAATCGCGACTTCGCCAGCCGGGAGGATGCTCATGCAAAGCCGATATTTCGAGACATACGAATCGTGGAAACAGGATCCAGAGGCGTTCTGGCTCAAAGAGGCGCGTTCGCTGGATTGGTTCGTCGAACCAAAACAGGCATTTGATCCCGACATGGGTGTCTATGGCCGGTGGTTCCCGGACGGCGAAATGAATACCTGCCACAATTGCCTGGACCGCCATATCAATGCCGGGCGCGGCGAGGAAACGGTGGTGATCTATGACAGCCCGATCACCGGCGACAAAAAAACCTACAGCTATGTCGAGGCGCTGGAAAAGGTAAAGGCAATAGCGGCCGTGATGCTGTCGGTCGGCGTCGGCAAAGGTGACCGGGTCATCATTTACATGCCGATGGTCCCGGAGGCGGTCTTTTCGATGTTGGCCTGCGCCAGTATCGGCGCCGTGCATTCCGTGGTGTTTGGCGGCTTTGCGGCTCATGAACTTGCAACACGCATTGAAGCCTGCGAAGCCAAGATCGTGATCACGTCGAGTTGCGGCCTGGAACCAGGTCGGACAGTCGCCTACAAGCCGCTGCTTGACCTGGCGATTGAACAATCCGGCCACAAGCCATCCCATTGCCTGGTCATGCAGCGCCGCCAATTGAAGGCGGATCTGATTGAGGGTCGCGACATTGATCTGGGCGCAGCGATGCAGCAGGTTCTGGCTGACGGCAGCGCCGACATTGCCTGCACGCCGGTCAAGGCCACCGATCCGCTCTATATTCTGTACACGTCAGGCACCACCGGGCACCCCAAGGGGGTGGTCCGTGACAATGGCGGTCATATGGTGGCGCTGAACTGGAGCATGGCCAATATCTATGATGTCAAACCGGGCGAAGTGTTCTGGGCCGCCTCTGATATCGGCTGGGTGGTCGGGCATTCCTACATTGTTTATGGACCGCTTCTGGCGGGCAACGCCACGGTGATCTTTGAAGGCAAGCCGATTGGCACGCCGGATGCCGGCACATTCTGGCGTGTCATTTCCGAATATGACGTCAAGGTGCTGTTTACCGCACCCACCGCTTTCAGGGCCATCCGGCGGGACGATCCCGAAGGTGATTTCGTCAAGAAATATCCCATGCCCGGCTTGCGCGCCTTGTTTCTTGCCGGAGAGAGGGCCGATCCGGAAACCATCAAATGGGCCGAAAAGATTCTCGGCGTTCCGGTCATTGATCACTGGTGGCAGACTGAAACGGCCTGGGCGATTGCCGGCAACCCCATGGGTCTGGGCCAGGTTCCGGTCAAATATGGTTCACCGGCCCATCCGATGCCGGGATATGCCGTCGAGGTTCTGGATGACGCCGGCCATCCGGTCGCCAATGGCACGCTCGGCAATATCGTCGTCAAGCTGCCGCTGCCGCCCGGTTGCCTGGTCACATTCTGGAACGCTGATGAGCGCTTTCACTCCGCCTGTCTGGACGAATTTCCCGGCTACTACAAAACCTCCGATGCCGGTTATGTCGATGATGACGGCTATCTGTTCATCATGGCCCGCACCGACGACATCATCAATTGCGCCGGACATCGCCTGTCGACCGGGGCGATGGAAGAAGTCTGCGCAACCCATCAGGATGTCGCCGAATGCGCCGTCATCGGCATCGCCGATCAATTGAAGGGACAAATCCCCTGCGGCTTCATGGTGTTGAAGACCAATGTGACGCGGGATACCAAGGATATCGGCAAGGAAATTGTTGACCTGGTCCGCCGCGAGATCGGGCCGGTGGCCGCGTTCAAAATGGTGATTTGCGTCGACAGGCTGCCCAAGACCCGTTCAGGCAAGATCCTGCGCGGCACCATGCAGAAGATTGCCGATGGAATGCCCTGGAACATGCCGGCCACGATTGACGACCCGGCAATCCTCGACGAGATCGCCGAACATCTCAAGGCGCACGGCCAGGTTTGAGCAAGGGTCCCGGTTGACCAACCCAAAGAAAAGCCCGGCGCGATGGCCGGGCTTGATCAAACAGATTTGCTTGCGGTTCAATAGGGCTGGTTGTCGTCGTCGTCTTTCGGTTCGGCAGATTTGAGCGACTTGAGCTTGGCAAATACGGCCTCTGCATCGATTTCCTTGTAATCGTCACGGTCATCGCTTGCTGCAAGCTTTTCGGTCTGCTGTGCGCTTTCCAGCGTCGCGCCCAATTCAGCAGCGGTCGGCAACGGACGGCCCTTGGCGGCCTTTTCGACTTCCATGTCCAGATCGATCTGCGTGCACAGGCCAAGTGTTACTGGATCCATCGGCACCAGATTGGCTGAATTCCAGTGCGAACGCTCGCGGATTTGTTCAATGGTGGTCTTGGTGGTGCCTACCAGCCGTGAAATCTGCGCGTCTTTCAGTTCCGGATGGTTGCGGACCAACCACAAAATCGCATTGGGGCGATCCTGGCGTTTTGAAACCGGCGTGTAACGCGGGCCCTTGCGCTTGGATTCCGGCACTCGCACCTTCGGTTCGGAAAGTTTCAGCTTGTAGGCCGGATTGCCTTCACCGCGCGCGATTTCGTCACGGCTCAACTGGCCGGTGGAAATCGGATCGAGACCTTTGATTCCCTGAGCGGATTCACCATCGGCAATGGCCTTGACTTCCAGCGGGTGCAACTTGCAGAATGTTGCGATCTGCTCGAAGGACAGGCCAGTGTTGTCGACAAGCCAGACGGCGGTTGCTTTCGGCATGAGCAGCTGTTGGGCCATGAATATAATCCTTCTGTCGTCCGCGCCGGTGTCGCGGTCCGTGGGTAAGTGCCACTATTTCCGGGAAATCGGTGGCTCTATAAACCGATTGCCGCAAAATTGCAATTGACCTTTGGGGAATTGACCAAAGTCTCATTGATGCATTGCGACAAAATGCTATTTAAGATCCATCGCTGGTCGGGAGACCCGGCAAAACCGTATTGCCCCATGGGAGGAATTCATGTCATCTAAGCTTTATCCCGTTCTCAAGAGCGCCAAGAAGAATGCCTTTCTGGACAACAAGAAGTATCTGGAATGGTACAAGGAAAGCATCAAGAAGCCGGAAGTCTTCTGGGGCAAGCATGGCAAGCGGATTGACTGGTTCAAGCCCTATACCAAGGTCAAGAACACCAGCTTTACGGGCAAGGCGCCGATCAAGTGGTATGAAGACGGCGTTACCAATGTCGCCTATAATTGCATAGACCGGCATCTTGCGAAGCGGGCCGATCAGGTCGCCATCATCTGGGAAGGCGACAATCCCTATGAAGACAAGAAGATCACCTATCGGGAATTGTCCGATCAGGTAAACCGCCTCTCCAATGTCATGAAGGACCATGGCGTCAAGAAAGGCGATCGCGTCACCATCTATATGCCGATGATTCCGGAAGCGGCCTATGCCATGCTCGCCTGCGCCCGCATCGGCGCGGTGCATTCGGTGGTCTTCGGCGGCTTTTCGCCGGATGCGCTGGCCGGACGCATCGTCGATTGCAACTCGACATTTGTCATCACCGCCGACGAAGGCCTGCGCGGCGGCAAGACGATTCCGCTCAAGCATAATACCGATCTGGCCATCGAGATTGCCGCGCGCGAGGGCGTTGAAGTGGCCAATGTGCTGGTCGTCCGCCGGACCGGCGGCAAGACTGAATGGTTCGACAAGCGCGACATCTGGTACCATCAGGCCGTGCGCACCGCCAAAACCGACTGCCCGCCCGCCAAAATGAAAGCCGAAGACCCGCTTTTCATTCTTTACACATCCGGCTCAACCGGAAAGCCGAAAGGCGTGCTGCACACCACTGCGGGCTACCTGGTTTTCGCGTCGATGACGCATCAATATGTCTTCGACTACCATGACGGAGACATCTACTGGTGCACGGCCGATGTCGGCTGGGTGACCGGCCATTCCTATATCGTTTACGGCCCGCTGGCCAATGGCGCCACGACGCTGATGTTTGAAGGCGTTCCGAATTATCCCGACGCCGGGCGTTTCTGGGATGTCGTGGACAAGCACCAGGTCAATATCTTCTACACCGCCCCGACCGCCATCCGCGCATTGATGGGCGCGGGCGACGCTTTCGTTACCCGTTCCAAGAGAACCTCGATCAGGATTCTGGGGTCGGTCGGCGAGCCGATCAATCCCGAGGCTTGGGAATGGTATTATCACGTGGTCGGCGAAGATCGTTCGCCCATCGTCGATACTTGGTGGCAGACCGAGACAGGCGGCATCCTGATTACGCCGTTGCCGGGCGCCACCGACATGAAGCCGGGTTCGGCGACACGGCCCTTCTTTGGCGTGCAGCCGCAATTGGTTGATAATGAAGGCGAAGTGCTGGAAGGCGTTGCCGACGGCAATCTGTGCATCATCGACAGCTGGCCCGGCCAGGCGCGTTCGGTCTATGGCGATCATGACCGCTTCGTGCAGACCTATTTTTCGACCTACAAGGGTAAATATTTCACCGGCGACGGCTGTCGCCGTGATGAGGACGGTTATTACTGGATTACCGGCCGCGTCGATGACGTCATCAATGTTTCCGGCCATCGCATGGGAACCGCTGAGGTGGAAAGCGCGCTGGTTTCCAATGACAGCGTGTCGGAAGCCGCCGTTGTCGGCTATCCGCATGACCTCAAGGGCCAGGGCATCTATTGCTATGTGACCTTGATGGCCGGCACCACTGGCGACGACAAATTGCGCAAGGAACTTGTCGCCCATGTTCGCAAAGAAATCGGCCCGATCGCCTCTCCTGACAAGATCCAGTTTGCGCCGGGTCTGCCAAAGACCCGCTCCGGCAAGATCATGCGGCGCATTTTGCGAAAGATCGCCGAGGACGATTTCGGTTCGCTGGGGGATACATCGACATTGGCCGATCCCAGTGTTGTCGACGACCTGATTGCGAACCGGCAAAACAAGAAAGCCTGAACCGCGAGACCATCGCAGATCCCGTTGCTGCAACCAGCAACGGGATTTTGATTCAGCAACCGATCCGGCTTCGGATTTCTTCGACTTCGCGGCGGGTGGAACAGACGTTTTCGCAAGGGATTCCGTCATTGTCGCCATCAGCGCGCCTGTAGCCGCCGCACCATAGCTCCACGGCTTCCTCGCAGGAATAGATCATTTTGCAGGTCTTTCGCGCGGCGGCGATCTCTGTTTCATCCCGACTCATGGCGCTGGCATTGCCGCCAAGCGCAAGGCCAGCCGCCAGCAGCGACATCTAGAATTTCCCGATGATTTGCACGTTTCAGACGCCCCTTGCAGCCGATATGGCAACGTTTTGATTCATGAACCGGGACTTGTCCACAAACTGGCTGCAACCAGGGCTGTCAACGGCAGGATTCACGTGAAACGCCCGATCCCGGCACTTGCAGCGCGGCAGGCATTTCATTTTGAGTCATCTGTTTCAGAAGTCGATTGCCCTGCCATCGATCTCCCAATCGCCATAGCGTGCCGGGTCTTCACCACCACGGCCGCCAATCTCTTTGGCCAGTTGCGGCGTGCCGGCCCGCTTTCGCCGCTCTTCGGCCTCCGCCAAAGCCCGTCTGGCCGTATCGGTCAGAATTCGGGCCGGTTTGGGCGCGGCGTCATCAGAATTGTCATTGGCATGTGTCATGGCGTCGGTTTCATATTGAAGTGGTCGTTCCAAATACCCATCCTATATGGCACATTTACCGGACAAGCAAAATGCGCGATTTGTCCCGCACTGCTTGCCGGGCGTCCTGTTGTGGAGACAAAAGATGAATCTTGCACGTACCGCCATGCTGCTGGCTTTCATGACAGCGCTTTTCATGGGTGTCGGTTTTCTGATCGGCGGCCAAAGCGGCATGCTGATCGCTTTGGTCATCGCTGCCGGCATGAATGTCTTTTCCTGGTGGAACTCCGACAAAATGGTCCTGTCGGCCTATGACGCCAAGCAACTGGACGAGCGCAATGCGCCGGAGTTCTTCGCCATCATCCGCGATCTGTCAAAGCGCGCCGGATTGCCGATGCCCAAGGTTTATCTGATCAATTCCGATCAACCCAACGCTTTCGCCACCGGACGCAATCCGGAAAATGCCGCCGTGGCGGCTTCGACCGGCCTGCTGGCGCGATTGACGCCGGATGAAATTGCCGGCGTCATGGCGCATGAACTGGCCCATATCCAAAGTCGCGACACATTGACGATGACGATCACCGCGACCTTGGCGGGTGCGATCTCGATGCTGGGCAATTTCGCCTTCTTATTCGGCGGCCATCGCGGCGGCGAGCGTTCCAACCCCTTCGGTTTCATCGGCGTGCTGGTGGCCATGATCGTGGCCCCGCTGGCTGCCATGCTGGTCCAGATGGCGATATCGCGAACCCGCGAATATGCGGCTGACAAGCGTGGAGCGGAAATCAGCGGCCAGCCTTTGGCTCTGGCCAGCGCCCTGGCCAAGATCGCCCGCCAGGCCCACGAAATCCCGAATGAATATGCTGAAGCCAACCCGGCCACCGCGCATATGTTCATTATCAATCCGCTTTCGGGTGAACGGATGGACAATCTGTTTTCCACCCATCCCGATACCGATAACCGCATCCGGGCGCTTGAGCAGATGGCAAAATCCTGGCAACCCCGCGAACAGGCAAAGCGGGAACCTGCCCGCGAGCAGGCGCCAACAGCGCAAGCCGACGCCGCAGAACAGACCTCGACGCCCGTCCAAGAGCCTGCTAAGCCCGTCCGAAAGGCGCGTTCGGTGCCTGACATCAAATGGGGACGCGAAGGTTCCGACAGGCCAGAGGGTCCGCAGTCTTGAATGAAAATGTGAAAAGCCGCCGATCCGGCAACGGCCAGCGTCCGGACCAGCCAGACGCCAAGCCGGGGATGGCAGTGCGTGCCGCCGCCGCCAAGATCCTGGCGGCCGTGCTTGAACGCAAGACATCGCTCGACGGCATGTTTGACAATGCCAACGGAAATCCGGCCTATCGGCTGCTTGAGGATAATGATCGCGCCTTGACCCGGGCCATCGTCAATACCGCCCTGCGGCAGTTGCGCCGGATAAATGCGATCTTTGCGTCCTATTTGAAAAACCCCCTGCCCGAAGGCGCCCATGCCCTGCAGCATATTCTGACGGTCGGCGCCGCCCAGATCCTGTTTCTTGACATACCCGATCATTCCGCGGTGGATCTGGCGGTTGAACATGCCCATTCCGATCCCCGCACCCGCCGCTTCGCCAATCTCGTCAACGCCTTGCTGCGTCGCCTCGTGCGCGAGAAAAATTCGATTCTGGATGAAGTCGGCACTGAACTTTCACCCTTGCCTGAATGGCTGGATAAGCGTCTGGTCTCGGCATATGGGCCGCAAACGGCCGCAGCGATCGGCGCGGCTTGTCTCGACATGCCGGCCATCGACATCTCCGTGAAATCCGATCCGGCGCTTTGGGCGGAAAAGCTCGGCGGCATTGTCCTGCCGACCGGTTCGGTTCGACTCGGCGTTCAAACCGGGGGCCTGACTGCGCTTGAAGGATTTGCAGAGGGAGAATGGTGGGTGCAGGATGCTGCCGCCTCCATTCCCGCCCGCCTGTTTGGCAATATTGCCGGCAGCCGCGTCGTTGACCTGTGCGCTGCGCCAGGCGGCAAGACGGCGCAATTGATCTTGTCTGGGGCGGAGGTCACGGCGCTTGACCAGTCGGCAAGTCGGATCAGGCGGCTCAAGGCCAATCTGGCGCGCCTCAAGCTGGATGCCACGGTGATCGAGACCAACATGGCCGATTTCCAGCCCGATGTTCTTTTTGACGCGGCCTTGCTGGATGCGCCCTGTTCTTCAACCGGAACCATTCGCCGTCATCCCGACATTGCCTGGACCAAGGGTCTGGAGGATGTCCGCAAGCTTGCCGGCGTGCAGGAAAAACTGCTTGATCATGCCCTCAATATCGTCCGGCCAGGCGGAATCGTGGTTTTTTCCAATTGCTCGCTTGATCCGCTTGAAGGTGAAATGCTGGTCGACGGACTTCTGAAAAGACGTCCGGACGTCAAGCGGATCGCGGTCAAGAAGGAAGACTGGCCGGGCCTGGAAGATGCGATCACCCCTCAGGGCGACATTCGCACCACACCTGCGATGTTGAAGCTAACGCCGGAATTTCCGTCTGGAATGGATGGCTTTTACGCCTCCGTGCTGGTCCGGTCATGAACTGTTCCGGCTTGCCGGTTCGGCACTGCCTTTTTCATCTCGGCGTCGCCAAAATCTGACGCGGTCCCGTTTTATCTTGATAACCGCTGTCGCGGGCCAGTTTTCGTTGACGGATTGAACCATTCCGGCATACCAATCGGTGAGGCGGGAATAGTATAGTTAAAATGCAATTAAGCGACAGCCAAAGGCTCTACTATCTCTATTTGCGTGAAGCCTGGAACCGGCTGACGCGACGGGTGGCGGTCGGCCGGATTTCGGCGTTGCGCTTTGCCGGCCGGACACCCGACCGGCTGATCGTCGCTCCCACCGATCTCAGGGCTCCCGATCCTTTCATTGCTGAAGAAATATTTGCCGGGCGTTTTCCGCTGGGCGGCCGCGTGCTGGATACCGAAGGCCTGTCGCCGTTCAGCCTCGAATTGCCTTCGCTGGAATTTGCCGCCCGCCTGCATGGCTTTGGCTGGCTGCGCGACGTGCGCGCCACCAGGAATGACGATCACGCTGCCAATGCCCGGCGGATTGTCGATGACTGGATTGTCGTGCACGGCAAGCGCATGGTCGGGCTTGCCTGGGAAGCCGATATCGTGGCGCATAGGGTCATTTCCTGGCTGTCGCATTCCCCGGTCATACTGAAAAATGCCGAAATCGGTTTTTACCGGCGTTTTATCCGCAATCTTGCTGTCCAGGTACGCTATCTCAAACATGTGGCCCCCTATACGCCCGACGGCGAGATAAGGCTGCGGGTCCGGATCGCTCTGGCTTTCACGTCCCTTTCCATGCCGGTGGCGCAGGCGACAATCCGCAAGGCGGCAAGGAAGCTTGACCAGGAACTGGAGCGGCAGATCCTGCCGGATGGCGGGCATGTCTCGCGAAATCCGCGGGCGGGGCTGGAATTATTGCTGGACCTTTTGCCGCTCAGGCAAACCTATGTGAATCTCGGCTATGACATACCGCAAAAGCTGATCCCGGCCATCGACCGGATGTTTCCGGCTTTGCGGTTTTTTCGTCACCAGGGCGGTGAACTTGCACTCTTCAACGGCGCGACCACGACGCTTGCCACGGAATTGGCGGCTGTGTTGCGCTATGACGAGACCGGTGGTCCGCCCTTCAAGACGTTGCCGCATCTCAACTACCAGCGCCTGTCAGTCAACGAGACAGTCATATTGATGGATACCGGCGTGCCGCTTTCCGTTGCCCTTTCAGCCACGGCGCATGCCGGCAGCCTGTCGTTTGAATTCTCGTCCGGCAAATACCGGTTCATCATCAATTCCGGCTCGCCGCGCTTTGCGGGAGACCATTATCGCCAATTGGCGCGTTCGACTGCAGCCCATTCATGCTTGACCCTGAATGATACGTCTTCAAGTCGCATGTCGACTTCAAAATGGCTGGGACCGATCATTGTCGGCGGTGTCAATGAAGTGGTGGTGGATCGGCAGGAGACCGTCCGTGGTCTCGAGAACCTGACGGCACGCCACGACGGATATTTGCTGCCTTTCGGTCTGGTCCATGAACGCAGCCTTGCCATCAACCAGACAGGCACCATGGTTCGCGGCAGGGATCGTCTCATCAAGGCGGACGGCAGCGAACCTGACGGCGCTGATCAAAACCGTGCCGTCATCCGGTTTCACATTCACCCGCAGATCGAAATTTCAGCGCTCGGCAGCAGCGAAGTCCGGCTTACCGCGCCTGACGGGGAAATCTGGGATCTTTCCACTGTCGACTGCGCCATGACCATTGAGGAAGATGTTTTCTTTGCCGATCCCTCCGGCATTCGCTCGTCGCGCCAGATCGAACTCGCCTTCATTGTCGGTGAATTGTCGGAAGTGCAATGGGTGTTGCAGAAAAAGGGTTGATTGATTGCCGACCGCTGGCGCATCGGTCCTTGGTCAGGGTTCCATCCGTTCCCCAGCTGTGATAACCGCACAATTCCCCAACCCGATGAAGCCGAAAGCGCCGCCTTTCCAGTCATGCACGACGACGGCGGCTTGAAGCCCACGGGACCCGCTCTAACTGGAGGCAGATATGGCCGTCATTTCCAAGAAAATCCCGACGCCGGACAAGGTCAAGGTAAGGACCGCGCTGCTTTCGGTTTCTGACAAGACCGGTATTGTCGAATTCGCCAAGGCGTTGGCGGCTCACGGCATAAAGCTGGTTTCAACCGGCGGAACGCATAAAGCTTTGGTTGAGGCGGGGCTGACGGTTCGCGATGTTTCCGAGCTTACCGGCTTTCCGGAAATCATGGATGGCCGGGTCAAGACGCTGCACCCGTCAGTACATGGCGGCCTGCTTTCAATCCGGGACGACCAGGATCATGTCGCCGCCATGCAGACCCATGGCATAGAAGCCATCGATCTGGCTGTCATCAATCTATATCCGTTTGAAGAAGTCAGGCGTCAAAAGGGTGACTATCCGACGACGGTGGAGAATATCGACATTGGCGGGCCGGCTATGATCCGGGCTTCGGCCAAGAACCATGCATATGTCGCCATCATCACCGATCCAGCCGATTATGCTGAGACCGCGGCGGAACTCGAAAGCGGCAGCGGCAATACAAGCTACGGCTTTCGCCAGCAAATGGCAGCGCGCGCATTTGCCCGGACTGCGGCCTATGATGCGGCGATCTCGAACTGGTTTGCCGATGCGCTCCACATTGCTTCGCCGCGTCACCGTACGATAGGCGGCAAATTGAAGGAAGAGTTGCGCTATGGCGAAAATCCGCACCAGGGCGCCGCATTCTATGTCACCGGAGAAGACCGGCCCGGCGTTGCAACGGCGCGTTTGCTGCAGGGAAAGCAGCTTTCCTACAACAACATCAACGATACCGATGCAGCGTTTGAACTGGTAGCTGAATTTCCCGTCAGCGAAGCCCCGGCCTGCGCCATCATCAAGCATGCCAATCCCTGCGGCGTGGCCATCGGCGGGTCGTTGAAGGAGGCCTATCTGAAGGCGCTTGCCTGTGACAGCACATCAGCCTTTGGCGGCATCATCGCGCTCAACAGCTTGCTGGATGCAGCCACCGCAACCGAAATCGTCAAGCTGTTCACAGAAGTCATCATCGCGCCGGACGTCTCCGATGAAGCCCGCGCCATCATTGCCGCAAAACCGGCCCTGCGGTTATTGGTTACCGGATCATTGCCCGATCCCCGCCAGCCAGGCCTGACCGCCAAGACGGTATCCGGCGGCTTTCTGGTCCAGGGCAGGGACAACGGCATGGTCGAGGATCTGGAATTGAAGGTGGTCACCCGGCGCGCGCCTACGCAATCGGAACTGGTTGACCTGAAATTTGCCGCCAAGGTCGCAAAGCACGTCAAGTCAAACGCGGTCGTCTATGCAAAGAGCGGGCAAACGGCCGGTATCGGCGCCGGCCAGATGAGCCGCGTTGATTCCGCCCGGATCGCCGCCCTGAAGGCCGAAGATGCCGCCCGCGCCATGGGGCTTGCCGAGCCCTTGACGAAAGGGTCCGCCGTGGCCTCCGAAGCCTTTCTGCCCTTTGCCGACAGCCTGCTTTCAGCCATTGCGGCGGGCGCGACAGCGGTGATCCAACCGGGCGGTTCGATGCGTGACAAGGAAGTCATCGAAGCTGCAGACGAGCACGGAATTGCCATGGTGTTTTCCGGAATGCGCCACTTCAGGCATTAAGATCTATCGATGCTTATCCGGATTCGAAGCCGGGTAAGGCGTGAAGATCAACAAGACGAAGCCAATCGCCAGCAACAAGATCAATGACGACATGCCGATCCGCGCCGATCCGGTGAAATAAATCAGCGCGGCATTCATTCCGGTGGCCAGAAATGCGGTCGCCCGACCGGAAAGCGCATAGATCCCGAAATAGCGTCCGGCCTCCTCAACGCTGACGCTGCGGGCCAGATAAGACCGGGAGGATGCCTGGATCGGCCCGAAGGCGATACCGATCATCATGCCATAGAGGATATAGACCTTCTCGGCCATTGTGCCGAAGGGGCCTCCCGAATCGCCTGCCGGAAGGGCGATCGCGCCGAAGAGGGTTGCCTCGGGACTGGTCGAGACGATGCCGACGGTTGCCAGCAGCAGCAGCACCAGCGATATGAACACCACTTTTTTTGAACCGATGGCGCTGTCAATGAAACTGGCCGCGACGCATCCGAATATCGCGATGACATTGAGGATGATTCCGTAAAGCCCAAGTTCCATGGTTTGCCAGGAAAACATCCCGGCGGCAAAGGCGCCTCCCAGAAATAGCAAGCCGTTGACGCCATCCTGGTAAAACATCCGCGCCAGCAGGAACCTGACGATGCCCGGCCTGCCGGATATTTCGCCAAGTGTGTTGCGCAGGTCGGAGACGCTGGTGCGCACGGCCCGCTTCAGCGGCATGCCGCGGGCGGTATCGGGGGTGAACAGGAACATCGGCAGGATGAAGATCAAATACCAAAGTGCTGAAAGCGGCCCGGTGATGCGGGCGTCTTCGCCCTTGGCCGGATCAAGCCCGAAGATCGGATCGATGCCGATCAGCGTCTTGCCGGTTTCTGCATTTCCCGCCATGAGCAACAGCACTGCGAACAACGCGATCATGCCGCCGAGATAACCCAGTCCCCAGGCGATGTTGGATATCCGGCCGACGCTCTGCATGCCGACCAGCCGCGTCATCATGGAATCATTGAAAACGATGGAAAACTCGGCGGCCAGCGAGGCAAGCACAAACAGCATTCCTACCAATAGCGCCGAACTGCCGGGCGCTGCGAACCACAAAAGGCTGAGGGAAATGATCTTGACGAGAGCGAAGACGCCGATCCAGCTTTTTCGCGATCCGGTGGCATCCGCCATGGCGCCCAGCAAGGGTGAAAGAACGGCAATGATGATGCTTGAGACAAATCCGATCGTGCCCCAATATTGCAGGCCCAGATCAGGGTCGGAAACCATTCTGGACGCAAAATAGGGACCAAAAATGAAAGTCGTAACGACTGTGAAAAACGGCTGCGCCGCCCAGTCGAACAACATCCATCCAAAAATTCCCTTTTTATCAGCCGGAGTCACCACGTCTTGCGAAGCGAGTGCCAATCGTCAATCTCCAAATGAATTCAATATAGTCGCTATTGTCCCACTTTTTGTTCAAGATCCCGCAAAAGGCTGGATGCCAACACCAATTGGGTCATGGAAATTTCCGGTCCTGTCGCAATGCCGACAATGGCTGCAACGGACTCGGCGAGCGCGGTGCCGCCTGCCGCGAGCCATGCTTCGACCGGCCTGCGCTGGCTGCCAAAATTGCGAATGACCGATACGGCGATGGCGCGCTGGCTGGCCGCCAGGTCATCCTCGGCGCGCGATACCAATCTTGCCTCATAAGAATCGGCTGCGGTATGCTGGCGGGCGGCATTTTCCAGCCGGCCGATGCCAAGGGCCTCTCCCACACCGAGAAAAACCGGAACCACGGCTTCCGTCGATTCGCCCGACATGCGACTGACCAGTTCAATCTCGGGCACGATAATGAGCGAGGGCAGGCGGTTGATGGTCTGCGCCAATTCCGGAGGCACTTCCTCGGGCCATACCCTGTCTTCCACAGCCACTGCCGTGCCGGTCTTCATCTTCCGGCGCACCAGCTCGAAGGTTGCAATCGCCTGGCCGAGGTCGCCCTCGGCGACACCGGTCTTGAGCGCCATGCGCGTGGCGTTGCGGTAAAAATCCAGCACTTCTTCATAGAGGTCATTCTGGGTTTCGCCCGGAATGATATTGTCCAGCTCATCAATCGCCGACCAGATCGGTTTCAGCGCAAATCCGGCCCGAACCAGAATTGCCGCCCGCACAATGTCGGAGGGTGAACGCCCGGTATCTTCAGCCATCACAGTGACGAAGGCGGGTCCGCCGCGATTGACGACATGATTGGCGAGGAATGTCGTGATGATTTCGCGCCGCAGGCGATGCTTTTCAATATCGGCGCGATAGTCCCGCTGCATCTTCTTGGGAAAATAATTGAGAAGCTCTGCATGGAAATAGGGCTCATCAGGCAGGTTGCCGGCGATCAATTGATCAAACAGCGCGATCTTGGCATAAGACAAGAGGACGCCGATTTCCGGTCGTGTCAGATACTGGCCGGCGCCGTAGCGGGTTGCCAGGCTTCGATTGTCCGGCAACGCCTCCACCTTGCGGCTCAGCAGTCCGGTCGAGGAGAGCCCGTTCATCAACCGGCCAAGATCGCTGCCATTGGCGGCCTTCTTGCGGTGCACCAGCGAAATGGCCAGGGTCTGCTGGTAATTGTTGGTCAGAACCAGGCCCGCGACCTCATCCGTCATGGAAGCCAGCAATTTGTTGCGCTTCGGTCTCGGCGTGCGCCCGTCCTGCATGGCGGGCGTCAAGGCAATCTTGATATTGACTTCCACGTCGGAGGAATTGACGCCGGCCGAATTGTCGATCGCGTCGGAATTGACGCGCCCGCCCGCCAGCCCAAAGGCTATCCGGCCCTTCTGGGTGATTCCGAGATTGGCGCCTTCGCCAATCACCTTGCTGCGCAATTCGGTGGCATTGATGCGGATCGTGTCATTGGCGCGGTCGCCGACATCGGCGTCGCTTTCATCCGGGCCTTTCACATAAGTGCCGATGCCGCCGAACCACAGCAGGTCGACTTCAGCTTTCAGAATGGCGGTGATGATCTCGAACGGCGTTGCGACATCGCTTTCAAGGCCGATGGCGCGCCGGGCCTCCGGTGTCAGTTTCACCGATTTGACAGCGCGCGATATGATCATTCCGCCCTGGGAAAGCACTGTCTTGTCGTAATCCTGCCAGCTGGAGCGCGGCAAAAGGAACAAGCGTTCGCGCTCTTCGAAACTGGTGGTGATATTGGGGTCGGGATCGATAAAGATATCACGATGGTCGAATGCGGCGATCAGGCGGATCTGCCTTGACAGCAGCATGCCGTTGCCGAAAACGTCACCGGACATGTCGCCAACGCCGGCGACGAAAAACGGCGTCGTCTGGATATTGATGTTCATTTCCCGGAAATGGCGCTTGACCGCTTCCCAGGCGCCGCGGGCGGTAATACCCATCTTCTTGTGATCATAGCCAGCCGATCCGCCGGAAGCAAAAGCGTCGTCAAGCCAGAAGCCCGCATCCTGGGACAATTCATTGGCGGTGTCGGAAAATGTCGCGGTGCCCTTGTCGGCGGCCACCACGAAATAGGGATCGTCGCTGTCGTAGCGCACCGTATCGGCCGGCGGAACCACGGCATCGCCGACAATGTTGTCGGTGACCGACAGCAATGTCCGCACGAAGGTCATATAGGCTTGTTTGCCGGCGGAGAATATGGCGTCGCGCGACCCGCCTTCGGGCAATTTCTTCGGATAAAAGCCGCCCTTGGCGCCGACCGGCACGATCACGGCGTTCTTGACCTGTTGCGCCTTGACCAGGCCCAGCACTTCCGTCCGGTAATCCTGCGCGCGGTCCGACCAGCGCAATCCGCCGCGTGCGACGGGACCAAAGCGAAGGTGGACGCCTTCGACATCGGCGTTGTAGACGAATATTTCACGGAAAGGCCGGGGTTCGACAAGGCCTTCCAGCGCCTTGGAATCAAATTTGAACGCCAGCGCCACGGGTTTGGCCGGGTCTTCGAACCTGGCGAAGTAGTTTGTTCTCAACGTCGATTGCACTGCATTGACGAATCGCCTGAGGATCTTGTCTTCATCCAGGCTGGGCACATCGCCAAGCCGGGTCTCTATCCGGCGAAGGATATCGTGGCATTTGCGCTCGCTCTGGGCGCCGTGGATGGCGGGATCAAAGCGTGCATTGAACAATTTGAAGATATCGACGGCTATCTGATCGTGCTTTTGCAGCGTGTCGGCGAGATAGTTCTGCGAATAGGTAATGCCGGTCTGGCGCAGGTAGCGGGAATAGGCCCTGAGAACATTGACCTGATCGACCCGCAACCCGGCCCCGATGACCAGTCGGTTGAAGCTGTCATTTTCCACCTCGCCGCGCCAGGCGGCGAGAAGCGCTCCTTCTATCCGTCCCGCATCCTTTTCAAGATTGGCGATATGGCCGACCTTCAAAGTCAGTTCCATGTCATGCAGAACGACGAGATAGCCTTCCTTCTTAAGCAGGCTGACGCCGATGTCATGGGTTGTTTCGCTGATGACATTGAAGCCGAAATTCTCCAGAAGCGGCACACGGCGGGAAAGGGCCAGAGCACTGGAAGCGTGAAAAATCTTGAGCCTGAGCAATTTGGTGTCGCTGTTGACCCGTTGGCCGAGCGACAGACTGATGTCGTCATTGTCGCGGCAGGCAATCATCCTGCCCAGATCTTCGATGGCTTCTTCCGGGCTGAAGCTCTCCTGATAGGCCTGGCCAGTGGTCAGTTCGGCACCTTCCGGGCCTGACAGAATCCTGAACCGATCGGACCAGCGCGTCGAAATCGCCCTGACTTCGGCTTCGAGCCTGGCTTGCGGGACGCGTGGCGTCTTGCCGGCGCTGCGCCCGATGATGAAATGCACGCGGGCGACGCCGCCTTCCGGGAACGCCGGATAATAGGCCGATATATGCCCATCATAGACACTGCGCAGAAACGCGCCGGTGCGTTCGCGCACCTCGCTGTCGTAGACATCCTTCGGAACATAGACGAGAACGGAAACGAAACGATCAAAACGGTCGATGCGCGGCAAGACCCGCACGCGCGGACGCTCGCCAAGTTCATTGATCTGCTCGCAAAACTTGGTCAGCAACGGAACATCGATCTGGAAAAGGTCGTCGCGCGGATAGCTGTCCAGAGTGTTGAGCAGCATTTTGCCCGAATGGCTTTCCGGATCGAAGCCGAAATGCTCGTTGACCTTGCGCACTTTTAGTCGCAGCAGCGGAATTTCGGAGGCCGCCCTGGTATAGGCGGTCGATGTGAACATCCCGACGATGCGCAGTTCGCCAATCACGCTGCCGTCGGCGTCGAAGCGCTTGACGCCGATATAATCCATATAGGCGCGGCGGTGGACGACCGAGCGGGCATTGGCCTTGGTGACGATCAGATAGTCCGGCCCCTGAAGAAAATCGAGAATTTCCGGCGTCGTGGTCACGGCGTCCTTGCCAAGCCGCAGGATCAGGATGTCGGGATCCGACAGGATGCCGAGACCGGCCCCGCTGGCGCGTTCGACGCGTGCGCCTTCGCCGCTGCCGGAATAGACATATTCGCGCATGCCGAGAAATGTGAAATTGTTGTCACGCAACCAGTTGAGAAATGCCAGGGCCTCGTCTTTTTCCGCCGTCCGCCTTCCGCTGGGATGGGTGTGCAGTTCGGTGATCGACTGGTCCAGCAGCGCCAGCATGGCGCGCCAGTCGGCAACCGAGAGATGGACCTGATTGAGAACATTGGCGATCCGGCCGATGATTTGTTCGGTCTCGGCGGGATTGACGTGCTCGAGATGGATCTGGATGTGGCTGATGCGCTGACCGGCCGTGGCGGGGTCGTCGGCGGAATAGAGTTTGGGCCTCTCACCCGGTCTGGCGACAAGGATGGGGTGTACAGCCAGCGGAATGTCGCGGTGGCTCGCGGTGATCTCGCCCATCACCGAATCATAGAGGAAGGGCATGTTCCTGTCGGTCACCGAAAGCACATAGAGCGGATGGCCATGCAGGTTTACGCCATTGAGCGGTTCGAGGCTGATTTTTGCATTCTGGCCGTCAAAAGCGGCTATTTCGTTTTGGGCATGCAACGTCGCCTGCGCGAGCATGTCGGGTTGATAAGCGTCAAGATCATCTCGGGAAGCACGATTGAAGAGAATCGCCGGATCGAGGTAAACCGGACTGTGCTGGTCAAGCAGGCTGGCGGCATCGGCAATTTTGCGATCATGAACCGATTTATCCCTTTTCACCGGCGACTCCCCCTTATTGACCATAAATATCAAAGCAAACTAGCAGGCTTTTGTGAATTGGCGACGAAAATCTAACGCCCGGTGGCCTTTTTCATCTCCCGGCCGGTGCCTGATCTCAGCCATCCGGCGCCGACAGGGACGGGAAATCAGCAATCGCAATGACAAGTGTTGACTTTCAGTCCCTCTTTGCCGTTTGAAGAGAGCATGGAAACGCAAACGGGCCACTTTGTGATGCATTCTTCCAGCCATGCCGCTATTCTTGTCATCTCCAGTCACGTCGTGCGCGGTTCAGTCGGCAATCGCGCGGCGGTCTTTGCATTGGAGCATCTTGGCCATCCCGTCTGGGCGCTGCCGACCGTCATTCTGCCATGGCATCCCGGACATGGCCGCTCGACCCGGATACCGATAGCCGGCGCCGAATTTGGAGCAGCCGTGGCGGATCTTGCCGCTTCAAGCCATATCGGGGAAGTGGCTGCGGTTCTCACAGGCTATTTTGCCTCCGCCGACCAGGTCGTCGCCGCCGCAAATCTGATTGCCGGGATGAAAAAAGCAAAGCCTGACCTGCTTTATCTTTGCGACCCGGTTATCGGCGATAGCGGCGGTCTTTATGTTTCGCTTGAAGTTGCTGAGGCCATCAAGCAATATTTGCTGCCGCTGGCCTCGATTGCCACGCCCAACCGGTTCGAACTGGAATGGTTCGTCGGCTTAAAGCCGGAGTCGAGCGCGGGCTTGATTGAAGCCGCGCTGCTCTTGGGGCCGCCCCGGATTCTGGTAACCTCGGCTTTTGCCATGATGGCGGCAAGCACCGGCAATCTCTGGGTGACGTCAAGCGATGTATTCCTCGCAGAGCATCGTCTGGTCAAGGATCCTCCCAATGGCCTGGGGGATCTTCTGGCGGCTTTGTTGTTGTCGCGACTGATGGGTGGCCAGCCGGAACAGGCTGCCGTTCAAATGGCCACGTCAAGTGTCTTTGAAGTCATGGCAAGTAGCATGAAGCGCGGTTCGGACGAGTTGACGCTGGCCCTTGACGCTTCCAGTCTTGCAACACCGATGGCGATGGTGCAAATGCGCACAATGATGCATCCGGACCGCAGCGTAACCAGGCTCGGCAGCGAAGCCTGAGGCGCGGCGGGTTCAGGCGCGTGCCGCTGGTATTTTGCTTTACTGTATCGGCGATAGCCGGCAGCAATGGAGATCACGCATGAAAGATTTTCCCACCCACCTTCTGTCCGGCTACAAGGCATTCATGGAGGGTCGCTACGCTTCGGAAAGTAAACGCTACAAGGCGCTGGCCGATGCGGGTCAGAAACCGCAAGTCATGGTGATATCCTGCTGCGATTCCCGTTCTGCGCCCGAAACCATATTCGATTCGGGTCCGGGCGAATTGTTCGTGGTGCGCAATGTCGCCAACATGGTTCCGCCCTATGGGCCGGACGGCCAGTATCACGGCACGTCTGCAGCCCTCGAATTTGCGGTCCAATCATTGCGGGTCCGCGATATCCTTGTGCTGGGCCATGGACGCTGCGGCGGTATCCAGGCTGCGCTCGACAGCAATTTCGAGCCTCTATCGCCCGGCGATTTCATTGGCAAGTGGATGCTTTTGCTGAAACCTGCAGCCGAACAGATCAATGTTTCCGATGTCCTGACCCAGCAAGAACGCCAGACTGCGCTGGAGCGGGTGTCGATCCGCAACTCCATCGCCAATCTGCGAACATTCCCCTGCGTGTCCATTCTGGAAGGTCGCGGCAAGCTCAAGATACACGGCGCCTGGTTTGACATTTCCACCGGGGAATTGTGGGTCATGAACCCTGAAACCGGCGATTTCCAGCGCCCAGTCCTTTAACAAAAAACCGGCCGCAAAGGCCGGTTTTCATTCACATCCAAACCATGTTGTCCGAAGCAACATTATTTGGAATCAATTTTTGCCCCGATGATAGCAATCGACTGCTGATAGACCGAGGCCGAATTCCAGCCTTCAAGCGCCGCGAAATTCACCTGTCCGGGCTGGTAGCCGCCGCCGGGTTTCCAGCCATGGCCGACCAGGAAGTTGGCCGTGGAGGCCAACGCGTCGGCGCGCGAGCGGACCAGATCGATCCGGCCGTCGCCATCGCCATCGACACCATAGAGCAAAACATTCTTGGGAAGGAACTGGGTCTGGCCGATCTCGCCATGGGCGGCACCGCGCGCGTCAATTGCGAGCGTGCCGTTCTGCACCAGCTTGAGGGCGGAATAGAGCTGTTCGGTGAAATAATCGGTGCGGCGGCAATCATAAGCCAGCGTGGCCACGGCGGAAAGCGTATGTTCCTTGCCGAGGAAGCTGCCAAATCCGGTTTCCATGCCCCAGATCGTCACCAGCGGCCCGGGCGGCACGCCATAGCGCTTTTCAATCGAATTGAACAAAGCGGCATTCTTCTTCTTCATGCCGGAGCCGCGCGAAACAATGGCTGACGCGCCGCGCTTGCGCATGAATTCATCCAGCGAAAGCTTGAAGCTCTTCTGGCCGCGGTCGGCGCGAATGGTGGCCTTGGCGTAGGACACTTTGGCAAAAACACGATCCAGCGTCTTCTGGTCTATGCCCTTGCGGGACGCTTCCGTCTTGAATGCACCCACCCATTGGTCGAAGCCGGCAGCAGTCTTGCCGCAACTGGCGGCCAGTACCAGGCCCGGAAGCCCAAATGTCAGTGTTGCGGCAGCAATTGCTGAAAAGAGTATCTTCGTCTTGCCCATGAAATGCCTCGTGTGATTTCCGGTCGATGCGTTGACATCAGCGAACGCCCTGGGTGCCATGCCAATTTGGCATTTTTTGGCCCCGAGACTGAACCCCGCCTTTTCCTGATACGGTTGGGGCGGGGTCGATATTCATTCACGGGCAGCGGATCAGCGATCACGCCGCCTTCTTGGCTTTCAACATTCCGCGATTGACCAGCAATTCGGCAATCTGGATTGCGTTGAGAGCAGCACCCTTGCGCAGATTATCCGAAACAATCCAGATGTTCAGGCCGTTTTCCACCGTTGCATCTTCGCGGATGCGCGAGATGAAGGTGGCGTCTTCGCCTGCGCATTCGTAAGGCGTCATATAGCCGCCGTTTTCGTGCTTGTCGATAACCTGGCAGCCGGGCGCGTCCCGCAGGATGTCACGGGCTTCGTCAGCCGAGATTTCATTTTCGAATTCGATATTGACCGATTCGGAATGACCGATGAAAACGGGAACGCGCACGGCTGTGCAGGTCACCCGGATTTTCGGGTCAAGGATCTTCTTGGTCTCGGCCAGAACCTTCCATTCTTCCTTGGTGTAGCCGTCTTCCATGAACACGTCGATATGCGGGATCACATTGAAGGCGATGCGCTTTGTGAACTTCTTGGTTTCCACTGAATCGGCGACGAAAACTGCGCGGGTCTGGTTGAACAATTCGTCCATGCCATCCTTGCCGGCGCCGGAAACCGATTGATAGGTGGAAATGACCAGACGCTTGATCTTGGCATGGTCATGCAATGGCTTCAGCGCCACGACCAGCTGGGCCGTCGAACAGTTGGGATTTGCGATGATGTTCTTGCGCGTGAAGGTCGAAATGGCGTCGGGATTGACTTCCGGCACGATCAGCGGAACGTCGGCGTCATAGCGCCAGGCCGATGAATTATCGATGACAACGCAACCCTTTGCGCCGATCTTCGGCGAATATTTCTGCGAGATGGTTCCACCGGCCGACATCAGGCAGATATCGGTATCGGAAAAATCATAATTCTCCAGGTTCTTGACCGTCAGGGTCCTGTCTCCAAAGGAAACCTGGGTGCCAACGGACCGGCTGGAGGCAAGCGCGACCACTTCATCGGCGGGAAAATCGCGCTCGGCGAGGATGTTGAGCATTTCGCGTCCCACATTACCGGTCGCGCCAACAATTGCTATTTTGAAGCCCATTTCACTTTCTCTTTCTGTCTCTCCGCCGGTTTTTGGAATTGATGACCAGAGGGCCGACCGGCCGTTCTGGTCTGTCCCCGACCTGAGAGCCGGGGGAGAGAGCGGCGGGCCGGGAACGTCAGACGGTTTTCGTCGTCGTTTTGGTCGCCCTGGTCTTGTAATCAGGAGAGAAACGGCATCCTTCACCGCCCACCAAGGCAGGTTCGAACATGGCGATGATGGCAAAGCAGCACAGGCGCATGCAAAGGGTTCCTTTTCCGCGTTTGTGCTTTAGCTTTTTTTCGCCCGGAGTCAAGCCGGAGTTTGCTCCCAAGGTCGGCGGAACCGGCGCAAACGCGCTCATACCAAAGTCATAATCCCAAAGCACGGCTGCACCAAAGCCGCGACTTCTGTCATTTCTATGGCCAAGCACGGTGCTCTTTCCGGGAGGTTGGTGACCGCTGCCGCATCATCATTGATTTACCCTGGAGGATTTCGACAATGGTTGACATCACTGCGTCCGGCAGCGCCGGGCGGGCCATGACGGCTGAAGAAAAGAAAGTTATCTTTGCCTCATCACTCGGCACCGTGTTTGAATGGTACGATTTCTATCTCTATGGTTCACTGGGAACCTATATCGGCTTTGCCTTCTTCAACCAGTATCCCGAAACCACCCGCAACATCTTCGTGTTGCTGGCCTTTGCCGCAGGCTTTCTGGTGCGTCCCTTCGGCGCGCTGGTCTTTGGCCGGCTGGGCGATCTCGTCGGGCGCAAATATACCTTTCTCGTCACCATCCTGATCATGGGAACCTCGACCTTCCTGGTCGGCATTCTTCCGGGGGCCGCCACGATCGGCATTGCCGCGCCGATCATCCTGATCGGCCTGAGATTGCTGCAGGGGCTTGCGCTCGGCGGTGAATATGGCGGTGCGGCGACCTATGTCGCCGAGCATGCGCCGGAAGGACGCCGTGGCTTTTATACCTCCTGGATCCAGACCACCGCAACGCTGGGCCTTTTCCTGTCGCTGTTGATCATCCTGTTCATCCAGTCGGTCATGAGCAAGGATGCCTTTGCCGATTGGGGCTGGCGCATACCCTTCATCGTCTCATCTGTCCTTCTCGGGGTCTCTGTCTGGATCCGGATGAAGATGAATGAATCGCCCGCCTTCAAGAAAATGAAGGAGGAGGGCAAGCAGTCCAAGGCGCCGATTTCGGAAGCCTTCGGTCAGTGGAAAAACGCCAAGATCGCCATCCTTGCCTTGTTTGGCGCAGTCGCAGGCCAAGCCGTGGTCTGGTATTCGGGTCAGTTCTATGCGCTGTTCTTCCTGCAGAACATCCTCAAGATCGACCTGCAATCGGCCAATTACATGGTTGCGATTTCGCTTGCCATCGGCACCGGCTTTTTCGTGGTCTTCGGTTGGCTGTCCGACAAGATCGGCCGCAAGCCGATCATCATGACCGGGCTGCTATTGGCGATGCTGACCTACTTCCCGCTGTTCAAGGCGCTGACCTGGGCCGGCAATCCGGATCTCGCCCAAGCGCAGGTCAATATCGTCGCAACGGTCAATGCCGATCCGGCAGACTGCCATTTCCAGTTCAACCCGACGGGAACGGCAAAGTTTACGACTTCCTGCGATGTGGCTACTGCCTTTCTGACGCGGAACTCCATCCCCTATGTCATCACTGACGCCGCCGCCGGTTCGACGGCCAGTGTGAAGATTGCCGACACGGTCATTGAAAGCTATGACGCCGTCACGTCAGGCGATCAGGCAAAGGCTCTGGATGCGACGTTCCAGAAGTCGACCTATGTTGCGCTCAAGGCCGCCGGTTATCCGCTGGTTCGCGCTACAGCCCTCATACCGGAGGCGAAGATTGCCGCTTACCTGGCCGCCAATCCTGAAATGAACCTCGACGAAGCTGCCATCATGGCCAGCGACAAGGAAGTCATGCCGGCTGCCAAGATGATCCGCGACAAGTTGATGACGGCCAAGGATCTGCAGGGCGTCAACGAAATGAACGTCTACAAGGTTCCCGTCGGCGGTGATTTTCATATTTTTGCTGATCCCGCCAAGGTCAACTGGTTCCAGATCATTGCGGTCCTGACCATATTGGTCATCTATGTCACCATGGTCTACGGCCCGATTGCCGCCATGCTGGTGGAAATGTTTCCGACCCGCATTCGCTATACCGGCATGTCGCTGCCCTATCATATCGGCAATGGCTGGTTCGGCGGTCTTCTTCCGGCTATCGTCTTTGCTATGAGCGCGGCCAAGGGCGATATCTATTACGGCCTCTGGTACCCGATCATCATTGCCGGCATGTCGCTGGTCATCGGCATGATCTTCCTCAGGGAAACCAAGAATAACGACGTCAACGCCGATTGACGCCAACGGCGTCAAGTCAGACCGTAGATTTGAAACCGGCGCGGGTGACCTCCGCGCCGGTTTTCATTGTTCAAAGAGACTTGAAGGACAGTCCGCGCGCCCGGAAATAACCTGCGGTCATGATCGAAAACCAGACGCCGTAGCCAAATCCGGCGACGATGTCGCTTGGATAATGCGCGCCGACAATGACCCGGGTTAGCGCAAGAAAGGCGCCGGCGATCAGCAAAGGCACGCGCAATGGCGGAAACATAATGGCGAGCGCGGCGCACAGGGCCCCGTCCGTCGTCGAATGGCCGGATGGAAAGCTTTCAAAGCCCGAGCCTGAAAAGGGCGAAAACCCAAAAAGACCATAATCGGAAAAATGCTCGGGCCGCGCCCGCCCGATCAGCCGTTTGGCCAGGTTGACACTAATGCCCGAAAGCGCGACAGCGGCAAAAATGTAACCGGCGGAAGTGGCGACAATCCGGGCCTTGGCCTGCAGTCCGGCGGTCGGGGCCTTCCGCATAGTCAGGAATGCGCCAGCCAGCACCAAGGCGGATGATACCAATATCCAGCCGGATTTTCCGAGATTGGTAAGCTGTCGCGCCAACGTATAAAGCGCTTCCGGCCAGGCGTCGCGTTCTGCAATCGCCGCGCCGTCCAGCAGGTAGCCGGTCAAGACTGCCAAGGCGAAGATTGTCAGCAGGGGAGCAATGGTCGAGCGCCACCAGCCCGCTTGTGCAAGCGGGCCTTCGCTGCTTCCAATTTCCGGCGTGACGGGCTTCTGCATGATGCCGCTTTCTTCAATGGCGCGCGGCCAAAGCCATCAAGTCCGGCCTGGTTGGACACGATGATGTTGGCGTCAGCGGGCAAGGTCCAGGAACTCGGCCAGAATGGTGTCGCCCATTTCGCTTGTTGTTACCTGCTTTGCTCCGTCCGACATGATGTCGCCGGTGCGGATACCGCGATCAAGCACGTTGGCAATGGCTTTTTCAAGCTTGTCGGCCAATTCCACCAGGTTGAACGAGTAGCGCAGGCACATGGCGAAGGAAGCGATCATGGCGATCGGATTGGCGATGCCCTTGCCGGCAATATCCGGGGCTGAACCGTGGACGGGCTCATAAAGCGCCTTGCGCTTGCCGGTCACCGGATCGGGCGCGCCGAGTGACGCCGAGGGCAACATCCCAAGCGAGCCGGTCAACATGGCGGCAACGTCGGACAGCATGTCGCCGAACAGATTGTCGGTAACGATGACGTCGAACTGCTTGGGCCAGCGTACAAGCTGCATGCCGCCGGCATCGGCCAGCATATGCTCAAGCTGCACATCGGCATATTTTTCCTTGTGGAGCGCCGAAACCACCTGGTTCCAGAGAACGCCGGACTTCATCACATTGCGCTTGTCCATCGAGCAGACACGATTGTTGCGGGTACGGGCCAGCTCAAAGGCCACAGATGCAATGCGCTCTATTTCATAGGTATCATAGACCTGTGTGTCGATGCCGCGCTTCTGGCCATTGCCGAGATCGATGATCTCCTTGGGTTCGCCAAAATAAACACCGCCGGTCAATTCGCGGACGATCAAAATATCCAGGCCCTCAACAACGTCCGGCTTCAGCGAGGAAGCGGCGGCCAGCGCCGGATAACAAATGGCGGGACGCAGATTTGCAAAAAGCTGCAAATCCTTGCGAAGGCGGAGAAGGCCTGCTTCCGGACGAACCTCGTAAGGCACTGAATCCCATTTCGGACCGCCGACCGCGCCAAACAGCACGGCATCGGCTGCCAGCGCCTTTTTCATGTCGTCTTCGGAAATCGCAACCCCGTGCGCGTCATAGGCACAGCCGCCGACAAGACCCTCATCCGTTTTGAAGCCGGTGTTCAACTCGCGGTTCATGGCTCCAATGATCTTGCGGACTTCAGCCATGGCTTCGCGGCCAATGCCGTCACCAGGCAAGAGGAAAAGCGTGCGTGTGGTCATGCTGTGCTACTTTCGGGTTTCGGGGTTTGACAAACTGGCTGGTTCATAACTGCGGGGCCACGCTTTTTCAAGGCAAAAAGCCGTTTGGCGCGCGCCGCAGCCGGGCCTCAGACCATGCGCCTCGACGTTATTGGCTGCTCATTGCGAGGCATTAACCAACACAGCTCCGTCCTCGTGATGAAAAAGGGCCAACGGGTTGCAATGCAAGCCAGCACATTGGATAAGGAATGCAGGACTTGGCAAAGTGCGAACAAGTGCCTCAAATGACTGAGCGCGCTGAAGCCTTGTTAACATCTTGCTGTTCGCACGGCATAACGTCCCCACGCCTGAAAGAGTATTATCATGCGTCCCGCTTATACGAAATCCCGACTGTTGCGACGTTCCCGGGTGCTGCTGGGGTCTTATAATGTCTGGCGGCCGAGGCTGGTGTTCTGGACGGGGGCGCTGGCAATCGGCTTCATCAGCGTGATCTTCGCCAAGATGGCTGACAAGGCGCATGAGATATTTACCGGAGTAACAACTTCCGGGGAATGGTCTTATCTGCTTCCGCTTGCCATCACGCCGCTTGGCTTCGTTCTTTCCGCCTGGCTGGCCATCACCGTCTTTCCCAACAGCCAGGGCAGCGGCATTCCCCAGGCCATTGCCTCACGGCATGTGCGTGATGATGAAGACCGGTCACGCCTGTTGTCGTTGAAACTGGCTGTGGGCAAGATCCTGCTGACCGTCCTTGGTCTCTTGAGCGGCGCCTCGATTGGCCGCGAGGGTCCCACGGTGCAGGTCGGCGCCTCGATCATGCTGGCGGTCGCCCGCTTTGGCGGCATGGCGCAGGCGCGCGGGCTCATACTGGCGGGTTCGGCAGCCGGTATAGCCGCGGCCTTCAACACGCCGCTGGCCGGTATCGTCTTTGCCATTGAAGAAATGAGCCGAACGTATGAATCGCGGGCCAATGCTTTGGTACTGACTGCGGTCATCCTGTCCGGCCTGGCTGCTTTGGGACTGTCGGGCAACTATACCTATTTCGGAACCGCGGCCGCCCTTCCCGTTTCGATCGGAGACTGGGGACTGGTTCTTGTCTGCGGCATTGGCGGCGGCACTCTGGGGGCGGCCTTCAGCGGATTCGCCCTGAATTTCGGTAGCCGGATTCGCAGATGGGCCCAGCCCCTGCCGCTGATCCGCATGTTGATGCTGGCGGGCGGTTGCGGATTGGCGGTCGGCGTCATCGGCATCATTGCCGGCGGCACCACATTCGGAACCGGATATGAGCAGGCGCGAAGCGCTGTCGAAGGCAACGCCTTGCCGACGTTCTTCTTTGTCGAAAAGCTCTTTGCCAGTTTTTTTTCAATGATGTCCGGCATTCCGGGCGGCATTTTTGCACCTTCATTGTCCATCGGCGCGGGATTCGGCAGCACTGTCGGCACATTGATGGGCAAGGAAATAGCCTTGGCCGCCATTCTTGGCATGGCCGGTTATTTTGCCGGAGTCGTGCAAGCACCGATGACGGCCTTTGTCATCATCCTCGAAATGACAGGCAACCATGACGCCGTCATCGCCATCATGGCCTCCGCCATGCTGGGCTTCCTGACGTCGCGGCTATTGTCGCGCGAACCGCTTTATCACGGCCTGTCGCGCGTCTTCGTCGCCGCCGCACTGAGGGCGCGGCGATCGATGGAAAAGAGCGTCAAACCGGAAGATGCTGATACAGCGGACCCCTTGAGAAAAGACGAGCAGCAATAGCGTCAGGCAAGCGGATTTCATTAACATCTCCCTAACCCTTTGCCGCCATTCTCGGCCAGGATTGCCGCCCGGGGTGTGAGATGAATGAACTCTTGATTATTTCCGATCAGGAACTTGCAGGTCTGCGCATGGCCTGGCTGGAGCAATTGTCCGGCGAACGCCGGCTGTCCGCCAATACGGTGGAAGCCTATGAACGCGACACAAGGCAGTTTCTCGGTTTTCTGACCGGCCATGCCGGCCATCCTGCCCGGCTCAAGGATATTGCGGCACTGAGGCCTGCCGATTTGCGCGGCTTTCTCGCCACGCGGCGACGCGCCGGCGCGGGCGCGCGCACATTGG
>JBGSIT010000040.1:0-30085 GCA_041742335.1 Rhizobiaceae bacterium
TTGCCGCGCGCGCACTGGCCGCCCGCGAGGCGGCGACGCCAGCGCCGGATTATCTTGAAGGGCTGAACCCGGAGCAGTTGCGCGCCGTTGAAACGCTGGATGGCCCGGTTCTGGTGCTGGCTGGCGCGGGAACCGGCAAGACGCGGGTGCTGACGACCCGGATTGCCCATATTCTCGGCACCGGCCGTGCTTATCCTTCGCAGATCCTCGCTGTCACCTTCACCAACAAGGCGGCCCGCGAGATGAAGGAGCGGATTGCCCATCTGGTCGGCGGCGCGGTTGAAGGCATGCCATGGCTTGGCACCTTCCATTCCATCGGCGTCAAGATGCTCAGGCGCAATGCCGAAATGGCCGGACTGCGATCGGATTTCTCCATTCTCGACACCGATGACGTGATCCGTCTGGTCAAGCAGATCATCCAGGCAGAGGGTCTGGACGACAAGCGCTGGCCGGCCCGGCAATTTGCCCAGATGATCGACGGATGGAAGAACAAGGGACTGGACCCTGCCGATATCGCCGAAGGCGATGCACGGGCTTTCGGCAACGGCAAGGGCCGCGCGCTCTATGCCGCCTACCAGAACCGGCTGAAGACATTGAACGCCTGCGATTTCGGCGACCTGCTGCTGCATCCGATCCGCATCATGCGCACCAATCCCGACATATTGCGCGACTACCAGGAACGCTTCCGCTTCATTCTGGTCGATGAATACCAGGACACCAATACGGCGCAATATATGTGGCTGAGGCTGCTGGCCCAGCGTCCCAAGGACAGTCCAGTCAATATTTGCTGCGTCGGCGACGACGACCAGTCGATCTATGGCTGGCGTGGGGCGGAGGTCGACAATATCCTGCGGTTTGAGAAAGATTTTCCGGGTGCCGCCGTCATCAAGCTGGAGCGCAATTATCGCTCCACCGAGCACATTCTGGGTGCTGCCGGTCACCTGATCGCCCACAATGAAGGCAGGCTCGGCAAGACCCTGTTTACCGAGCGTCGCGACCCCGATGACGAAGCCGTCAAGGTTCATGCCGCCTGGGACAGCGAGGAAGAGGCCCGCGCGGTCGGCGACGAAATCGAGGCGATGCAGAAAAAGGGCCTGCTTCTCAACAACATGGCCATTCTGGTTCGCGCCTCGTTCCAGATGCGTGAATTTGAGGACCGCTTTGTCACCTTGGGGCTTAATTACCGGGTGATCGGCGGACCGCGCTTTTACGAGCGGCTGGAAATCCGCGATGCCATGGCCTATTTCCGGCTGGTCTGCCAACCGGCCGATGATCTGGCTTTCGAGCGCATCATCAACACCCCCAAAAGGGGTCTTGGCGAGACCACGGTCCGCTTCCTGCATGACCATGCCCGCTCACGCGACATGCCGATGCTGGCAACTGCCATCGACATGGTGGAAACAGAGGAACTCAAGCCCAAGGCCCGCAAGGCGCTGTTTGACGTGGTGACCAATTTCCAGCGCTGGCAAGGCCAGCTTGAAACCATGCCGCATACCGAACTGGCCGAGATGATCCTGGACGAGAGCGGCTATACCGGCATGTGGCAGAACGACAAATCCGCCGAAGCGCCCGGCCGGCTTGAAAACCTCAAGGAACTCGTCCGCTCGATGGAAGGCTTTGAATCCATGCGCGGCTTTCTCGAGCATGTCAGCCTGGTCATGGATGTCGAACAGAATGCCGAAATGGACGCGGTCTCGATCATGACGCTGCATTCGGCCAAGGGACTGGAATTCGAAACGGTCTTCCTGCCCGGCTGGGAAGAAGGCCTGTTTCCCCACCAGCGCTCGCTTGATGAAGGCGGACGCTCCGGACTTGAGGAAGAACGCCGGCTTGCCTATGTCGGGCTGACGCGGGCCAAGCGGTTCTGCCATATCTGGTTTGTTTCAAACCGCCGCATCCACGGCCTGTGGCAATCCACCATCCCGTCGCGCTTTCTCGATGAACTGCCCGAGGGCCATGTCGAAGTGGCTGAAATGGAAGGCAATTATGGCGGTTATGGTCGCGGCGGCTATGGCGCCTCGCGCTTTGACACGATGGGTTCCAAGGGCAACGACCCTTTCACCAACACCTATTCGACGCCGGGATGGCAGCGCGCCCAGGCCAACCGCAACGATGCGACGCGTTCCAATTGGGGCACCCGTTCGGGCCATCAGGTGGAAAAGATCGGCTATGGCGAAAGCGGGCCGAAAGGTGCGACCATCGAAGGCCAGCTGGTCGCCAAATCCACCATCGAGACACCATCGCGCTTTTCCATCGGCGACCGGGTCTTCCATATGAAATTCGGCAATGGCAACATCGCGTCCATCGAGGGCAACAAGCTGACCATCGATTTCGACCGGGCCGGCCAGAAGCGGGTGCTGGACAGTTTTGTCGATGCTGTGTGAGCCTTGCTGAAGCACTTGACCAATCTGCCGGGATAATCGGGCAAATCCAAGCCCCCGCATCATGCGCTATTTACACATAAAAGCGGGCCTCGACGGGCCCGCTTTTTTCAATGCATATGCTGACGATGACCCGCAGGTCGCAAATTCCTCAGTCGTCGTGGCCGCCTTTGCCGCCGTGGTCCGAACCACCTTTGCCGCCGTGGTCCGAACCGCCGTGATCATCACCGGCGTCGTGGCCGGGAGCGTCGTGGCCGTTGTCGTCACCAACGTCATGGTTCGGGCCGTCATCGTCGCCGGCTTCAGATTCGGAGGAATTGTCATCCCCGACTTCAGTTTCGGATGAATTGTCGTCGCCAATGTCATGACCCGCCGGATCATCCGAACCGGCGACTTCAGCGGACGAGCTGGCGCCGGTCAGATATTCAACGATGGTCTTCTTGCCGGCGGCGTTCGCCGTGCTCGCATTCAGCGCGATTGCTGCGGTAAAGGCCATGAGAATGGCAGTGGTAAGGCTCTTCATTGTGTCTCTCCTGATGGGGCTTCAAATTCAACACGATCAGGGTACGACAAGCCCGCTGACAGAAGGCTGATCCGGATTGTCAGCCTTCTGTCAGCATCAAGCATTGTCAGTCGAACTTGACTTCCTTCAACTTGTCGATGCCGAGGATCTGCAGCGCCAGCTTTTCGTAATAGGGCTCGGACTTGCCCTGGCGGACCTTGCGCAGGAAGTACTTTTCAAAGCCGATCTTGGCCAAATGCACCCATTTGCCGGACGAGGCCCAATTGACATTGCGCGGCGGGATTTGCGGCTGGGCCACAAAGGCCACGCCGGAATCGCCGAAATCGGCAAGGCAGACGGCGTTCCAGCTGCCTTCCGCATTGGCGGTCTTGCCCTCGATCAGGCGGGAGATGTTGTGCGCCGCCGCGGTTACCATGGATTCGATCATGAAACCGGTCTTCGGCACGCCCACCGGCACGGCCGTCTTGCCGACCGGCGGAATGGCCACGCAAACACCAATGCCGAAGACATTGGGATATTTGGGATTGGCCTGATGCTTGTCGACCACGATGAAGCCGCGCGGATTGACGAGGCCTTCAATGCCGCGAACCGCTTCCACGCCCCGGAAGGCTGGCAGCATCATGGTGAAGGCAGCGGGGATTTCGTGGTTGCGCGCCACGCTGCCATCCTCGTTGATCTCTTCAACGGTCACCTTGCCTTCTTCGGCTTTCGAAAGCTTGGCATTGGTGACCCATTTGATGTGGTGCTGACGCATCTCGCTTTCGAGCAGTCCCTTGGTGTCGCCGACGCCGTCAAGGCCAAGATGGCCGATATAGGGCTCCGACGTCACAAAGGTCATGTTGACCTTGTCGCGCACCTTGGCGTCGCGCAAAGCCTTGTCGAGAATGAAGGCGAATTCATAGGCCGGGCCGAAACAGGATGCGCCCTGCACCGCGCCGACCACGACCGGGCCCGGATTGGCGACCAGTTTGTCAAAGGCTTCCTTGGTCATCAAAGCGTGATCGATGTGGCAGACCGAATGGGTATGGGCCTCCGGCCCGAAGCCCTCAATCTCGTCAAAAGCGAGATCGGGTCCGGTGGCAATGACCAGAAAATCATAAGAGACGGACGAACCGTCCAGCATTTCCACCCGGTTTTCTTCCGGATGAACGCGTGCCGCACCCTCGGGCCTGAGTGCGATGTCGCGCTTGGCCAGTACCGGAACCAGATCCACTTCGATTGAGGCGCGATCGCGCCAGCCGACCGCCACCCAGGGGTTGGACGGCACGAAGGAATAGGTGGTGCCCTTGTTGATCACTGTGATCTTGTCATTGCGCGACAGCACGTCGCGCAATTCGTAAGCCATGATGGTGCCGCCAAGGCCAGCACCCAATACCACTACATGCGCCATTTTATCCTCCTGATGGCCGGCCGCGCCGGCGGTCTCGGTCCGATTCAACAGTAAAACCCAATTTCAAGTTACATATAAGATTTGCTATGTGTTAAGTCAATCCTTCAATGCATCGCGTTCCATAAACCAAAGTTCAGTCCTGCCGTCATTGACATGGCTCAAAAGATGCAACCCGCCCTTGGCAGGCGCGATCAGGCCGACTACATCAGGGCCGACCGATCAGCGATCCCATCGCCTACCAGACTGGAGAATGAAGCGTGCCGATTTTCAATGACCTGCCCCAAGCCCCGAAAGCCGAAAAAAGACCCCTGAGCGATACACGGCACGGCATAACCCGCACCGACGACTACGCCTGGATGCGGGCCGACAACTGGCAGGAGATGTTTCACGACCCGTCCTTGCTCGATCCGGCGATCCGGGCGCATCTGGAAGCTGAAAACGCCTATGAACAGGCGGCCATGGCTGATACGGCCGCACTGAAGGCAAAGCTGTTTTCCGAAATGAAAGGCCGCATCAAGGAAGACGACAGCTCTGTGCCGATGGCCGACGGTCCATTCGCCTATGGCACCCTGTTTGTGACCGGTGGGGAACAGGCCAGCTATTTCCGCGTTCCGCGCGACGGCGGCGAACGGGAAATCCTGCTTGACGGCGACAAGGAAGCCGACGGCAATGACTATTTCCGCATGGGCGGGCTTGATCACGCGCCCGGTCATGATTGCGGTTTGTGGAGCTTTGACGACAAGGGCTCGGAATATTTCACCTTGAAGATCCGCGACTTTGCTACAGGCAAGGATCTGGAAGACACCGTCATCAATACCGGCGGCGGCGGCGCATGGACGCCGGACGGCAACAGCTTCTTTTATTCCGTGCAGGACGAAAACCACCGCCCCTCGAAAATTTTCTTTCATGTCATCGGCACGCCGCAGTCCGCCGACCGCCTGGTCTATGAGGAAAGGGATCCCGGCTTCTTCGTGGGCGTCGGCGGTTCGCGGCTGGATGATTACATCTTCATCGACATCCACGACCACGAAACATCCGAATACCGGATCCTGTCGACCAAGGACCTGACAGCCGAACCCCGGCTGGTCGCGGCCCGTCACCCCGGCATGCAATATGACCTGACAGAGGGCGGCGACGTCTTCTATATCCTGACCAATGACGGCGGCGCACAGGATTTCAAGATCATGGAAGCGCCGGTTTCCGCCCCGCAAAAGACCAATTGGCGCGAAGTCGTTCCACACCGGCCCGGCACGCTGATCCTGTCGCATATTGCTTTTGCCCGCTATCTCGTCTGGCTGGAACGCCATGAGGGCCTGCCGCGCATCATCGTGGCCGACCGCAAGACCGGCGAGCAGCATGAGATCGCCTTTGCCGAGGAGGCCTATTCACTCGGCCTGATCGGCTCGCTGGAATATGACACCGATGTCATCCGCTTTTCCTATTCCTCGATGACGACGCCTTCCCAGCTTTACGATTACAATATGGCGAGCCGTGAACGCCGGCTGCTGAAGACCCAGGAAGTGCCCTCCGGCCACAATCCCGATGACTATGTGACCCGCCGCGTCCAGGCGCCGGCCCATGATGGCGAAAAGGTCCCTGTCACGCTGCTTTACCGCAAGGACACAAAACTGGACGGCTCTGCGCCTTGCCTGCTTTATGGCTATGGCGCCTACGGCATTTCCATTCCCGCCGGTTTCAACACGTCCTGCCTGTCGCTGGTTGATCGCGGTTTTGTCTATGCCATCGCCCATGTCCGCGGCGGCAAGGACAAGGGCTATGCATGGTACGAAGACGGCAAGATGCAGGCCAAGACCAATACTTTCAAAGACTTCATCTCGGCTGCGGATTTCCTGGTGGCCGAAGGCTTCACCGCTTACGAGCACATCGTCGCCGAAGGCGGTTCTGCGGGCGGAATGCTGATGGGGGCCATTGCCAATATCGCACCGGAAAAGTTCGGCGGAATCATTGCCGCCGTCCCCTTTGTCGATGTGCTGACGACGATGCTCGACGACACCCTGCCGCTGACGCCTCCGGAATGGCCGGAATGGGGCAACCCGATTGCTTCTGAAGAATTCTACCGCCTGATGGCGTCTTATTCACCCTATGACAATGTCAGCGCAAAACCCTATCCGGCGATGCTGGTGCTGTCGGGATTGACCGATCCGAGGGTGACCTATTGGGAGCCGACCAAATGGGTGGCGAAATTGCGCGAAATGACCACCGGCAGCCAGCCCATCCTGCTGAAAACCAATATGGGAGCGGGCCATGGCGGCGCTTCGGGCCGGTTCAAGCGGCTTGACGAAGTCGCCCACGAATATGCCTTCGCGCTGAAAGTGACCGGCAAGATGGAATAGCCATGGAGGCCTCCGGCGCGCTGGAAACAATCAGTGCGCCGGAATGGCCTTCAGATAGGCCGCAATCGCCGCCCTGTCAGAGGCAGGCAATTTGCCCATGTTCCTGACAACCTCTGCCATCGATCCGCCTGCGACGTCGAAATCCGGTTTGAAGCCGGTCTCCAGGTAATAGCTGATATCTTCCGCGCTCCACGAAGCGATATCCTTGCCGCCTGGCGTGATGTTGGGAACCGTGCCCTTGCCTTCCGGATTGGGCGCCCCGGCCAGCCACATGTCCTTGACAAAGCCGCCCAGCATGTCGCGTGGCGTATGGCACTCGCCGCAATGGCCGGGGCCTTCGACCAGGTACTGGCCGCGCCTGACCTTGTCGGGGTCCGGGTAGTTCTCGATATCGACCCTGTAGGCGTTGTTGATCTTGTCGTTGAAATAGAGAAGCTTCCAGCCGCCGAGCGCCAGCCGGATGTTGAAGGGAAAACCGAGATCGTGCTGCGGGGCGACATTGGTGCTCTTGGGCAGCGTGCGCATATAGGCGTAGAGGTCGCCGACATCGTTGACCGACATCCGCACATAGGAACCATAGGGCAAGGAGGGGTAGAGATGCTCGCCGTCGATGCCCACGCCGCGCGTCAGGGCATTGCCGAATTCCGCAAGCGTCCACTGGCCGATACCGGCCTGCTCGTCAGGCGAGATGTTGGGCGGATAGAATGTGCCGAACGGGCTTTTCAGCGCCAGGCCGCCGGCCAGCACGAGCTGATCGTCGCCGACTGCGCCGGGCGCCATGTGACAGCTGACGCAACCGCCTGCGGAAAATACCAGCCGGCCGTTTTCCACATCGCCAGCGCCCGCTTCCGCCCAGTGGCTATCCGGCAGCGGCCGCGGACGGGTGACAACCAGAAACACCGTTCCGAGAATCCCGACTGTTACAGCCGCCGCGATCAACCTGACCATCTTGCCAGCCATACTTGCTCTCCCCGCAACACAATCCCGTTATGAATATCTATACAGAAAAAAACCGCCGCTCCAACCACGAGGGATCAGAAACGGCGGCACTGGAGTTATTTTTCAAGCCCCAAGCCTCTCAACCAGGCCGGGTCCTTATTTCTGTTCGATCCTGTAGATTTCATGGCAACCGCCGCAGTTGGGCCCAAGCACGCCCAGGGCAGCGCCTACACCGGCCTGATCTGCCGGCAATTCGGCCAGCAACTTGCCTGCTTCAGCGGCAAGCTTTTCCGCCCGGGCGGTGAAATCTGCCTTGTCTTCCCAGATTTTCGGGCTGGCGGCCGGATCTTCAACCGCATCTGCGGACGGAAACAGGCCGGGGAATTTCATGGAATCCTCCTGGATTGCCTTGAGCGACGCGGCCACAACCGCAGCATCATAGGCTGATTGGCCCTTGGCAATTTTCACCAAAGCGCCGATTGCTGCCCCATTGGCCTTCATTGTTGCCTTGCGCTGCTCACGCAAATCACCTTCGGCATGGACAACGCCGAAAGTGGAAGCGAGAAGCAGTGACGTGGCCAGGATGGTTCTCAGTTTCATGGATGATCTTCCTCTGGATGCTGATGGATGGACATGTCGGTTCAAAGCACTGACAATACATGGCTTGGTGATTGATAGAAGTCACAAAAGTGTGACTTATCGTGATTTTGGCGCCGGTTTTGACCGCCGCGATTCAAGCTTCGCCGGCCCTGCGGGAGATAAAAAATCCCGGCTGGAACAGCCGGGATTTGCAGTTGAAAACATCAATGCGCGCAGTCCTCAGACAGCCGCTTCGTACATTTCCAGGACATAGTCCCAGTTGATCAGGCTATCGACAAAGGCCTCCAGATATTTCGGGCGCGCATTGCGATAATCGATATAATAGGAATGCTCCCAGACATCGACGCCGAGGATCGGCTTGGCGCCATGCACCAGCGGATTTTCGCCGTTGGGGGTCTTGGAAATGGCAAGCTTGCCATCCTTGACTGAAACCCAGGCCCAGCCGGAGCCGAACTGCGTGGTGCCGGCCGCAACGAAATCGGCCTTGAACTTGTCGTAGCCGCCGAGATCGGAGGCAATGGCTGCTTCCAGCTTGCCGGGAAGCTTGGCGCCGCCGCCGCCCTTTTTCATCCACTTCCAGAAATGGACATGGTTGTAATGCTGGGCCGCATTGTTGAACAGGCCGGCATTCTTGCCGAAAGACTGCACAACGACGTCTTCCACCGACAGGTTGCCCATCCCGGCTTCTTCCGCCAGCTTGTTGCCGTTGGTCACATAGGCCTGATGGTGCTTGTCGTGGTGATATTCCAGCGTTTCGCGCGACATGAACGGTGCGAGGGCTTCATAATCGTAGGGAAGTTTGGGCAATTCGAATGCCATGGCGGTATCTCCTTCATTGTTGACAGCAGTCAAGGTGCAATCTGGACTGGAAGATAGGTTTCGTGCGCGCCAATGGCAACCGGCAACTGGCCAATAACAAGAATAATTTCAACCGCCCGTTTGAAATCCCCATCGAACCGATCCATATTGAAGGCGCGGGAATTTTTCAAAAACAGGGAGCCACCATGAAGCCGCTTGCGATTGCCGTCTTGACAACCGTAACCATCCTCGGAATGCAGCCTCCGGCTGCCTTTGCCGCTTCTCCGGAAGCCTGGGAAAAATTCGGCGCCGAGGTGGAAAGCGCCTGCACCGATGCTGCCGCCGAAGTGTTCAGGCGGCCCCGCGCCATTGTCGATCCGACCGGCAGCAGCAATTTCGGACTGGCGATCCTGTTTGGAAAAAGCCGCGCCACAGACGAACGGGTCTCAATGATCTGCGTCTATGACAAGAAGACCGGCACTGTGGAACTGGGAAGCGAAATGGGCAAGGACCTTGTCCGCGTCCGGCGGCCAGCCAAGAACCAGAAAACCAACCAGGATGCCGGCCAGGCCGACAACCAGATGGACGACAGCGCCGACGACGAGCAATAGGAAGTCGAAATCCGGCCCTGATCCCCTTCCCCGCCCGCCATCATCGGGCGGCCAATGGCCATCATCGGCACGGATGGCCCATTTCAAGACAGCCGGTCGGTTCCGTTCGCATTTTGCAATCCCTGATTTCGCGTCGTTGCTTTCAAAGACGAGGTTCCCGTGGCAACCTTGTTGGCGTGAGAGGGCGTGAGGTTGGCATGGCGACACGGTTCATCTTGTCCATCGACGGCGGCGGCATTCGCGGGATCATTCCTGCAATGATCCTCGCCGAATTGCAAAAGCGCATGAGCGCGCTCGGCAAGGCGCAAGAACTGCATCATTATTTCAGCCTGATCGCCGGAACATCGACGGGCGCCGTCATAGCAGCAGCCTTGGCGTGCCCGCATCCGAAACTGAAAAAGCGGGCGGCGGTAAAGGCCGACGAACTTGTCGACCTGTTTGTAAAACGCGGAGCGGACATCTTTCCTGAAAGCCTTTTTGCCCGGCTTGCCAATGCCAACGGGGTCTTGGGCGAGCGCTATGACGCAAAACCGCTTGAAGACATACTCATTGAAAAACTGGGAGCCAGCCGGACGATCCGCCAGGCGCTGACCAAGGTATTGATCCCGGCCTATAATATTCGCGACCGGCGCGCCGAGTTTTTCACCAATGCCGATGAAGAACATGACGACATATTGTTCTGGCAGGCGGTTCGCGGCTCAAGCGCCGCACCCACCTATTTCGAGCCGGCATTGATTGACAATTTCGAGGTGGTCACGCGGGCCACCATCGCCACCATTCCGGCCATCGACGGCGGCATGTTCGCCAATGATCCGGCGCTTGCGGCCTATGTCGAAGCCCGCAAGATGGGGTGGGAAGATCCTGTCAAAGGCGATGACATCGTCATCCTGTCGCTGGGAACCGGTTCGCAGGATCGCGAAATACCCTACCAGCAGGCCAAACGCTGGGGCGCGCTCGGCTGGATCAATCCGGGCAATGATTCTCCCCGCTGATCTCCATCCTCATGCAGGGCCAGTCAAGCACCGTTTCCTACCAGCTCAACAAGATGCTCAATGGCTCGCCGCAGGAACCGCCGCCAAAATTTGTCGATGGAGCAACTGTCGTTGCAGCTTCCAACAAGTTGAAACTGCGCTACTACCGGATAACCGGCGCTTTGGGCGAATCTGTCAATGATGCGCTTGACGACGCCACCAAACCCAATATCCGGCATTTGCAGGAACTGGCGCAAACCTTCATTTCGAAACATGCCATGACACTGGACGCCATTGCCGAACGGATCGAACCCAAACCGGACGTCAAATAAACTGGCTCAGCCCCGGCACCGAGGCCACCACCTGTTCGACAACATCGTCGCCGGCATATTGGCGGGCGACCTGCATTGTCTGCTTGGCAAGGCCGGTGATTTCGCCCATGCCGAGGCCTGCGCCCATCAATTGCTGGCCCAGGCCCATGACGCCGCCGCCCATCAATCCGCCCAGCAGGCCACCGCCGCCTTCGCCATGCTCCGCCACCAGATCGGATGCGCCGGGAATGGCGGCAATCATCGTGTCGACAGCGCCGGCATCAGCTTCGCGGCTCAGAAAGCCCAGCATCATGCCGATGGCCTTTGCCGCCAGGTCCGGATCAATGCCGACTGAGTCGGCAACCTGTTTGACCAGTTCATTCATGTGGTTTTCCTCATGGCTAATACGCAGGACTCAATGTTGGTTTCGTCACGACAAGGCATTGCAGCAAAGCGGTTTGTCATGCAACCGCAGCAAGGAAATTTGTTGCCGCTTTGGCGCGTGACTTCGGTTGCCCCCGTTCATATCCCACTCTATAACAAAACCCACAATGCAACATGACAGCTGGTCTTTCAATTGCAGCCCGTGACAGGAATACAGCCAGCAGCGCCGGAGAAATTTCATGCTCGAGACTGGAAAACTCTATATCGGCACCAGCCGCAAGCCGGACAATACTATCAACAAGCCGGAATATCTCGACCTGAAATATGCCAACCGCCACGGCCTTGTCACCGGCGCCACCGGCACCGGCAAGACCGTGACGCTGCAAATCCTGGCGGAAAGCTTTTCCAACCAGGGCGTTCCGGTGTTCTGCGCCGATGTGAAGGGCGATCTTTCCGGCATCGCCGCGATGGGCGAATACAAGGACTTTCTCGACAAGCGCGCCAAGGATATCGGTTTTGCCGAATATGACTTCCAGGAATTTCCCGTCATCTTCTGGGATATTTTCGGCGAAAAGGGTCATCGCGTCCGCACGACATTGACCGAAATGGGCCCGCTCCTGCTGTCTCGCCTGATCAATGCATCAGACGCCCAGGAAGGCGTCATCAACATCGCCTTCAAGATCGCCGACGAGGCCGGCCTGCCGCTGCTCGATCTCAAGGACATGCAGTCGCTGCTCAATTACATGGGCGAAAACGCGACAGAGTTTTCCAACAAGTTCGGTTTCATCTCCAAGGCCTCGGTCGGCTCGATCCAGCGCGAATTGCTGATTTTGGAGCAACAAGGCGCCGACATGTTCTTCACCGAACCGGCGTTGAAAATATCCGACATCATGCGCACCACCAATGATGGCCGCGGCGCGATCTCTGTGCTGGCGGCCGATAAATTGATGATGAATCCACGCCTCTATGCGACATTTCTGCTGTGGCTGATGTCCGAGCTTTTCGAGGAACTGCCGGAAATCGGCGATCCGGAAAAGCCCAAGCTGGTATTCTTCTTCGATGAAGCGCATCTGCTGTTCAATGACGCGCCAAGGGTGCTGGTCGAACGCGTCGAACAGGTCGTCCGGCTGATCCGCTCCAAGGGCGTCGGGGTCTATTTCGTCACGCAGAACCCGCTCGATGTGCCCGATACGGTTCTCGCCCAGCTCGGCAACCGGATACAGCATGCGTTGAGAGCCTATACGCCGCGCGAGCAGAAGGCGGTCAAGAGTGCAGCTGAAACCTTCCGGCCCAATCCCGATTTTGATTGCGCCACGGTGATCACCACGCTTGGCACCGGCGAAGCGCTGGTTTCCACGCTTCAGGCCAAGGGAGCGCCTTCAATCGTCGAGCGCACGCTGATCCGCCCGCCCTCTTCCCGTCTCGGCCCGATTACCGACGCCGAACGCAGGAAAGTTATGGATGTCAGTCCGGTGGCCGGCCTCTATGACGAGGACTTTGATCGCGAATCGGCCTATGAAATCCTGCTCGCAAAAGCAAAACAGGCCGAGCAGGCAGCCCAGCAGCAACAAGCCGAACCGGCCGAAGAATCGACAACCGGAACCATCGGCGGCTGGACGCTTCCCGGCTTCGGCACCGAAAAGAAAGTCGAGGAAGCGCCGGCCAAAAAGCCAAAATCCACCGGCTATCAACGTGAAACGGTGATGGAAGCGGCCATGAAATCAGCCGCCCGGTCTGTGGCGACCGCCGTGGGCGCGGCAATTGTCCGCGGCATTTTGGGAAGCCTGCGCAAGCGCTGAATAAAGTTGGACGCCAGAACAAAGCCCGCCGGTGAATGCTCACGCGGCGGGCTTTTTTAATCGCATCAAGTCCTGTCTGAAGCAGCAAGCAGCACAGCCGACCTGCTGTCAGGCATTTTCAAGGGCGTCGTCCGCAACCGTCACGGCAACCTCGGTGGAGGTGCGCATCGCATGGCTGTACGGGCAGACAATATGCGCCTTGGCACAGAGGTCCTCGGCGACGGAACGTTCCACACCGGGCAAATGGGCCACCAGCGAAACCTCCAGGCCGAAGCCGCCGCCATCTTCACGCGGGCCGATGCCGACATGGGCGGTGATTGTGGTGTCATCGCTCAGCTTGACCTTTTGCTTGCCGGCGACAAAGCGCAAGGCGCCGAGGAAACAACCGGCATAGCCGGTGGCAAACAACTGCTCGGGATTGGTGCCCGCAGCACCATCGCCGCCCATTTCCTTGGGTGACGACAGTGTAACTGCGAGGTTGCCATCGTCGGTTCCGGATTTTCCGTTGCGCCCGCCGCCGGTCGCCGTTGCCTGGGTGCGATAAATGATTGGCATGATAAATCTCCTTTGATTGATGGCCTTTAAATTGCACATAATTTAATTGTGCACAATATTATTTTGCATAATTTTTGTAAATATGTTTTCTAGCCTGCGGGTAGCAAAGGAGCCGGGCCATGGCCGCACAAATTCTTGCGCTGGAAAACCAGCTCTGCTTTTCGGTCTATTCCGCCGCACGCGCCTTTACCCGCGCCTACCGCCCGCTCTTGGCCGGCCTTGGCATCACCTATCCGCAATATCTGGTCTTGCTGGTGCTGTGGGAGCGTCGGCAGGCATCTGTCGGCGAACTTGGACAGGTGCTCGGGCTGGATTCAGGCACATTGTCGCCGCTTCTCAAGCGGCTGGAAAAAGCCGGCTATGTCAAGCGCGCGCGCGACACGGTCGATGAACGGCTGGTCCATATCCATTTGACTGCGAAAGGCGTCGGGGCTGAAAAAGACGCTTTGGATGTCGCCCGGAATATCGGGCTTGCCGTCGGCTGCACGACGCAGCAATTTGAACAGATGCGTGAAGAGTTGAAATCGCTTGCCGAAAGGCTGGACGCCAGCCAGTACTGCGGGCCGGGCGAAGCTGCACCACCCTAAAGCACCAAGATTGGCGCGCCTTTCTCGATTCTGTCGTAGAGATCGATCACATCCTGGTTGAACATGCGGATGCAGCCGGACGACGCGTCGTGTCCTACCGATTTCCAGTCCGGCGTGCCATGCACGCGGTAGAGCGTGTCAACGCCGTTGCGGCTGATATAGAGGGCTCTGGCGCCAAGCGGGTTGTTGATGCCGCCGACCAGCCCGCCAAACTTGGCCGAGAATGGCTGATTGGCGGATTGCTGGTTGACCATGTCTTCGGTCGGCGTCCAGCGCGGCCATTCGCGCTTTTGGGAAATTTGCCCCCGGCCCTTCCAGGAAAATCCCTCGCGACCGACCCCGATGCCGTAACGCATCGCCGTGCCGCCATCTTCAACCAGATAGAGAAAATGCGCCTTGGCGTCCACGACGATCGTTCCGGGCCTTTCGCTGGTGGGATATTCCACCTTCTGGCGCAGCAATCTTCCCGACACCTTGCCCAGCGGAATTGCCGGCAGCCAATGGCCGCCGTCATCAATCGGATCATAGGCGCCATAGGATATCTGTTCCAGCGGCCTTGAATTTGGAAATTCCATTATGGCGCCAGTCAGCGGCAGGGACCGGGTGACTGCGGGCCGCGACCAGACCGGCGTGGTTTCCTCGACAAAGCGGTCAGGGTCGGTCGCACCTGTATCGGGTGGAATCTGGCAGCCGCCCAGCGCCAGCAGGCCGGCAAACATGGCGGCGGCACCCGGAAACACTGTTTTTCTCATGGCAAATTCCATCCTGACACCTAGAGAGCCGCGCATTCAATCAAATGCGCAAAGGTCGCTGTAACACTTTGAAATAATGCATGTATGACATCGTTCAAATGAATGGACTTGAACGCGAAATGCATTAGCCAACCCGAAGCTTGGGACCAGCCGGTTGACGGGAAAATCTATGGCATGATGAACTGGCGCGGGGCTGAATTGGCCCGATCAGGCGGCCTGAAAAGGAATGGCGTGTTCGACCACGCGGTTTCGCCCGCTTTTCTTGGCCTCGTAAAGCGCGTTGTCGGCCGCCTTGAACAGGGTTGTTATCGATGTTGCGCCATTGCTCATGGCAATGCCGATGCTGACCGACAAAGGGTGTGCTTCTCCGTTCGGCCGGAAATCGACTTGCGCCACAGCGCGGCAAATCCGGTCGGCAACGATGCGGGCCGTGATGCGATCAATGAGAGGAATGAAGACTCCGAATTCTTCGCCGCCGATACGCCCGACAAGGTCATTTTCACGCAATGCGGTCGCGATTGCCACGGTAATGTCGCAGAGCGCCTGATCGCCGCAATCGTGACCAAACCAGTCATTGACCCGCTTGAAGTGGTCCACATCAATCACCAGCAAGGCGCTGGACCCTTTTCGGCGGCCGCCCGGTTCTTCCAGCGAGCGGCACACCTCTGCCCGGAAAGCGCCGCGGTTGAGCACATTCGTCAGATTGTCGGTGGTGGCCAGGAATTCCAGCTTGGTCTTGGCTTTTTCAAGCAGGCGAATCTTCCACATCAGAAAGGTAAAGAACGGCACGCTCAGCACCAGCGGAATCATAATGTCATTGCGGATTGAGCGCACCCGCGCCTCTTCGCTGAGCAAGACAAAATTGGGATAATCCAGAACGAGCGTTGCCAACATGCAAAAAATTGTGCCGGCGACTGTCACCATAGCGACAATCATCCAGTCACGCGCATCCAAACTGATCTTGGTTGCTACCATGAAGCCCTCACCATCTCTGGTGAAAAACTACGCCCACGGCATGAACATTCGGTTACCTGGTGTGGTTAACCGTTACCCACGACTTTTGTTCCACGCAATCCAACGGGATGCATTTTTGGCACATGTCGGCTTTGCAAAGCCCCCTTCAGGAGTTCTGCTGGCTCATGGCTGTGTAGATCCGCTTGCCGATCACCCAGGCAACAGGAATCGCCAGAATTGCGCCAAGGCCCGCCGCGCCGGCAATCTGCCATGGCTGCAGCATCTTCATGGTCAAGAGCGCCGTTACCGCAACGCCTGAAAACACCGTGGCAACAAGCACGTAGATGATTATCGAAAGTCGTACCATTCTGGCCTCCGTCAACTGTCCGGACCGATATTAGCGATCGGCCGGAAATTGTCCTTGATCTGGCTCAAGCCAGGTTTTGATGGATATAAGCCCAAAATGGCGACGCGTCATCCGGCAACAGACTGGTTTGCGCGGGCTCCGGCAACCATCCGACTGCATCCCCCACAATCCCGACAAGGTTAAGACAACACCACTTTTATGACCTTTGCCAACGGACCTGTCCCGAAACGGAACAGATCCGCTGGCATGGAAAATGCAAGACCAGGTCATTGATTGCGAGGCGATGATGATCACGAGACGGCATATGCTGGCAGGATTGGGTGGACTGGCTACCATCGCGGCAGGCGCGCCCGCTCTTGCAACCAGCACAAGAATCGCCATGGCGGATTTGCGCGGCACGCTGGATGCAGCCGATTTCGGCATCCGTCCCGATGGCGGCAGCAAGGGCCAGCGCGCTTTCGAACGACTTCTCAAGGAGGCCTCCGCCCGGCGCAGCCAGATCTTCCTGCCGCCTGGAACCTACGAAATCGGCGGCGTCACGCTGCCGGATTTCGTCCGCATCACCGGCGTCGCCGGCGCAACACGCCTGCTTTATTCCGGTGAAGGCTCCTTTCTCAAGGCCAACGGCACCTACAGCCTGCATATGACCAATCTGGTGCTGGACGGCGCCAATCGCTGGCTATCGGAGGAAAGCGCCGGATTGCTGGCGCTTGACGGCGTTGACGATCTGCGCCTTGAAGGCTGCCAGATATCCGGTTCTTCCAAACATGCGCTCTGGGCCGAGCGCTGCGGCGGCGTCATAAGCCGCAACGAAATCACCGGCGCAGCAGACGCCGCCATCTTCGCCGTTCAGGGCGCAGGCCTGACGATCGAGCGAAACGACATCTCCGATTGCGGCAATGGCGGTATTCTGGTGCATCGATGGACCAAGGGTCCGGACAATAGCATCGTGCGGGCCAACCGCATTTCCCGCATCCTTGCCAAGAAGGGCGGAACGGGCGAAAATGGCAATGGCATCAATATTTTCCGCGCCGACGGCGTAACCGTCAGCGACAATCATGTCGCCGAATGCGCCTTTTCCGCCATCCGCTCCAATGCCGGCTCCAACGTCCAGATCCTCAACAACCAGTGCCTTTCCAGCGGCGAGACTGCCATCTATTCGGAATTCGGGTTTGAAGGCGCAATGATTGCCAACAATCTCGTCGACGGGGCGGCCAACGGCATTCTGGTGGTCAATTTCAATGAGGGCGGACGACTGGCCAGCGTCAGCGGAAACATCATCCGCAATCTCAAACTGACCGGACCCTATGACGATGGCGAGACCCAATTCGGCATGGGAATATCGGTAGAGGCCGATACCAGCGTCAATGGCAATATCATCGAAAACGCGCCGCGATGGGGCATGCTGCTGGGATGGGGTCCCTTCATGCGCAATATCGTCGCCAGCGGCAATCTGGTGCGAGATGCGCCGGTGGGTTGCGGCGTGTCGGTTGTCGCCGGCGTCGGCAGCGCCGTTATCACCTCCAACATATTCGACAATACCCCGCTTGCCATTGCCGGATATGAATGGTTGGCGCAGGTGACCGGCGACCTGACTGAGGCGGGAGCGGACCTGCCTGCAGGGCTGGTGGTTTCCAACAATGCGGTCAATGCGGCCAAGGCAGGATAACTGGCAATTGTCAAAATTCAACCACGTGATTACCAGTAGCTGCAATTTGCAACCCACTAGAGCAATCGACTACCTGTCGGATGAATCCTCACACGGCCCGACCGACGAGTGATACCAATAATCATTCGCTTATACCCAAAATTGATGCAGTTTTTGCCCCTTATCGGGCCAAACAGTCCAAATGCGCCCTATGCAAGTGACCACTAAATTGCTTTAATGTTGCCGCAAACTTCCCCTCGCAGGTTTCATTGGTGAAGCTTGATGTAAACAACTGCCCCAAGAGCCGACGTTCACCCCAACGTCGCACATTAGACAAAAGGTCCCTTGCGCATATTGGCGGAGGGGCCTTTTTCGTTTCGTTGCGCCACGGTGCCCGGCGTTCCGCTGCATTTCAAATTCATGTATGATGACACCGGTTGACGAAGGATTGCGATGATCATGAAGCAAGTCACATTATGGGCCTTTTCCGGCACCCTCGCCTTCCTTGTCCTCAGTGCAGCCTTTGTGGGCTGGATCAAATATGGATCGGGAATTTTCCTGAGCCTTGCGGAGAGCGGCCTGTCGTGGTGTTTCTGACCGCTTCGATGTGCGTCAATATTTCCATTCAAACTTTCGTGTTTGGCTGCAATTTCCATCAATGACGGTTTCAAACTGACCAAGCTTGGTCTATTGAGGCCGTCTATTGGTGAGGACATTATCATGAAGACGACCCGTGCCGTGCTTTGGGGTTTGGCGGCTGCCCTGATCGTGATGTTTGGATGGCTGTCTCTGGAAGCATACCAGTCCCGCCAGAAATTATCCGAAGGCCCCTTTGGCGTGCCCTTCCAATTGGTGGCGCAAGACGGCAAGCCGATTACCGAGGCCGCGTTCAAGGGCAAGCCTACGGCGCTGTTCTTCGGATTCACCCATTGCCCGGAAGTCTGCCCGACCACGGTTTATGAACTTTCCGGCTGGCTCGACAAAGTCGATCCCGACGCCACCCGGCTTCAGGCCTATTTTGTCTCCATCGATCCGGCGCGCGATACGCCGGAACTTTTGGGCACTTATCTTTCCAATGTGACGAAGCGGATCATCGGCATTTCCGGCGACCCGAAAAAGGTTGAGGAAATGGCCCGCGGATTCAAGGTCTACTTCAAGAAAATACCGACGGATGCGGCCAAGCCGGATGGCGAATATACGATGGATCATACAGCTTCGATCTTCCTGCTCGACAAAAGGGGCGAATTCGTCGGCACGATCGCCTATGGCGAGGACCCGGACGTGGCCCAGACAAAACTCAAAAACCTGATGACGAGGTAGGCCGGTGAGCGAGATCCGCCTTTATGTGACGACGACGGAAACCGGTTCCGCCGCCATCCTCTCGCTGCTGGACGACGAGTTCGGCGAAGACGACGTCGCCATCGCCAGCATGGAAATCGATGAAAGAAACGATGTCTGGGAAGTCTCTGTCTATGCGACCAGGGATGAAGAAAGTGACTTCCGCGACCGGTTCTCCACCGCTTTGGCCCGCGGCCCCGCAGGGCTCGATATCAACCGCGAGGTGCTGCCGGACATTGACTGGATCGCCAAATCGCTGGAAGGCCTGAAGCCGGTGCGCGCGGGCCGCTTTGTCGTGCATGGCTCGCATGATCGCGATACTGTACGTCCCAATGATTTCGGCATCCTGATTGACGCCGGCCAGGCCTTCGGGACCGGCCATCACGGCACCACGGCCGGCTGCCTTGAGATGATCCATTCCGTCATGCGCGCAGGCAAGGTGACCAATGTGCTTGATCTCGGCACCGGCAGCGGCGTGCTCGCCATCGCTGCGCGCAAGATGAAGCCTGCGCCTGTGCTGGCCACCGATATCGACCCGGTTGCCACGCGGGTTGCCCGCGCCAATGTCCGGGCCAACGAAATTGCCAGCGGCATCCGGTTGGCGACTGCGCCGGGCTTTCATTCCCCGGTATTCCGCCGGCAGGGGCCCTTCGACCTGATCATCGCCAACATCCTCGCCCGTCCGTTGATCAAACTGGCGCCGGAACTCGTCCGCCATCTGGCCCCCGGCGGCACGGTGATCCTGTCCGGCATTCTGGCCAGCCAGCGCTGGAAGGTGCTTTCGGCCTATAACGGCGTTCACCTGGCCCATATCCGAACCATATGGCGCAACGGCTGGGTGACAATCGTACTGACCAGGAAGCAGATGCCGCATTAAACGGCAGAAGTATATTTCCGCTGATTGTCGCACCCCACGCCAAAGGCAGGAGGCGGCCCGCCGGGCTGAGGCCGCTTGCGGATCGGCAATTTTATTATACGTTGCTTGGAATTTCAGATGCTATAAATCCGCATCACTTATATATGTTAGAGAATTTCTATAGATTAGATTTAGACAGTAAATATTATTCATAATATTATTTTGAAATGCGATATAATAATCATGACGTTTCTTAACCATACTTGAAAGTTTGCTCGAATTTGTAATTCGTGATATTTATCAATGATATTGTCTTAACATCGATATGCTTTAGTATCTCGATGGCTCGTGTTAGATGAATTACGAAATAATTTATTGGGCATGATTCAGATCAATATATCTGCGCTAAAAAGTGAGATAATCAGGCATTCTGTTGAACCATTCGAACAAGAACACGGAAAGGAACTCCACGATGAACCCATTGAAAAACATCTTTGTCGCTGCTGCCCTTGCAGTCGCGACTGTTGCGCCGCTTGCTGTAGCGGAAGCCATGCCTTTGCCGGCTCCCACGCTCCAGACTGCGGGCCAGTCGGATGTGACCGATGTCGCATGGAGGCGGGTTTGCAATTACCGCGGTTGCCGCCGTGTTTGGGTCGCCCCTCGCCGGGTCATTCGTCCGCGGGTCGTAGTGCGCCCGCGCGTGATCGTCCGTCCGCGCGTTGTCGTGCGCCCCAGGACCATCGTTCGCGGCGCTTCCAGTGCACATGTCAACTGGTGCCTGAATCGCTACCGCAGCTATGATCCGGGAACAGATCAGTATCTGGGTTATGATGGCCTCTACCACTTCTGCAATTCACCATATTGATGATTGCAGGGCGGATCAGTCCGCATAACAGATGCAAAAGGCGGATCCTCGGATCCGCCTTTTTTCTTGAAATTTCCGGACAGGAAAAGCCGCGGACGAGCGCCGCCGGACTTGGCTTTTGCGCCCCTGCAGCCCGCCTCAGAGGCGGCCGGTGAGAACCAGAACAAGCAGGATGATGACCAGAACCCCGATCACGCCGACCCCGCCATGCCCGAAGCCGTAGCCATATCCGCCGAAGCGGCCGCTGAAGCCTCCGAGGAGGAAGATGACCAGAACGATGAGTAGAATGGTACCGATTGACATTGTGTTTCCTTTTCTGGCAGGACCCTGCCGATCTGTTGACGTAGCTGCAAGCCGACGGGCTGATGGCCTTTATCGCGGATATGATCTGCGGGCCGCCAATCAGCATCGGACCGGCTAGTTCCCTTCTATGGAAACGCCGTTCTCGCCGATCTTGATGTCGATGCCGCTCTGGCTCTCCTGATAGTACAGATAACCAACAACGGCGATGGCTACGGCAAGTGCGCCGACCACCAAGTATAGAACATTTTTATTCATTGCGATTGACCTTTGATGCGCTCCGGCTGCGGAGGGCTGGTTTCAGTGTCTGGATGATTACTCAATTGCGGCGCGACGTTATGAATCGAGCCGTCTCGCCCTGACAGCTATTGGCTGCGGGTCATGCTTTCAGGCCGCCAACGGCGTTCTGAATTTGTGCTGCCAAACCTGTTCGACCTCGCCTCCCGCCTTGCCGACGGCTCGCATGAAAATCATTGCGGAAACCAACACACGGTGCTTGTCTATAGTCTATTCAATGCGGGATATGTGATTTATTTCCATCAACCGGCGACAATTGCAAAGATGGATCTTTTCCGATCCCGCTCCGCTGCCATGCCCGTCTTGACGACCATCTTTCCGAAGCGGATTAAACAGTCACCGCAAACTATCGCTGTTCCGGCAAGGCCGCAAGCCAACAACAAACACGCGGTCGTGCAAGGAGGGTCAAGCCACGGATATGATTGCACAAGACAGAAAAAAGGCGGTGCCGGGAGGAGGCGCCGCCTTTTGGATCAGCTTTGCTGATCTGTCCGAGAGCCGGGAGGAGGAGTGCTCTTGCGGACAATCATGGTCCGGAACGGGCGGGCATGGGAGGAGGAGTTGCCAGCGTAGTCCGGTTCATGAAGCTCTGTTTAACGCGATTTTTCCATTTCAGCCCTTTGACGGGCCGTATAGTGCCAATTCACATAGCTCTGTGCCCGGCGCTCTTGAGCTGCCATGTAATGGGCCATCGCATTTTTGAGGATCTGGTGCATTTCAAACTTCCTTTCCGGTTACAATGTTCTTGCCACCGATGATCAACATATAGATTACATTCACCGCTTCAGTCAGGGGGGCAAGAGCATGGGAGCCATGCACGCCCTGCATAAATTGACCAGTTGGTAAAATTATTGCCGGGTCGTCGGAACTGTTGTTTTTTTGCGCTGCAAAATGTAAGGACAACGCGACCGGTAAAGTCGCCAAAGCGGCCATTCGCGTCAAGCGGGAGCGGCAGGCTGGAAACTGCTGTCGATTTGGCGTCAAACGCCGGATCAGCACCGTGGCTGTGTTGGAGGAGCGCATGCAGACCAAGTCCACCATCGCGGCCCTGAGGTCGGCCCTTTCGGACGCGCGCCGTAAAGGCCTGTCCATCGGGCTTGTCCCCACCATGGGCTATCTGCATGAAGGCCACATGGCGCTGGCGGCCCGGGCGCGCAGCGAAAACGATATCGTCGTCGCCACCATCTTCGTCAATCCGCTGCAATTCGGCCAGAACGAGGATTTTTCAAAATACCCCCGCAATATCGAGCGCGACAGCGCCATGCTGGCAGATATCGGCGTGGATTACCTGTTTGCGCCTCCCGTCGAAGAAATGTATCCGCAGCCTATGCTGACTTCGGTCGATGTGCCTGCTTTGGGCATGCAGCTTGAAGGCGAAGTCCGGCCCGGTCACTTTTCCGGCGTTGCCACGGTGGTGACCAAGCTTTTCAATATTTCCGGCGCAGATCGAGCCTATTTCGGCGAGAAAGACTACCAGCAACTTGTCATCATCCGCCGCATGGTGGAGGATCTCAACCAGCCGATCGAAGTCATCGGAGTCCAAACCATTCGCGAGGCCGACGGATTGGCCTGTTCGTCGCGCAATGTCTATCTCAGCGCCGAACAACGCGCCGCCGCCGTCATTGTGCCTGAAGCGCTGGCTGAAGCCGAAAGGCTGGTAAAAGCCGGCGAACGCGACCCGCAACGGCTTGAACGGATGGTCCGCTCCTTTATCGGCCGGCAACCGCTTGCCGCACCGGAAGTGGTTGCGATCCGCGATCCAAAAACCCTGGAAGCGCCGGAAACAATCGGCGACCAGCCGGTATTGTTGTTGCTGTTTGTCCGTTTCGGCGCCACCAAACTCCTCGACAATCGCCTTCTCAATGCCCCGACGGGCCAACGGAGACCCCAGCCATGAGCATGCAAACGACGATGAAAAGGCGCACCGCGGCGCAAATCGAGGCCATGAAGGGCGGCGAGCCAATTGTCTGCCTGACGGCCTATGCCGCCCCGATTGCCAAATTGCTCGATCCGCATTGCGACCTGCTGCTGGTCGGCGACAGCCTCGGCATGGTGATTTACGGCCTGGATTCCACGGTCTCGGTGACCATGGAAATGATGATCGCCCATGGCCAGGCTGTCATGCGCGGCTCAAAGCAGGCCTGCGTCGTGGTCGACCTGCCATTTGCCTCCTATCAGGAATCGCGCGAACAGGCCTTTCGCAGCGCGGCCCACATCATGAAGGAAACCGGCGCCAGCGCGGTGAAACTTGAAGGCGGGGAAGAAATGGCCGAGACGGTGCATTTCATTTCGCGCCGGGGCATTCCGGTGATGGGCCATGTCGGCCTGATGCCGCAATTGGTCAATGCGACCGGCGGCTACCGCTCGCTCGGGCGATCTGACGAGGAAGCCGACAAGATCCGCCGCGACGCCACCGCCATTGATGAAGCCGGCGCGTTTTCGATGGTGATTGAAGGCACGATCGAGCCTCTGGCCAAGGAAATTTCGGCAAAGTTGCGCTGCCCGACCATCGGCATCGGCGCTTCGCCGGCCTGCGACGGGCAGGTGCTGGTATCGGATGACATGCTGGGAATCTTCACCGATTTCAAGCCGCGCTTCGTCAAGCATTTCGCCAATCTCGCACCGGAAATCTCCAGGGCCGCGCAAGACTATGCGACCGATGTTCGCTCCCGCGCCTTCCCCGGCCAGGAACATACATTCCAGATGAAGCGCCAGAAATTGTAAAGCTGGATACGGCGCGCTGCCCAAGCGTGGTTAAGGACTGCGCGCCGCAAGTTCCTTACGGCTTGATCATGATCTTGCCGGCGCGACCCGGAGTCTGGGCCGCCACGATGGCAGCGGCAATGTCAGCCAATCCATAGGTGCCGCCGACCGTCAGGTCCAACGTGCCATTGGCTGCCAACTTCACCAATTCGCCGATCAGCCGGGCCTTGTTGGCATCCGGCATTTCTGCAATGACCTTGGCGCCCCAGAACCCGGTGATGCTGAGTTGTTTGAAGATGATCGTGCCGGAGGAAAGCGCCAGCGGCGCACCGGTGGCCGAGCCGAAAATCGACAATACGCCCTTGTAGCCGAGCAGGTCTATCAGGTCTTCGCCAAGCGCACCGCCAACCGAATCGACCGCCGCTCTGGCGCCTTTTTCACCCAGCAGATTTTTTGCCTTTTGCTGCCAACCTTTGGACGCTGTGGAAATGACATTGTCCATGCCCAGCGCCTCCAATTCATCGACCGCTTCGTCACGGCGCACCAGATTGATCGTGTGAATGCCGCGCGCCTTGGCCAGCACGGCGAGTATCTTGCCGACCGCGCCATTGGCGGCCGTCTGGACGATCCAGTCGCCGGATTTTGCAGGCAGGGTTTCAAGCAGCGCAATGGCGCTGAACGGCATGGCGATCAATTGCGCCGCCGCCTCATCGCCAATGGCGTCCGGGACCGGCACGACGCCGCCGGCCGAGGCTAGAAAATATTCGCCCCAGGTTCCCGGTGCGCCGGCAACGGCAACCCGCCTGCCCTTGAGCGCCGCATCGACGCCTTGGCCGACGCTCTCGATCATGCCCACGGCTTCCGACCCGGCACGGGCCGGAAGTTCAGGCTTGTAGCCATAATTGCCGGCAATCGTCCACAGATCGTGGTTGTGGATGGGTGAAAGCAGCGTCTTGACCAGAACCTGGCCAGGTCCGGCAACGGGCTTGTCGGTCTCGTGCATTTTCAAAACGCTCGCGGCCGGGCCGAATTCCCTGTAATCAACAATGCGCATAGGTCATTTCCTTGTTTTGGTAGTGTTTTGGTGGTGATTTTCTTGAGGGTCTAACCGCCTGTTGCGATCAGGTTGCCCAGGCCGAGGCGATGCCTCGTCTCTGTCATGGCGTCGCCAAGCGGCGCGCGTGATTTGGAGAGTTTGGCAAGAAGCGCTGCCCCCAACCACTGGGCATAGAGGCTGCGCGCCGCAAATTCAGGATCAATGCCGGAGGCAACGGAGCCGTCGGCAACGCCTTCGGCAATCAGCCCCGCCAGCCGCGCCAGCAGTGCTTGGACGCCATCGTCCAATATCAGCCGCATGTCTTCGGAAAGGTCGGCGACTTCCGAGGCCAGCTTTACGATGAGGCAGCGCTCGGCAATGCTGTTTTCCGGATCAGCCTGATGCCAGGCCGAAAAGAAGCGGTTGAGCCTTTCACCGGCAGGCCCGGGCGATGCCGTGAGCGCATCGAAGCGCTCCAGATAATCGGTGACATAATCCTGAAGCACCGCGCAGCCAAAGGCCTGCTTGGATGGGAAATAGTGATAGAATGATCCCTTCGGCACGCCGCAGCTTTCCAGCAACTGCTTCAGCCCGACGCCGGAAAAGCCGGAGTTCAGAAACAGCGTGCGGCCGGAGGCTATGATCCGGTCGCGGGTGACAAAAGTCGCCCGTCCTGCATGTTGCTCGCTCATATTACTGCCCTCGTTTCCTCGGTTCGATAGGCTGCATATGGGGTGGAATAGACCGGTCGTCTAGTAGCGACTGGAAAGATTTTTTCTGCCGCCCTGGCGGCCGGGACGTGGCGCCAAGCGTTAAAGCGTGAAATAGCTGTCACCGGCCGCTGTGCCGCAAGCGGGCGATGCGCCTAATTTACGCCATAGGCAAGCCGCACAGATAGGGCCAGGGACAATCGGCGATTGCGCCGGCACGTTCTTCCAACACCCGGTTTTTCAACCAGATTCATCAGGACCGTTTCATGACCCTTGACCCCAACTCCGCCAGGCTGCGCATTGCGGTGCTTTTCGGCGGCCGCTCTGCTGAACATGATGTCTCCGTGATGTCGGCCACCAATGTGATGGCGGCACTTGATGTCGACAAATATCATCCCGTGCCGGTTTTCGTGACCCGCGAGGGGCGCTGGCTGCTCGGTGCGTTTGAAAATGGCGTCCTGTCCCGGCCGGCGGGTGGAACCGAGATCTGCCTGGTGGCCGGAGGCGGCGGCGAGGTGATTGCGATTGCGCCAGGCGGCGTGGTCGAGCCGCTTGAAAAGATCGACATATTGTTTCCCGTCCTGCACGGATTGCACGGCGAGGACGGCGAGGTGCAGGGCTTGGCCGAAGTCGCCCGCGTGCCGTTGGCTGGCTGCTCCATCCTCGGTTCGGCGGCAGCGCTCGACAAGGACATCGCCAAACGCCTGCTCAGCCAAGCCGGGATCGCCACGGCGCCTTGGCTGACCATTCGCCAAAACGACCGGCCCTCCTTTGCTGCCGTCGAAAGCGCGCTCGGCCTGCCGGTCTTCATCAAGCCGGCGCGGCAGGGCTCGTCCGTTGGCGTCAACAAGGTGGCGAATGCCGAGCAATACGAGGCGGCGCTGGACGAAGGCTTCAGGCATGACAACACGTTGCTGGCCGAACAGTTCGTCAAGGGCCGCGAAATCGAATGCAGCGTGATCGAGGATGCGGATGGCGGCCTGTTCGTGTCGCGGCCCGGCGAAATCATCACCGCTGGCGCCCATGCCTTCTACAGCTATGACGCCAAATATATCGATGGCGACGGCGCTTTGGTGAAGGCCCCGGCGGATCTGCCGCCAGACACCGAAACGGCCATCCGTGAGGCAGCCGGACAGGCCTTCCGGGCGGTGGGTTGCGACGCCATGGCGCGGGTGGATTTCTTCCTCACGCCCGACATGACCTTCCTCGTCAACGAGATCAACACCATTCCCGGTTTTACCGATATCAGCATGTATTCCAAGGCGATGGCGGCCAGCGGCGTTTCCTATTCCGAAATCCTTGACCGGCTGGTCGCGCACGGATTGGCCCGCGCCCGCAGATAGAGCCGGGATATCACCTGGGGAGCTTTGCCTGCGCCCCTCGCAGCGGCCAGTCGATCCGTGCCATAGTGCGGCCTTTCTGATGAAAGCGATTCCATGCCGCAGAGCCAAAACCGACTTGACCCCCTGTTTGACCATGACGATGCCAAAGACCCGCTTGCCATATTGAAGCGGGTCTATGGCTATGGCGCCTTCCGGGGCAAGCAGGCGGCGGTTGTCAACCAGGTGCTGGCGGGCGGCGATGCTGTGGTGCTGTTTCCCACCGGCGCCGGCAAGTCGCTGTGTTTCCAGATCCCCGCCCTTTGCCGCGATGGCGTCGGCATCGTGGTTTCGCCGCTGATTGCGCTGATGCGCGATCAGGTCGAAGCGCTGAAGCAACTGGGCGTCAGCGCTGCCGCGCTGAATTCCTCGCTGACGCGCGAAGAGTTCAATGATGTCCGCCGCGCCATTGCCAATGGCGATCTTGATCTTTTGTATGTCACGCCCGAACGCATCGTCACGACCGCCTTCAAGGAGATGATCGGCAAGGCGAAGATCGCGCTGTTTGCCATTGACGAGGCCCATTGCGTTTCCCAATGGGGCCATGATTTCCGGCCGGAATATCGCGCGCTTGGCCATCTGGGCGAGGCTTTTCCCGGCGTGCCGCGCCTCGCGCTGACGGCGACCGCCGATCCGCATACCCGCGAAGACATCATCGACAAGCTGGCGCTCGGTTCAGCCGAAGTCTTCACCACCTCGTTTGACCGGCCCAACATCGCCTATGAGATTGTCGAGCGCGACCAGCCGCGCCAGCAGCTTTTGCGGTTTCTTGGCCGTCACAAGGGCTCAAGCGGCATTGTCTATTGCCTGTCGCGCGCCAAGGTCGAGGAAACGGCGGCATGGCTGAACGGGCAAGGCGTGCGCGCGCTTGCCTATCATGCCGGCATGGAGCGGGCCGACCGCGACGCCAACCAGGATGCGTTTTTGAAGGAAGAAGACCTGTGCCTGGTGGCCACCGTCGCCTTCGGCATGGGCATCGACAAGCCGAATGTGCGCTATGTCGCCCATATGGATCTGCCGGGTTCGGTGGAGGCCTATTACCAGGAGACCGGGCGGGCGGGCCGCGACGGGTTGGCGTCGGATGCATGGATGGCCTATGGCATGGCCGATGTCATCCAGCGCGGCCGGATGATTGACGGCGGCACCTCGGGCGATGATGTCAAAAGGGTGGAACGCGCCAAGCTGAATGCGTTGTTGGGCATCTGCGAAACCGCCGGTTGCCGCAGGCAGGCCATTCTGGCCCATTTCGGCGAGGCGCATGGCGGCCATTGCGGCAATTGCGATACCTGCCTGACGCCGGTGGAAACATGGGATGGCACCGAGGCCGCCATCAAGGCGCTGGCGGCGATCTACCGCACCGGCGAACGCTTCGGCACCGGCCATCTGATTGATGTGCTGCTGGGCCATGAAAACGAAAAGACCACGCGCTTCGGCCATACCGGCATGCCGGTCTTCGGGGCGGGCAAGGATATCACTGCCAAGACCTGGCAATCGGTCTATCGCCAGCTCTTGGCCGCAGGCCTGGTCAGCGTCGATCACGCAGCCTTCGGCGCGCTGAAGCTGGAAGCCGAGGCCCGCGCCGTCTTCAAGCACCAGCGCGAAGTGTTTTTCCGCAAGGACCGGCCAACCAAAACCAGGGCCGCCAGAAGCGCCTCGCCAAATGCCGCCAAGGCGGCGCTTCAAGGCGCCGACATGGAGCTTTTCGAAGCACTCCGCGCCGCCCGCATGGCGATTGCCAAAGAGCTCTCCGTGCCGCCCTATGTCGTCTTTCCCGACACAACCCTTGTGGCCTTCGCCACAGAACGCCCGATGAACAGCGACGCGCTTTTAGGCATTTCCGGCGTCGGACAATCCAAGCTGGAGCGCTATGGCGAGGTGTTTTTGAAGGTGATCAGGGGGTGGGGCGGGTAGCGGAGCAGTGGCTTGGCCGCAATGGCCGGACATTTCCGGCCCGCTTAACGCACCGCCCCCTCGCCCTACACCTCGCTTGACAGCCGGCCTTTGCGCCGGCGCTCAAGCTCGCCACCTACAAGCCGCCACCTGCCCTGCTCGAAATTCCGACAGTAGCGCCAAGCCCGGTCTTCCTCGATCCGGGCGTACGTGATGGCCCCATCGCCATGCCGCGCTTCCAGCGCCGCAGCTATGGCCCGGATGTCCTCGCCCGGAATGAACAGCGGGCGGATGCGGCGCTGAAAGATGCTCCAGGCTAGAATGGAGAGGGGAAAGGCGGCGAAGGCGAGGATGGGGATAGTTTGGGCGTTGATAACAAATGAAAACATGAATGACCACAATTTGACGGTTCTTATAACGCCATAATGTACATGGACCTGTCGGCCTTGTCAGGAACAAAATGTTCCTATGGAATCATTTGCATCAAACCTGAAACAGCGCGCCGTCGATCTCGGCCTCTCCAACGCCGAAGTCGCCCGCCGCGCTGGCCTGACCGAGCGGCGCTACGGAAACTACATCACCGGTCGCCGCGAACCTGATCTGGCGACATTGGTGCGGATTGCCAGTGTTTTGGAAAGTTCGCCCAACGTGACCTTGCCCCGTTGACCTAATCCGGTTTGAAGTTCGTTTTGGCCCATCGAGAGGACCAGAACATGAAACGAAGCCGCTTCACGGAAGAGCAGATCATCGGGATACTGAAGGAACACGAGTCCGGAATTCCTGTTTT
>JBGSIT010000041.1:0-3209 GCA_041742335.1 Rhizobiaceae bacterium
GCTGGCGCAGAGGTCGCGGACTCGGCGGTCGAGGTTGTTGTGATGGTTTCGTCCGCTAGCGGTGCCTCGGTTTCGGGCGAACAGGCGGCGGAAAGAGCGAAAGGGATGAAGAGCAGATACTGTTTCATGTAACGCTAGCGCTTCGTTGTTGATCCGGTTCCCGCAGCCGCTCTGGCCGCCCTCTATGACCGCCTTGGCGCGATGCCCACGACTGGCCTAATAGCCGAAATTGAGGCGCAAATCTGACGATCGGAAACGCGAGTGCGAACGACGGCTCTCCACCCGATTGCGTTGGAAAAAGGCGGCGCCTCAGAACGTCGCGAAATAATCGAACTTTGAATAATTGGCATGAGCATGGTTGCTTCAAAGGCGATGGAAATTGCATAATGTTCCCACACCTTCGCGCACGAACATTTCGCCCTCGGATTTCCTAAGAAACAGCCATATCAGGTTCCCTGGGGATTTCGTGCAGGGTGAAGCCGAAGGTCTTTGCTCGGCGCTGCAGATTGCCGATCACTCGGCTGCGATAGCGCTCCTCGTATTGTGAAGCGCCGGTATCGTGGTACGCCATTCCGTACCGCAGACTGTTATAGAACAGCACCGCGATTTTTCGCGCGGTCGCGGTCACAGCCTTTGCCTTTCCGGCACGCGCTGACAGTCTTCGGTAGAAAGCCCCAAGTGCAGTGTCACTTCGGCCAATGGTCGTTGCCGCCAGGCGCAGAAGAGCCGCTGCTCTGCTGGATGATCTCCGGGTTTTCGATGACAGCAGCTTTCCGCCCGATATCTTGTTGCCCGGTGCCAAGCACAGCCATGATGTAAAATGCTTGGAGCTAGGCCACGCTGCTAGATCGGTACCGCACTCTCCAACAAGTTTGAGCGCCAGCGACGGGCCGATCCCGTGGATCTGTGTCAGGTCCACGCCGAGAACGCGATATAGGGCAGAACGAACCTCGAAGTCAGGTGTGTTCACTTGCTTGGTTTTCGTGCGGGCTTTGGGAAGCTGCCGGATGTCGTGACCGCCCCCCATCTCAAGCGCCTTCAGTGCGACCTCCAGCTTCCGATCGCATTCGAGAATTTTGGTTTGGTAAAAGTCGTACAGCGCGAGGGACTGGCAAAGCGCAAAGACATGCTCGTCCCTCCAGTTGCCTGACAGGGCAGCGCAGATCTTCTCTACCGACGCATGGCACCGTACGTCCCGCATTTCCGCTAAAGTGCCCGGATCCCGTTCACCAGCCACTATGGCCCTGATGATACGCATGCCCGTTACGCCGGTAATATCGGAGACCACGTGATGGAGCTGCACGTTCATCTCCATCAGCGCCTTCTGCATGTGCTGGATATGAGACGCGCCATACTCGATCAGTCGTTCACGTTGCCGCAAATAGGCACGCAAGGTGGCCACGCCCGCCACGGGGCGAAAGCTACCGCGCAACAACCCGTAACTGTGGAGCCGCTGCAACCAGGCAGCGTCGCTTACATCGGTTTTGCGACCCGGCACATTCTTGGCGTATCGCGCATTGACCAGAATGACATGAAAGCCATGCTGTTCCAGCACTTCGTAGGCGGGTATCCAATAAACGCCGGTCGATTCCATCGCTACGCTGGTGACGCCCCTTTCCTTGAACCACCGCGCCATGTCGTGCAGATCGCCGGTAAACGTCCCGAATGCCCGCACTGGGTTGTCATCGGCATTCGGATTGATGGCCGCCATGTGCATCGTCGAACCAATGTCGATGGCGGCGGCGCCCGGGTTGACCATCGCCATCGCATCCATGCCGCCTGATTTTGCTCGCGTCATTCCATTCCTCCTTCAAGACAGAAGGGTATGGGCAATGCAAACAGTCATCTTCCTAACCGGGATCGCCGCAATGCGACGTCACCACTCTCAAGTACGCAAATGCCCACGGGCCACGTTTTTTAACGGGGTATCACACCACCAAAAAGCTATCGGCCGCGACCCTCCTACCGACGCCATACCACAACCCGTTTCTACCGCGCACAGGCGGGCTCAGCCGGGGACAGTTTTTTAAAATCGACAATGTCATCGGGCTTCTGCCCGTGATGCCGTGGTCGCGCAGAGAGTTTGCGATATCCCATCGCGCGAAGCTCGCGCCCCAGAGTATGGCGGGTCACGGAAAGCGCGAACTCGTCCCAGACCCACTGCGCCAGATCAGCAAGCCGCCAGCGCACAACCCCATGGGCAGCAGGGATCGGCCCAGCCTCGACCTGCTCCGCCAGCCGGGCGCGTTGCTCATCATTCAGGATCGAAGCTCGCCCCGGTGCCTTGCGTGTTGCCAGACCATCAGGGCCGCCCTCGTTGAACCGCAACACCCAATCGCGTACGATCTGCAGGGTGACCCCGGCAAACCTGGCCGCATCACTCCGGCTTCCACCGTCAATGATCAATGCCAGCGCCAGTAGTCGGCGAACCTGATCCGGGTCACCGCATCGTCGGGCAAAACGACGAATATCCGATGATGTGTAATCGGTGCGAACCCCAATCGCTGCCGCCATTGCAAGCCTCCATATGCCTGCCGCAACGAATCATAATTTTAGCCGGTTGGGAATCCCTCGCGTGAGTCAGCCTCACCGCGCCTTGGTATAACGCCTCTGGCAGTCACGATGTGGCAATTGCAAAAAGAATTTTCACTTCAGGAGCCAGCCTGAAGTCATGTCCAAATTTGAAACAGCCGCAAAGTTTAACGGTCTGGTAATCAACGTGCAAATCTTGTAATGTTGATCCAGAATTTGGGGGAAAGAATCATGACTTTCACGAACATTTTTCATTTTGACGAGATTAAATCGCTGTATGGCTCAGTGCTGGGCACGGAAAGTGGTGACAGGTTAACCGGCACCACGTGGTTCAACAAGATAAGTGGCCTCGGCGGCAACGATGTTATCATGGGCGGGGGGCTGTTCGACATTTTGAAGGGTGGCGACGGCAACGATACCGTATCCTATGCCAATGCCAAGTCAGGTGTTACTGTCGATCTTCGCATCACAGGAACCCAGTGGACAGGCGGCAGCTTTTTCGACAAGATCTCCGGCTTCGAAAACATAACCGGATCCAACTACAACGACACCCTGATCGGCGATTCTGGTCAGAACCGACTTTCGGGTGGTCTGGGTAAGGACAAGATGATCGGTGGCTTGGGCAACGACATCTATTCGGTGGATAACGTTGGCGACAAGGTCATCGAACTCGATGG
>JBGSIT010000042.1:0-15317 GCA_041742335.1 Rhizobiaceae bacterium
GACTCCAAGCGAATTTGCCGACACCTTCGCAACGCGCCGGGCTTTGGCGCTGCGCAATGTGGATAACTCCGCACCAAAGCCCGTCACATCAAACGCCGGAAACGAACTCAAAACTGGATAAAACTTGGGGGCAAGGTCAATCTCGACGGTGCTGGCAGGGCAGAAACTCGGATTGAAAGAAGTCGATGACGGCATTTGGCTTGTCAGCTTCATGCACCATGATCTCGGATATATCGACTTGGAACAAAGGACGCTGCAAACAATCGACAACCCGTTCGGCACGAGGTTGTTACCTATGTCTTAGGAACGATCTGTTACCTGTCTGTCCGGGTCGGACACGGACCAAATGGCAGGGGCAGAGGGACTCGAACCCACGACCTGCGGTTTTGGAGACCGCCGCTCTACCAACTGAGCTATACCCCTATACGCCCTTCAGCAATCCGCAACCAAAATTGCGACTGCCTCAGACAGCGGCTTACTATTCAATCTGGCCTTAAAAGACAAGCGGTTTTATCAAAGAAAAATACCGGCGTCGGGCGTAAAACCAACGCCGGATGCGTGCCGCGACTTGATTGCAGCAACCTTGTTGAAAGCATGGATGCAACAAGAGCGTCGTTTTGGCGGGCAAATATGCCAGCCGAGGGCCCCTCTCCGTCCCAATGGCCGGGCCGGTCAGGCCAGATCATCGACAACGCTGTCAGCGCCGCCATTGATTCGATGCGCCAGCGCTGCTTCCATGAAGGGGTTGAGATCGCCATCCAGAACGTCCGAAGGCGCGCTGCTTTCCACGCCTGTCCGCAGATCCTTGACCAACTGGTAAGGCTGCAGCACATAAGAGCGGATCTGGTGGCCCCAGCCGATATCGGTCTTGGAAGCCGCTTCCACATTGGCCGCTTCTTCGCGCTTCTTCAGTTCGGCTTCATACATGCGCGCGCGCAGCATGTCCCAGGCCTTGGCCTTGTTCTTGTGCTGCGAGCGCTCCTGCTGGCACTGGACAACGATGCCGGTGGGAATGTGGGTGATGCGCACGGCCGAGTCGGTGGTGTTGATATGCTGGCCGCCCGAACCCGAGGCACGATAGGTATCAATGCGGCAATCGCTTTCATTGATGTCGATCTGGATGGAATCATCGACAACCGGAAACACCCAGACGGAGGAAAACGAAGTGTGACGGCGCGCATTGCTGTCATAAGGCGAAATCCGCACGAGCCGGTGAACGCCGGATTCGGTTTTCAGCCAGCCATAGGCATTGTGCCCCTTGATCATCAGCGTCGCCGACTTGATGCCGGCTTCTTCACCGTCGTGGATTTCGAGTATTTCCACCTTGAAGCCCTGCCGTTCGGCCCAACGCGTATACATGCGCAACAGCATGTTGGCCCAATCCTGGCTTTCCGTGCCGCCGGCGCCCGAATGAACTTCCAGATAGCAGTCATTGCCGTCGGCTTCGCCAGACAGCATCGCCTCGACCTGACGGCGGGTGGCTTCGGTTCGCAAGGATTTCAGCGCGTCTTCGGCGTCCTTGACAATCTCGGCGTCGCCTTCCATCTCGCCCAGTTCAATGAGTTCGATGTTTTCGGAAATCTGCCGTTCCAGCGCCTTGAGACCATTGATGCCGTCGTCGAGCTGCTGGCGCTCGCGCATCAGCTTCTGCGCCTCTGCCGCGTCGTTCCACAAATTGGGGTCTTCAGCCTTGTTGTTGAGCCAGTCCAGCCGTCTTATCGCCTGATCCCAGTCAAAGATGCCTCCTCAGCAAGCCAACGGCCTGCTGGATTTCATCGACAACATTCACGATTTCGTTTCTCATGCCTTCACGTCCGTAAGAGATAATTGCAAGCGAATGAGCCAGCAAGGGCGTCATTCAGGGCTGTGTCCATAGTCAGCCATGCGCCCGATGTAAAGTCATGGCGGGCATGTACCAGCATTATTGCGATCAGAACAGGCCGCTTTGACCGGTTGTTATGGCTTCCTTGGCCTGCGGTGAAGAATTCAGGATTTCTTCCGGTGACGCCCATTCGTCGCCGCCGATGACCGAAAAGACATCCGCAGGTCCGGTTCCGGGCTTGAAAGCCTCGATGATCGTGCCGCCCTCGCCGTTAAAGGCCTGCATGCCCGTCTTGCGGTTGACGGGAATGAGCTTCATGCCCGGCGGAATGATGAACTTGGACGGGCGCACGCCCTCCTCTGCCTTCTGCATGAAGGCATCGAAGATCGGGGCGGACAGAGAACCGCCGGTTGCGCCGCGCCCCATGGGTGCGGGATTGTCAAAGCCCATATAGACACCGGCGACCACTTCCGGCGTAAAGCCGACAAACCATGCGTCTTTTTCATCATTGGTGGTGCCGGTCTTGCCGGCAACGTCACGATTGAGATGGATCTTGCCGCCGGCAGTGCCGCGCAGCACAACGCCTTGCATCATCGAGGTGATCTGGTAAGCGGTCATCGGATCGAGAACCTGATCGCGGTTGTCGACGATATCGGGTTCGTTCTGGCCCTGCCAGGCGACGGCATTGCAGCCTTCGCAGATCCGCTCTTCGTGCTTGAAGATGGTCTTGCCGTAGCGATCCTGGATGCGGTCAATCACCGTCGGCTTGATCTGCTTGCCGCCATTGGCCAGAACGGCATAGGCCGAGACCAGCCGCATCACTGTCGTTTCGCCCGAACCAAGCGCCATCGACAAGAGCGGCGGCATCTTGTCATAAATGCCGAAGCGCTCTGCATATTCGGCGACAAGGTTCATGCCCATGTCATTGGCAAGGCGGACCGTCATGAGATTGCGCGATTTTTCGATGCCCAGCCGCAATGTGGACGGGCCGGCCGAGCCGCCGCCATAGTTTTCCGGCCGCCATACCCTGCCGCCGGAAACAATCTCTATGGGAGCGTCGAGGATGACCGAGGATGGCGTATATCCGTTGTCCAGCGCCGCAGCATAGACAAAGGGCTTGAAGGACGACCCCGGTTGCCGCATGGCCTGCGTGGCGCGGTTGAATTCGGATTGCGCAAAGGAAAAGCCGCCGACCATCGCCAATATGCGTCCGGTATGCGGATCCATGGCAATCAGGCCGCCCTGCACCTTCGGCGGCTGGCGCAATCGCCAATTGCCCGGCGCATCCGCAACTTCCTCGACATAGACCACATCACCCGTATTCAAGACACCGGTCGGGGATTTGGCGGTCTTGTGGTCGGGAATCGACCAGCGATAGGCCCATTTCATCGCGGAGGCATCAATACGGCCCTTGACGCGTTCGCTCTTCACCTTGCCGGTCGAATCGTTTGACGGCTGCAGGCCGATATCGACGCCCTGGTCATCGACAGCCAGCACTACAGCCAGCTTCCATTCGGGCACATCTCTCAGCGAGGAAATTTTTGCAAGCGGAATGCCCCAGTCGGCGCCGGTCTCGAGCGTTGCGATGGGGCCGTGAAAGCCGCGACGCTCATCGTAATTGACCAATCCGTCCTGCAGCGCCTTGCGGGCGAACAGTTGCAATTTCGGGTCAAACGAGGTGCGGACCGACAATCCGCCTTCATACAGCGCGCTTTCGCCGTATTTTTCGACAAGCTGGCGACGGACTTCATCGGCAAAATATTCGGAAGCGAAAAGATAGGGACCTGATTTGCGCGCCACGGCGCCCAGCGGCTGCGCCTTGGCGTCCTCGCCGTCGCTCTTGGTGACATATCCGTTCTCGACCATGCGGTCGATGACCCAGTTGCGGCGCTCCAGCGCGGCAGCCGGATGCCTGAAGGGATGATAATTGGACGGGCCTTTGGGAAGTGCGGCCAGATAGGCGCTTTCGGCAATCGTCAACTCTGTCACCGGCTTGCCGAAATAGGTCAGCGATGCACTGGCAAGACCATAGGAATTCAGGCCGAAAAAGATCTCGTTGAGATAAAGCTCAAGGATGCGGTCCTTGCCATAGGCCTGCTCAATGCGGAAAGAGAGAATCGCTTCCTTGATCTTGCGGTCATAGGTCTGTTCGGCATTCAGCAGGAAGTTCTTGGCCACCTGCTGTGTGATGGTCGATGCGCCAACCGGACGGCGGCCGGAACCGAGATTTTGCAGATTGGTGAAGATCGCCCGCGCCAGGCCCTGGAAATCGACGCCGGTGTGCTGGTAGAAATTCTTGTCTTCGGCTGACAGGAATGCCGCCTTGACGCGGTCCGGTATGGCCTGGATCGGCAAGAACAGACGCCGCTCACGGGCATATTCGGCGATGAGTTCGCCATTGGCCGCGTGGACACGGGTGGTGACCGGTGGGGAATAGCTCGCCAGAACTTCATAATCCGGCAGGTCCTTGGTCACCTGGGAAAGATAAAGCGCAACAATTGCGGCGGCCCCCAAAAACAGGACCGTACCCAAACCAAAGAAATATCCGATAAGCCTGATCATCTGCCTTTTCCGGGCTGGCGTGTCTTGGTCAGAAATGGCGACGGCGCACTAAACCGCATATAATCCAATCCCGGCGCATTTCATAACAATTTGTCTTTGCCGTGCATGAAACAGAAGCGTTTTCAACAATTGTGGACGACATGTCCTTTGTCTATCCAATTCAATGTGAGGAAAATAGGGCCATTTGCAGGTTTTCCAACCGCCATGCGCCAATGCCGGTGATTCTGTCACCTTTCCATCACAAATCCGAAGGCTGGCGGATATTCAGCCGCCCTTGGCGAGATCGGGGCTGCGGAACGCCTGGACCGCCTTTGCAATCCTTTCGGTGACCTTGGCGCGCCATTCCGGGTCGAGAAGCTGTTTTTCGTCTTCCTTGTTTGACAGGAAGCCGAGTTCAAGCAGCACAGACGGCACGTCCGGCGCCTGCAAGACGCGGAAACCGGCGTGGCGGTGCGGATTGTTGATCAGCTTGATTTGGCCTTCGAAGGACGACACCACCGATTCCGCCAGCTTGACGGAAAAGGCCAAGGTCTCCCTGCGGGTGAAATCGACGAGAATGTCGGTGACTTCTTCAGGCTCGCTTTTCAATTCGACGCCGCCGATGTCATCGGAAAGATTTTCGCGCGCGGCCAGGTCGGCGGCAAGACTGTCGGAAGCCTTGTCGGAGATGGTATAAACGGTGGCGCCGCGAATGTCCTTCTGGCGCAATGTGTCGGCATGCAATGAAATGAACAGGTTTGCACCTTGCTGGCGGGCAATCGTGACACGCTCGGAAAGCGAGATGAAGACGTCCTTGTCACGCACGAGGAAGGCCCGGATTCCGGGTTGACGGTTCAACTGGTCGGCTAGAGCGCGCGCAAATTCCAGGGTGACGGTCTTTTCCTCGACCTTTGTCACCTGTCCGCTTGCCCCGGCGTCTATGCCGCCATGGCCGGCATCCACCGCTACCAGGAAAATATTGTCGGGCTTGGGTATTGAGGGCCCGATCCGATCGGCCTTGCCCTCGCCTGCCTTTTCGGCACCCGACCACTTCTGTTGCCGGATCAATTCGGCAAAGGCTTCCTCAGGTGCGATTTCGCTGTCAATGACCAGCCGGTAGCCTTTGCCCGGTTCATTTTCAATCACCTCGGCCCGCGACACCTTCAAGGGGCGCTTGGCCCGAAGCACGATGCGCGAACTGCCCTCGCCCATTCGCCCGTAGCGGATAGCCGAAAATAAACCACGCGGCTCCAGATCCGTGTCCTTGAAGCCGAACTCCGTCTCGCTCAAATCAACAACGACGCGATTCGGCCGGCCCACATAATGAATTGCGAAGTCGGGCTTATGATCAAAATCGATGACGATGCGCGTACGGGCGTCATCGCCCGCAATGCGCGCCGCATAAGCAATCAAGGGTTCATTGGCGGCCATTGCCGCAACACTGGAAAACACCATGATGGTTATTGCCGCAATGCACACATTCGTAAAAAAGCCCAATCGGCCCAAGATTGGCGACAACATATTTTTTATTAATTCTTGGTTAGTCAAATTTTCTACTTCCATGCTGACTGATTTCACAACCGGATTTCGCCCTGCGCAACGGCGGCGGGCCATTGCGGCGCCTGATTCGCGGTTGCCCGACCCATGGCGCAATTCCAGCCAACAGCTTGATCTCATTACATCCATTGGCCCCGATTCCGCCTGGCTCAAAGTGTCTGCAGCCCAATTCCATCAATATTATGACAGCTTTCGAGCCGCCACTTGATATTGTAAAGGATAAAACATACAAGAGTTCGAAGGGGAAGGAATGTGGACGGGATAGAATTATCCGCCAGGCCCGCCATTCATCATTGTTTGGCGCCGTTCGAGCGAGTTCATCTGCCGTCGTTCCATTAAAGCCCCGGTGTGACATACATAGTCTGGCGCAAGCCCGATTTGAGTTGATGGTGGTAAGCCACCAAGGCCCTGTATACAGGGCAAATTCGTTGGACCCCAGGGGTCTTGGCTTTGGCATTCTCGTTTGGTGTTTTCGCGTTGGCGCATTGGCAGCTATCAGCAGCAAGGAAAAGCAGGGAACCCTTCCCCGCCAACCCTCACTGCGCTCGTTCTGCCGGGCCATTGAAGACCGCGAGATTTTTTTTATTCGGCGCAACCCGCTCCATGCTTGACCGGCTCACTTCATTGAGAGCCCGGCAGCAGCAGCCGCACTTGCGCCGAGGAGCACAATTTCAATGGCAGACAAAATGCTTATCGACGCGTCTCACGCAGAGGAGACACGCGTCGTTGTCGTACGCGGAAACCGCATAGAAGAGTTCGATTTCGAATCTCAGCATAAAAAGCAGATCCGCGGTAACATCTATCTTGCAAAAGTAACCCGGGTAGAACCGTCGTTGCAGGCGGCCTTTGTGGACTATGGCGGAAATCGCCACGGTTTTCTGGCTTTCGCCGAAATTCATCCGGATTATTACCAGATCCCGCTTGCCGACAGGCAAGCGCTTTTGCGTGCGGAAGCCGAGCAACATCGTCGCGACGATGACAACGAGCCGGTGGAAACAGCCGGTGATTCGGCTTCCGACCTGGCCGCCCAGGACCAGCCGGACGCAGCTTTCAATTTTCCGATGGAAGAAGAACTCGTCCCCCAACCGTCCAAGGCCAAGAAGCCCAGGGGCCGCGGCCGCGCCGCGCCAAAGGCCGACAAGGTCGAAGCGAAGGCGGAAGCCGCCGACGTTGAGGGCGAAGCGGCTACAGACGGCGAAGAAACTTCCGAAGGCAAGCTTGATAATGGCGACATGGCCGCCATGGTCGAAGTCGACATGATTTCGGAAGATGTGTCGCATGACCGCAAACGCCGCCGTGACGAAGACGACGACGATGACGATGACGGCGAAAAGGAAGTCATTGAATCGGTCGGCGCCGAAGACGCGATGGAAGAAGTTCCCGACCGCGCCCAGCATCGCCCGCGCAAGCAATACCGTATCCAGGAAGTCATCAAGCGCCGCCAGATCCTTCTGGTCCAGGTCGCCAAGGAAGAACGCGGCAACAAGGGCGCTGCGCTCACAACCTATCTGTCATTGGCCGGACGCTATTCGGTGCTGATGCCCAATACGGCGCGCGGCGGCGGGATTTCCCGCAAGATCACCAATTTGCAGGACCGCAAGCGCCTCAAGGAAATCGCCCGCAGCCTGGAAGTTCCGCAGGGCATGGGCGTCATCCTGCGCACCGCAGGCGCCAATCGCACCAAGGTCGAGATCAAGCGCGATTTCGAATATCTCATGCGCCTTTGGGAAAATGTGCGGACCTTGACGCTCAGTTCATCAGCGCCATGCCTGGTGTATGAAGAGGGCAGCCTGATCAAGCGTTCGATCCGCGATCTTTACAACAAGGATATCAGCGAGATCGTCGTTGCCGGCGAAGAAGGCTATCGCGAAGCGAAAGACTTCATGAAGATGCTGATGCCGAGCCATGCCAAGGTGGTTCAGCCCTACCGCGATTTGCACCCGATCTTTTCGCGCGCCGGAATCGAAGCGCAACTCGACCGGATGCTGCAGCCGCAGGTCACTTTGAAATCCGGCGGTTATATCATCATCAACCAGACGGAAGCGCTGGTCGCCATCGACGTCAATTCCGGCCGTTCGACACGCGAGCATTCCATCGAAGACACCGCGCTGCAGACCAATCTGGAAGCTGCGGAAGAAGTGGCCCGCCAGTTGCGCCTGCGTGACCTTGCCGGCCTGGTGGTGATCGATTTCATCGACATGGAAGAAAAGCGCAACAACCGTCATGTTGAAAAGCGCCTCAAGGATCACCTCAAGAATGATCGCGCCCGCATCCAGGTAGGCCGGATCTCGCATTTCGGCCTGATGGAAATGTCGCGCCAGCGCATTCGCGCCTCTGTGCTGGAAAGCACGATGCAGCTTTGCACCCATTGCGGCGGCACCGGCCATGTGCGTTCGCAATCCTCCGTGGCTTTGCATGTGCTGCGCGGCATCGAGGAATTCCTGCTCAAGGCCAATACCCACAATATTACGGTTCACACGACGCAGGACACGGCGCTCTACCTTCTCAACCAGAAGCGCGAGACAATCACCGATTACGAACGCCGCTTCGGTGTTTCCATCATCATTGATGCCGATCCTTCGATCACCACCCAGCATTTTGCCATCGAGCGGCGCGATGCGGTTGAAAACCCGATCAAGATCGAACAGATGATCACCTATGCGGCGATCGATGACGACGATGACGACATCGCCATCATTGAGGAAGACAACGAAGACGAAATCGTTGTGAGCTCTGAAGCCCCCGAAGACGTTGCCGCAAAGGCCGAGGATCCACGCAAGCGCAAGCGCAGGCGGCGTCGGCGCGGCGGCAAACCCGGCGCAAACGGTGGTGAATTTGCGGCATCTGCCGATGACGCTGACAATGGCGATGAGGACGACGACGAGAGCGGCGATGAAGACGCGGCTGGCGCAGATGCCTCCGATCCGTCCGTCACCTCCGAACAGGCTTTGTCCAATGACGAAAACAACAAGCGCAAGCGCCGCCGTCGCGGCAAGCGCGGCGGCAAGAAAAACCGGACTCCGGAGGAAATGGCGGCCGACGCCCTGAACACGGAATCGACTGACGGCGTGCAAGCTTCGCAGGAAGATGAAGCAGAGGCCGAAAATGACGAAGTCGAAGCCGCTGTTGAAGTCCAGGCTGTGGAAGCTGAAACTGTCGCACCACCTGAGGCCGTGGAAGTGGAAGTGGCGCCCAAGCCGCGCCGCACCCGCAAGGCCAAGGCTGTTGAGGCCGCCGATGGCGCAGCCATAGCCGAAGTGGCCGAGAAGCCGGCAAAGGCGACCCGTACCCGCAAGCCAGCCAAAACCGCAAAGGCTGAAAAGCCGGTGGCTGCCGTCGAGGAGCCGGAAACGGCCGCTGAGGAAATCGCCCCTGTCACTGCTGCCGAAGAAGTCGCGGTCGAACCGGTCGTTGTTGCGACCGAAATTCCGGAAGCGACCCCTGTTGCGGCGGAACCGGCAAGAGCCAATCGCGGTGAAGCCGCCATCAGCAATCCCGATCCCGTCGTGACTTCCTCCGCCCCCAAGGCGGCAGAGAAAGAAACCAAACCCAAAAAAGGGGGATGGTGGCAAAAGCGCGGGTTTCTTTGATTGGTTTCAAAGATTTAGAATGAAAGATTAAACCAAGGAGCCCGATCCGCCACAGGATCGGGCTTTTTTTGACCTGATGCATGTCGCGTTCAAATGCATTCATTTGAACGATAACGTACATGCATTATTTCAAAGTGTTACAGCTGCCTTTGCGCATTCTATTGAATGCGCGTCGCTGTAAGGTTAGGGCAGGATCACCTATCCCAACCAATTGCCGATCCGGTCCAGCGCGGTTTTCATGTCTTCATGGGAACCGGCATAGGAAAACCGCATCGTGTGCAATCCGTCCAGCTGGTCAAAATCCAGTCCCGGCGTTGCCGCAACATTGATCTCTGCCAACATCCGCCTGGCAAATGCCATGCTGTCATTGGTATGTCCGCCGACATCCACATAGGCATAAAACGCGCCGTCCATGGGTGAGGCAAGCGGCAGGCCCATTGCCGCGAAACGCGCGGACAGCAATTGCCGGTTGGCGCGATAGCCCTGCTTGACAAGATCCAGTTCATCGTTCGCACTGAAGGCGACTTCAGCGGCGATCTGGGAAAGTTCGGGCGCAGAAATATACAGGCTTTGCGCAAGGCGCTCGAAGGTGCGCACCAGATGGTCTGGCAGAACCATCCAGCCGATCCGCCAACCCGTCATGCAATAATATTTGGAAAAGGAATTGATGATGATGGCGTTGTCAGAGACTTCCAATGCGCTGGTTTCTTCGCCGCCATAGGTCAGGCCGTGGTAGATCTCGTCCGATATGAACGCGCAATTGCAGCCGTCGCACCATTGCGCCAATGCCTTCAATTGTGCCTTTGAGGTCACCGTCCCGGTCGGGTTGGCCGGACTGGCCAGCAAAACGCCCTTCAACCGGATCCCCAGCTCGCAGGCTGCTTTTTCAAGGCTTTCAGGCGTCAGCGTATAGCCGTTCTCTGCTGTTACCGGTACTTCCACGACCCTCAGTCCGAGCGCCTGGAGTATATTGCGATAGGCCGGATAACCGGGCCTTGCAATCGCCACATGATCGCCGACATCAAAAAGCGCAAGAAAGGCGAGATTGAAGGCTGCCGAAGATCCCGTTGTCACCGCGATGCGACCGGGCCCGATTTCGACCCCGTAATGCGCGCGGTAATGGGAAGCGATGGCTTTTCGCAAGCCGGAGGTTCCCAGAGAATCGGTATAGGACAGCCTGCCGCCTTCAAGCGCCTTTCGCGCCGCCTCCAGCACTGCTTTCGGCGCTGGGCTTGACGGCTGGCCCACTGCCATCGATATCACATCGTGGCCTTCAGCCTTTCGCTTGATGGCCTCAGCCAGAATATCCATGGCGTGAAACGGTTCGACGCGTGATCTGTTGCTCTCATTGACCAAAATCTTGTCTCCGCAATATTTCAAAGGATATGCAGGAAGGATCTGGCAATCACAATGCCGCGAGACTGAAAATTCTTCGAGAATTAGTATTTCGTTTGCCGCAATCGGGTTCTATAGAGAACGACAAGAAGATCAGGCGTGTGCGCCGGTCAACAATGAGGATGAAATTGATGAAACTCCTGAGCCTTTTTTCCGTCCCTGCCCTGGCCTTGACACTTGCAGTGGCAGGCAGCAGCGGCGCGAAGGCATTCACGGATTCAGAAAAGAAGGAAATCGGCGCAATTGTCCGCGATTATCTTCTGGAAAATCCTGAAATCATGATCGAGGTCCAGGAAAAGCTGGTTGAAAAGCGCGAGGCGGACCGCCAGGCCAAGGCCGGCGAGGCCGTTTCCCAGAACAAGGACGCAATCTTTTCGTCGACCCATGACATCGCCTTGGGAAATCCGGACGGCAAGGTCACCGTGGTTGAGTTCTTCGATTATAACTGCACCTATTGCAAAAGCGCCATTTCCGACATGGACGCCATCATAAAGGCCAATCCCGAGGTTCGTTTCGTTCTGAAGGAATTCCCGATCCTGGGTGAGGATTCTGTGGCGGCGCACAAAGTGTCCGACGCCTTCAGGAAGATCGCGCCCGAAAAATACGGTGAGTTCCATCGCCAGTTGCTGGGCGGAAAAACCCATGCCAACGAGGCCGTCGCCATGGCGGTCGCCGTGTCGCTCGGCGTGAGCGAGGACCAGATTCGCGCCAAGATGGCCGAAAGCAGCAGCGATGACAGCGTGCGCGAAACCTACATGCTGGCACAGAATCTGGGCATTACCGGAACGCCGTCCTATGTGGTCGGCAACGAAGCGATCTTCGGCGCGGTCGGTTCCAAGACCATTCTGGAAAAGGTCGCCAATGTCGATGCATGCGGCAAGGCAACCTGCTGAGCGGCCATTTTGCCGAAATCAGAGCGCTGGAATTGCTCCTTGAACTTGTGGACAAGCCGCCCACGGGGCCAAAAGGCTTTCCCTCTTGTAGCCATCAGTCTATAGGAGAAGGTCAATGCATTTCTGGAAAACCTGATGACAAAAACAGTTTTTGTGCTGAATGGGCCGAACCTGAACATGCTGGGCAAGCGCGAGCCCGGCATTTATGGCGGCAAGACGCTTTCCGACATCGAAACACTGTGCAAGACCCATGGCAAGTCGCTTGGTCTTGAAATCGATTTCCGCCAGTCCAACCATGAAGGAACACTTGTGGACTGGCTGCATGAAGCCAGTGACGCAAGCATCGGCGTCGCCATCAATCCCGGCGCCTACGGCCACACCTCAATCGCGCTGCATGACGCCATCAGGGCGATTTCGGTTCCGGTTGTCGAATTGCATCTTTCCAATATTCATGCGCGCGAGGAATTCCGCCATCATTCCATGATCTCGGCGGCGGCAAAGGGAATGATCTGCGGCTTCGGGCCGACGAGTTACGTACTGGCGCTGGACGCGCTTAAATCCATCATCCAATAACAAGACAATCGGGACGTAGAACCATGGCTGAAAAAAAATCCGGCATAGACCAGGCGCTGATCCGTGATCTTGCAAATATCCTCAATGAAACCGATCTGACGGAAATCGAAGTCGAAAACGACGATTTGCGCATTCGGGTTTCACGCTCGGGAACACCGCAATTCGTCCAAGGCTATGCCCCCCAGCCCATGCAGCAATATGGCGGCAATCCGGCAAACGGCGCAGCAGCGGCGGCACCGGTCGTGGAAGCGGCGGTCACCCCGAAAGGCTTCACGGTCACCGCACCGATGGTCGGAACCTGCTATCTGTCGCCTGCCCCCGGTTCGCGCGCCTTTATCGAAGTCGGCGCGGTGGTGAAGGAAGGCCAGACCATCCTGATCATCGAAGCCATGAAGACCATGAACCAGATCCCCGCGCCGCGTTCCGGCAAGGTGACCCACATCATGGTCGAAGATACGGCGCCGGTCGAATTTGGCGAACCCCTCATTGTGATTGAATAGGCGGAAACGGATGCTCTCCAAGATCTTGATTGCCAATCGCGGTGAAATTGCCCTGCGGGTCCTCAGGGCCTGCAAGGAACTCGGCATCGCGACGGTCGCCGTGCATTCGACCGCTGATTCCGACGCCATGCATGTTCGCCTTGCCGATGAAAGCGTCTGCATCGGCCCGCCGCCATCGCGCGACAGCTATCTCAATATCCACCAGATCGTTGCAGCCTGTGAAATCACCGGGGCGGACGCGGTGCATCCCGGCTACGGTTTTCTGTCGGAAAACGCCAAATTCGCCGATATTCTCGATGCCCACGGAATCACCTTCATTGGCCCGACGGCCGATCACATCCGCATCATGGGCGACAAGATCACCGCCAAGAAGACGGCGGCGGAATTGGGCATCCCCGTGGTTCCGGGGTCGGACGGCGAAGTCCAGGACGGCGCGGACGCGCTGCGGATCGCCAAGGAAATCGGCTATCCGGTGCTCATCAAGGCCACCGCAGGCGGCGGCGGGCGCGGCATGAAAGTCGCCCGCAATGCAGACGAACTCTCCGAAGCCTTGTCGACGGCGCGCTCTGAAGCCGGTGCAGCCTTCGGCAACGAAGCCGTCTATATGGAGAAATATCTCAGCAAGCCGCGCCATATCGAAATCCAGGTGGTCGGCGACGGCGAAGGCAACGCCGTTCATCTGGGAGAGCGCGATTGCTCGCTGCAGCGCCGCCACCAGAAGGTCTGGGAAGAGGCCAATTCGCCGGCTTTGAACGTTGAACAGCGCATGAAAATCGGCAGCATCTGTGCCGAAGCCATGAAAAAGCTGAAATATCGCGGCGCCGGCACGGTGGAATTCCTTTATGAAAACGGTGAATTCTATTTCATTGAAATGAACACCCGCCTGCAGGTCGAGCATCCCATCACCGAAGCCATTACCGGCATCGACCTTGTGCACGAGCAGATCCGCGTCGCGTCCGGCGGCGGCCTGTCCGTGACCCAGGACGAAATCGTGTTTTCCGGCCACGCCATCGAGTGCCGCATCAATGCCGAGGATCCTCGCACCTTCGTACCCTCGCCCGGCACCATAACCCATTTCCATGCGCCAGGCGGCCTTGGCGTCCGCGTCGACAGCGGCGCCTATCAGGGCTACAAGGTTCCGCCTTATTATGACAGCCTGATCGGCAAGCTGATCGTTCACGGCCGCACGCGGGTGGAATGCATGATGCGATTGCGCAGGGTGCTCGATGAATTCGTCATCGACGGCATCAGCACGACATTGCCGCTCTTTCGCGACCTGATATCCAACCCCGATATCGCAAACGGCGACTATGACATCCATTGGCTCGAAGACTATCTGGAGCGGACCTCCGCCTGAGGGCGCACGATGAGGGGGCGCAATCGCGGACCGGCCGTCACGCCGGAACTGCTTTTGCGCGCTTATTCCATCGGTCTGTTTCCTATGGCGGAATCGGCCGAGGACCCGGATATCTATTGGGTTCAACCCGATGTTCGCGGCATCATTCCGCTCGATGGGTTCCATGTGCCGGCCAGTCTTGCGAAATTGATGCGCAAGCGCCCGTTTGAAATCCGTTTCGACACAGCCTTCACCCTCGTGATGCAAAAATGCGCCGAACCTGCGCCGGATCGACCGTCAACCTGGATCAATCCGATGATACTGCAGCTCTACCGGGCGCTGCACCGCATTGGCCATGCCCATTCGGTGGAGGCATGGCTTGACGGTGAACTGGTCGGCGGACTTTACGGCGTTTCGCTGGGGGCAGCCTTTTTCGGCGAAAGCATGTTTTCAAGGCGCTCCAATGCCTCCAAGATCTGCCTCGTCAATCTCGTGGCCCATTTGAAAGAACGGCATTTCCAATTGCTCGACACGCAATTTACCACCGAGCATCTGAAGACATTTGGCGCCGTCGATATCGACCGGGAAGACTATGAAGTCCTGCTGGAAAAAGCAGTGGCCATACCTGACATTCCATTTTCCTAATATTGTATTTGCACTGATTATCATTTATGACGCAACAACAAGTTGCGATGGCAGGCTCTCGCCAGCCGCCTGTATCCATTCCGGCAAGCGGAGACTCTGATGAATAGATTGATTGCAGCGGTTTTCGTTGTGCTTGCTGCGGCGACGTGTGCCCAAGCAAAGACCTATGAGGAAATGTTCGGCCGCGTTCCTGTCCGGAGCGATCCCGCCAAACAAGCAGTCCTGAAATCGATGAATTTCGGACAAGGCGCAATCGAAATCGAGCAGGCCCACGCCAAATTGCAGGTGCCGGCGGGATTTTATTATCTCGACAGCACTGACACTATAAAACTAGGCCCTGTTGACAAAGTGGATTCCCAAATCATCTGAATTCTGATTCAAAGCTTCCTTTTGGGAGGCTGATATGGCTCGTGGTGACCTTACTGACGCTGAATGGAAGATTATCGGGACACTATTGCCGTCAGA
>JBGSIT010000043.1:0-11023 GCA_041742335.1 Rhizobiaceae bacterium
TTGTGTCTGACCAACGCTTTTCGTAACGGAACTGGCCGCCGATCTTCAGGCAGGTTTCCGTGCCGGGGATGTAGAAGTAGCCCGTGCCGTATGCATCGCATACGCGGACATATTCCATTGGTTCCGGCTCAGCAGCGACAATAGCGTCGGCAGCCTGTGCACCGGAAACAACTGCCAGGGCAGCTGCGGAGCCGAGGAGAAGGCTCTTAATGTTCATTTCTGACCTCCAGTCAAAAGTTTACTTTGATTCGGATGAATAAGCGTCCCTGCATATTCCATCCACGTTACAGTAGTTTATGTCCGCCATATTCCGGGCACTCACTCTGGGATCAAAATAGACATGGAATTGATTTGAGCAACCGATGAATCAACAAATGGATGTATATTGCCAATAGTCTTTCACGAAGTTGTGGCATTGCTGCAACTATTTTGTATATATCAAGTTTTTTGGATTTATATCTATATTTGATATCTAATATACTAAATATATATGCATTTTTTAAAGAAATTATGTATTAATGATCTGTTATATTTCTTAACAAGGCAATTGCATTGTTAATTTTTCGATTTTTTTCAAATTATTGGAACCGGTTTCATAAAATTGCACACCATTTAGACATAAATTCTTTCTCCAACCCTCCGATACCGCCTGTTTTTATTCGGAAATTTCGATAGAATTTTATCTATTCCGGTTTTCGATGATTTTACACTGCATTGCGCCTCGGTTGCAGGGCCGCTTTCGTGCATTCAGGCGCGCTCGGTCCCTTCGTGGCTGCCATATCCCGATGCAGGCGAACAGCGCCATCCGGCAACAAAAGACCCCGCCGAAGTGGCGAGGTCGCAGCCTAGAGGCCATTTCTGGCCAGTTATATTGATGGGACGTGTGTTCAGATCAGAATTCGCGCTGGAAGCGCAGCATGCCTGTGGACTGCTTGAGGTCCTTGACGCCCTTGCCCTGATCGAAGGAGCCGTAGGAGCCTTCAAGCAGAACCCGGAAGCCGGACGCGACTTTCCAGTTGACGTCGCCGATGATGCGGTAGTCGCTGTTATCCCAATATTGCAGGTCGGTAGCGAGCTTGACGGAATCCGTCACGTTGGCCGATACGCCGCCAATGACGCTGAAACCGTCATAGCTGAAATAGCTGTTGGCGGCGCTGTTGGAATACAGACCCACGACAGTAAGGCCGAAATTGCCGATGTCTGCAGTGACCTTCTTGGCAACCGCGAACGAATCGTCTGATTCATCGTAAGCCATAGCGGCAATGGCGCCGTAATCGCCCATCTTGCCGGAAAGCCCGGCAATGACATCGGGCATGTACTTGTTGCCCTTTCCATCAAGCGGCGACCTGGCGGCATCAAAATTGATGGCGTCAGAATAATTGGTGTTGTGGTCGTTTTCGAGTGCGATGGTCGCCGTAATGGAGTCGAAGGCAGCCGCGTAGGAAACAAACTGGCGGGAATATTTCGGGCCGGTCAGGTAGTCCCCGCCCCAATCAGTACGTCCGGCGTAATCAAGGATCTGCGCCCACTGCGAATCATAATAGCCGAACGCCAGGCCGCCGATTCCGAAAACGTAGGAAACACCCATTCTCGGGCTGACATTGTCTACGGCTGTGCCTTCAATTGTAATCCAGCTTGAGACCGTACCCCATTCGCTGTCGTTCTTGGCGGTCACCTTAACGCGCCCCTTCGACACTATATAATGATTGGGCTTGGAGGCGCTTGTATCGTCTATGTGCTTTTCATAGCGGAAGCGGCCGCCGATCTGCAGACAGGTCTCGGTGCCGGGGATGTAGAAGTAGCCCGTGCCGTATGCATCGCATACGCGGACATAGTCCATTGGTTCCGGTTCGGCCGCGACAACAGCGTCGGCAGCTTGTGCACCAGTTACAACTGCCAAGGCTGCTGCGGAGCCGAGAAGAAGGCTCTTGATGTTCATTTCTGTCCCCAGTCCTAAGTTCATTGTGATTCGAAAGAAGATGCGCAATGGAAAATATCATCCATATTTCCGAAATTATGGTTAATTTCCGCCGAATTACAGAATTGAGATTATCTGTTAAGCAAACACTTGCTTGATTCGAGCAACGAATTAGTTACGTATTCAATATGTACAAATCTGATTGCCTAATCTGAATGTGTCAGCGCTGAAACTGCTTATATATATTTAATGTATATTTTAATATATCGAATATTATTTCCTTATATAATAAATATTATTTTTATGCCTTTATGTATTAATCAATAATCGCTGTCTATATTATTGCATTGTTGGCGTACTTCACTGAAATACGCCCAATCAAAATCATTAATTGCGACAACAAGGCTGTCTTTTCTATTCCGATCCGAGCTGCGGATAGAGTTTTTGCCTTTCCGGATTTCGAATATTTCCGATTGCCAGGCCCATTGTCTTTTCGTCCGCCTTTCCGAAGTCTGCCGGTATTGCCAGCCGCAATTGACCTTTGAGAAGAAAGGCCGGACTATCGCCAGGCAAACAACCTTGACAGGGAAAGCCGAAGCGATGTCATTTTTTCCGGGAAAAGATCCTGAACCTGGCAACTGCGGTGACGCTGATGCCATTGAGCATCTGATCATTCCGCGTACATCCGATATCGGGGCCTTCAGGGTCAAGCGCGCGCTGCCAAGCGCCAAGCGCAGGCTTGTCGGGCCTTTCATCTTTTTTGACCGGATGGGCCCTGCCCGGCTTGAACCCGGCCATGCCCTTGATGTCAGGCCGCATCCGCATATCGGCCTTTCTACGGTGACCTATCTTTTTGACGGTGAAATTCGCCATCGCGACAGCCTGGGGACCGAAATGGTGATCAGGCCGGGCGACGTCAACCTGATGACGGCCGGTCGCGGCATCGTGCACTCCGAGCGCACGCCGGAAGAACAGCGAAGTCAGGCCATGTCGATTTCCGGGTTGCAGACCTGGCTGGCGCTTCCGGACGACAAGGAAGAGATTGATCCGTCTTTTGAGCATCGCGGCGGCCAGGAATTGCCGCAATTTGACGATGACGGCGCGACGGGACGCGTGATCATCGGCTCTTTCATGGGCCTTTCAGCACCCGTCAGCCAGTTTTCCCAGACGCTTTATGTCGATCTCCACCTGCAGTCCGGGCGCACTTTTCCGCTTGACGCCGTCGCCGAGGAGCGCGCCGTCTATATTCTTTCCGGCAGCCTCGCCATTGCCGGCGAAGTGTTCGGGCCCGATCAACTGCTGGTGTTTCGCCCCGGCGACCGCCTCACCATGACGGCCCATGAAAATGACTGCCATGTGATGATTTTCGGCGGCGCGCCGCTCAATTCGCCGCGCCACATCTGGTGGAATTTCGTTTCCTCTTCCAAAGAGCGCATAGAGCAGGCGAAAGAAGAGTGGAAAACCGGCCGCTTTGACATCGTTCCGGGTGACGAAGAAGAATTCATACCGTTGCCGGAATAGGCCAATTCTGCAATTGTGCAGCCAGTAGAATGCTGCCGGTTCTTGACTTCTACGACCGGAAACGGTTTCTGAAGGCGAAAAACCGGATCAATCGATTGATGCAGATGGCGTTTCAATTGGATTTCATGCCAACATACGCCAAAGCGCCTGCTTGTTCTGGCGCAGAGATACCCCGGCCGGACGCCCTGGCCGCCGTTGGATGCGCGATGCCATGCTTAGGCCTGTTTTTGGCGACATGACGATATCGCTGACATCACCGGAGCCAGGCGCCGGGCCAAAACAGGAAGTGCAAGTGACCCAATTGCCAATGCCCCCCTTTCTCGAGACGCCACTCCTCGATCAGGTTGATATACCAGCCGATCTGCAGAAGATCGAAGATCGCGACCTGCCGCAACTGGCCAGCGAGTTGCGCGCCGAAATGATTGATGCGGTTTCGCGCACCGGCGGACATCTCGGTGCGGGTCTGGGCGTCGTCGAATTGACCATTGCGATCCACAAGGTCTTCAACACGCCGACCGACCGGCTGATCTTTGATGTCGGCCATCAATGCTATCCGCACAAGATCCTCACCGGCAGGCGCAAGCAGATTCGCACCCTGCGCCAGGAGGGCGGCCTTTCAGGTTTCACGCGGCGGGCGGAAAGCGAATATGACCCATTCGGCGCGGCCCATTCCTCCACATCCATTTCCGCCGGTCTCGGCATGGCGGTGGCAGCCGAAATGGAAGGCTCCAACCGCAAGGTGATCGCCGTGATCGGCGATGGCGCCATGTCGGCCGGCATGGCTTATGAAGCACTGAACAATGCCGGCGCACTGGATGCGCGGCTGATTGTCATTCTCAATGACAACGACATGTCGATCGCCCCGCCGACCGGAGCCATGAGCGCCTATCTGGCCCGCATGGCATCGGGACGCACTTATCTGGGCTTTCGCGATCTCGGCAAGAAACTGACGGCCTATCTCGGCAAGACGGTTGACCGCGCCATTACCCGGGCGGTTGAACATGCCCGCGGCTATGTTACCGGCGGCACCCTGTTCGAAGAGTTGGGGTTTTACCATATCGGCCCGATTGACGGCCATTCCTTCGATCATCTGTTGCCGGTTCTGCGCAATGTCCGCGACAATGCCATGGGACCGGTCCTCATTCATGTCGTCACGCAAAAGGGGAAGGGCTACGCGCCCGCCGAAGCCGCCGCCGACAAATATCACGGCGTCAACAAGTTCGACGTGATTACCGGCACTCAGGCCAAGGTCAAGCCGAACGCGCCCTCTTACACCGCGGTGTTCGGCGATGCGCTGGTCAAGGAAGCCAGCCTTGATGACAAGATCATTGCCATTACAGCCGCCATGCCTTCGGGGACAGGACTCGACAAATTTGCCGAAATCCATCCCACGCGCTGTTTTGATGTCGGCATAGCCGAGCAGCATGCCGTCACATTCGCCGCAGGCCTCGCTGCTGAAGGTTACAAGCCTTTTGCCGCCATCTATTCGACCTTCCTGCAGCGCGCTTATGACCAGGTTGTCCATGATGTGGCGATCCAGGGCCTGCCGGTCCGCTTTCCCATCGACCGGGCCGGCTTTGTCGGCGCCGACGGGCCGACCCACGCAGGCTCCTTCGACACGACCTATCTTGCCACGCTGCCGGGCTTTGTGGTGATGGCGGCAGCCGATGAGGCTGAACTCAAGCATATGGTGCGCACCGCCGCAGCTTATGATGAAGGTCCGATCTCCTTCCGCTATCCGCGCGGGGAAGGCGTGGGCGTCGATCTGCCCGAACGCGGCGAGATATTGGAAATCGGCAAAGGCCGCATCATCAAGCAAGGCTCGAAAGTGGCTTTGCTTTCCTTCGGCACCCGACTTGCCGAATGCGTGGCTGCCGCAGAGGATCTGGAGGCTGCGGGCCTTTCAACCACCGTCGCCGACGCCCGCTTCGCCAAGCCGCTTGATCACGACATGATCCGGCAACTGGCCCGCCACCATGAAGTGCTGGTGACCATCGAGGAAGGCGCGGTTGGCGGCTTTGCCGCCCATGTGCTGCAGTTCCTCGCCACGGAAGGGCTGATCGACCACGGCCTGAAGGTTCGCCCCCTGGTGATGCCGGATATCTGGATGGATCAGGCCAAACCCGAAACCATGTATGCCAAGGCCGGCCTTGACCGGCACGCCATCGTCAAAACAGTTTTCGCCGCCCTCGGCCAGAAGGGCCTGGGGATTGGGGCCGCCGAATAGGCTCAGGCTCGCTTTGGTGAATTCTGGTGGACGACGAGGCAGTCATCGTCATGGCGCGGCTTTCAACGGTCCGTGAGCGCGCTGCAAATGTTCTTCGCTCCGCGTGGAGCATTGCACGCTGGAAAACGGCTGTTTTCGCCAATAGCTTGGCGGTTGCGGTAGCTATATCCCCGCCTCAATGACGAATTAGGCCGCATCGAACCGAATCTTTCAAATCGAAAACCGCATCGACATATTTTGCGCGTCGGTTACCCGATCCCGTTCCATTGCCTTCAAGCGCGGGGAAGTTTGGTGTTGCTCTATTGAAACCAGTATACAAAACATATATGAATCGTAGTGTCCAACAAATGCGGAGGCTTCGATGGGCATTGTGAAAATTGAAGATGAGCTTCATGATGCGGCCCGGCGCGCCAGTATGGTCATGTGCAGGTCGATCAATGCCCAGGCCGAGTTCTGGATGAAGATCGGGATGCTTGCCGAAGCCGATCCGACCCTGTCCTTCAACGACATCGTCAAGATGCAGCTGGAGAAAGCTCAAATTCCTGCTGTTGGCGCGGCAGCGGCCTGAAATGGTCAAGACTCCCGATGAACTAACCTTCATGCGCACGTCCGGCAGGTTGCTGGCATCCGTCTTCGAGATGCTTGACGGGCAGAACCTTGCCGGCATGTCGACGATGCAGGTCAACGACCTGGTTGAGCATTTCATTACTAAAGATCTCGACTCCCGACCGGCAAGCAAAGGGCAGTACGGCTTCAAATATGTATTGAACTGCTCGATCAACCATGTTGTGTGCCACGGCGTGCCGGATCCTGCCGAGATCATCCGGGATGGCGACATCATCAATCTTGACATCACATTGGAAAAGAACGGCTTCATCGCGGACTCCAGCAAGACCTATCTCGTGGGCAATGCCGTGCCGGCGGCCCGGAGGTTGGTGCGGGTGGCGCAAGAGGCATTATGGAAGGGGATCAGGCAGGTGCGTCCTGGCGCCCACATCGGCGATATAGGTTTCGCGATCGAGCGGCATGCCAAGAAGAACGGCTACTCGGTCGTGCGCGAATATTGCGGGCATGGCATCGGACGGGAAATGCACGAGGAACCCCAGGTGCTCAATTTCGGTCGACCGGGGACCGGCGTGAAGTTAAGGGAAGGAATGGTGTTTACCATCGAGCCGATGGTCAATCAGGGCACGCGCATGGTTTCGACTGAACAAGACGGATGGACGGTCGTTACCAGGGACCGGAAGCTGTCGGCTCAATTTGAGCACACCGTCGCGGTAACCGGTGATGGCGTCGAGGTGCTGACCTTGCGCGGCGATGGAACCTGACAGCGGCCATTCGAGGGTCATTGTGCATGTCATGGATAAGCAGAATCGCATGAAAAGCGAAAAATTCGGGCGAGCGCGCCGCCAAGACTTGACCTTGCCCGTCCCATTGACCATACGCAGTGCCAACAGACCATCAACAAGACCGGATCAATTTCCATGGGTTTCAAATGCGGTATCGTCGGCCTGCCGAATGTCGGCAAGTCCACACTCTTCAATGCGCTGACGAGGACGGCGGCTGCGCAAGCTGCCAATTATCCCTTCTGCACCATCGAGCCCAATACCGGCGAAGTGGCGGTGCCCGATCCGCGCATGCAGCAATTGGCCAAGATTGCCGGATCGAAGGAAATCATTCCGACCCGGATTGCCTTTGTCGACATCGCCGGCCTTGTGCGCGGCGCGTCCAAGGGCGAAGGACTGGGCAACCAGTTTCTCGCCAATATCCGCGAAGTGGATGCCAACGTCCATGTGCTGCGCTGTTTTGAAGATGACGACATCACCCATGTCGAAGGCCGCATCGACCCGGTATCGGATGCAGAGACCATTGAAACCGAACTGATGCTGGCGGATCTGGAAAGCCTTGAACGGCGCACCGAGCAGACCCGCAAGCGGGCGACCGGCAAGGACAAGGAAAGCATGGCGATGCTGCCGATCATGGATGCATCGCTGAAACTGCTGCAAGCCGGCGAACCGGTGCGCAAGCTGCTGGGCAAGCTTGATGCTGAAGAATTACGCATCCTGCGGTCGCTGAACCTGCTGACATCCAAGCCGGTGCTCTATGTCTGCAACGTTGCCGAGGCGGATGCTGCCACCGGCAACAAATATTCAGATGCGGTGGCTGCCATGGCGGAATCACAAGGCGCTGAAAGCGTGGTGATTTCTGCGGCGATCGAGGCCGAAGTCGCGCAATTGCCGGATGACGAAGAGCAGGAGTTTCTTGCCGCGCTCGGCCTGGATGAAGCGGGCCTGGACCGGTTGATCCGCGCCGGCTACCGTCTTCTCGACCTGATCACCTATTTCACCGTCGGCCCCAAGGAAACCCGCGCCTGGACCATTGCCCGCGGCACCAAGGCACCGGCCGCCGCCGGCGTGATCCATACCGATTTCGAACGCGGTTTCATCCGCGCCAATACCATCGCTTTTGACGATTATGTCGGCCTTGGCGGCGAAGGCCCGGCCAAGGAAGCCGGCAAGGCGCGCGACGAAGGCAAGGAATATGTCGTCCAGGACGGCGACGTCATCCACTTCCGTTTCAACACCTGACCTGTGCTGGCAGCCGGGCTATAGCGCGAAGCGTTCAACTGGATTCATTTGAACGCTTGGCGCATTAGCAGACCGGCTGAGGCTTTGAGCGCTTATTTACGCTCAAGCGGACAGGTTGAAATGCCGAAGATCGAGTAGAGCGGGCAGCTGTTGACAAGACCGGTGAGCAACGGGACGATACCGATCAGCCAGGCATAGTGCCAAGGTCCGCCGCCGGTGGTGAAGAAAAATCCCGCCAGCAGCGCCAGCCCCACGATGATCCGCAAGATCCGGTCAATCGACCCCATATTCTTTTTCAGCATCGCATGTCTCCAGACAATTGCCGACATTGCTTGCCGGCGGCATGAGGGAAAGCTGCAGGAGCATCATTGCTCCGACATATATATACAATTTCATATATATCTTTCCCTGACAACTATCAAGTGTCCAAACGGCCATTCCGCAATATGCTGTGGACCTGCAATGCTGCCGGGGCAAAAAGGCCTCAGCCTACTGCCGGATGACGGGAAGCCTGCGCTGGATGCTTTGCGGCAGCGCATTGACCAGCAGCCGGCGCAGAGCCTGCCAGCCAATGCCGAGACTGAGAACCACGATGCCGATCAACAGCAGGATTGCAAAGAATTTCCGGTCATTTGCCAAAGCATTGGCAAAACGGCCCGAACTCATCAATATCTGGAATACGTATCCAAGGGACAAGAGGCCGGATGTAACAAATGCCCGGCGGTCGAGAAGAATGCCGATCACCATCAATGCGACAATGGTCGCCGCACTTGCGACTGTCTGCAGCACAGTGGTATCGGAGCCAAACCACTGATAGGGGAACTGGCCCAAAAAGATGATTGCATCGACAGCATAGACAAGTACTGGCGCAGCCACCAGAAACAGCCAGAAGGCAACATCCGAGCGTCGGGTTTTCCGTTCAAGGTCCCTGAGATCGAAATAAAGCGCGGTCGCAAATACCATGATGCCGAAGCCGCCATGCACCAATGGCCCTTCCCATGGTTCGCGAAACAAGACGCCGCCATAGATATCGGGACGCGAGATGAAAAAAAAGGCGGCAAGAACCGCGGTTCCATAGCTGCATGTGGCAAAGGCTGCAAAGGCGACCGGGATACGGTAGCGCCGGTAGAATAGACCAAGACATGCCGCCAGCACAGCCAGGGTGCCGACAAATTGCCAGATGATGTTCTTGGCATCGAGGGAATTGCAGAGCAGCGAGCCCACGCCCGTCAGAACGGCAAGCGAGAAAAACGCGGTAAGCACAAAGGCCGGAAGCGCCAGTCGCTGACGCCGGACAAGGATTTCGGCCAGCGGCATGACCGCAGCGATCAGCAACAAGCCTGCGCCGACACCTCGCATCCCGGCAAGACCCCACAACCCGCCGAGGCCGACAATCAAGCCGACGCTGATCAGGATATCGTGGAAACCGCGGACAAAGCGCGGCGCTTCGCTTTCCTCCACCGATGCGGCCGGCGTAGCATCAAGCAAGGTTGAAAGCCCGTTTTCGACCGGTGTCGGGGCGCGCGCCGAAACGGTCGTCACGACTCCGTGACCAGCCAGAAAATCGGCAAGCCGGTCCACGCCGTCTGTCGCAACCAAACCCGCATTGGCGGCCTCTGAAAGCAGCGACGACAAGGCGCCTTTTCGCTTCTCCGGATCATTTTGTGTAAAATTCTCTTGCATCTTGAATGGTTTTTCCGTTTTTGTGTCGAACCGTTCTCAACAGACGACAATGATAAAAATGGCTGAATGCAAATATTATTATGAGGATATGCAACCCGGCAGGGAGTTTGCCTATGCGCCGCGGCAAGTCAAGCCGGAAGAAATCATCGATTTCGCCCGCCAATTTGATCCGCAGGATATGCATCTGAGCGAACAGGGCGGCTTGGATTCCATCCTCGGCGGGTTGGCTGCATCGGGCTGGCATTCCTGCGCCATGATGATGCGGATGTTTTTTGACAGCCTGCTGAAGGATGCCGCCAGCGAAGGAGCGCCGGGCATCGACAAGGTGGAATGGCGGCGTCCGGTTCTGGCCGGCGACACGCTTTCCGGCCATAGCCGCATCCTTGAGAGACGGGCGCTGAAATCACGCCCCGGCGTCGGCCTGGTCCGCCTGCGCCACGAAGTCTTCAACCAGAGAGGCGAATTGGTGCTGACCGTGGAAAACCCGTGCATGTTCCGGATGCGCGAAGGTGCCGAAGAGGCCGCCGCATGATGGTTCTGGACATGTTGCCGGCCGGTGAAAAACTGGCCATCGGCGCCTATGGTTTCGACGCCGAAAATATCACCCATTTTGCACGGCAATTCGACCCGCAGGCTTTCCATGTTGATGAAGAAGAAGCCAGGCTTTCGCTGTTTGGCGGGCTTTGCGCATCCGGCTGGCATGTGTGTTCGGCCAATATGAAGGCCTTCATTACCTTCATGGCCGATGAAATGGCCAAGGTGAAGGCGCGCGGCGAAGCGCCGCCCAAGCCCGGCCCCTCCCCGGGCATCCGCAATTTGAAATGGCTTAAACCGGTTTACGCCGGTGACCACGTTGAATTTTTTCTCACCGTGTTTTCAAGCGAACCCATCGCCAACCGCCCCGGCCGCAACATGGTGCAACTGGCCTTTGAAGGTGAAAACCAGAAGGGCGAAAAAGTGCTGTATTTCGATTGCGCGATGATTGAGTTTGATTAAAACATGTCGCGTTCAAATGGATTTATTTGAATGAAACGTACAGCCATCATTTCAAGGTGTTACAGCGTCGTTTTGGGAGTTTATTTTTTT
>JBGSIT010000044.1:0-7917 GCA_041742335.1 Rhizobiaceae bacterium
ACCCGAAGGGCCGGGCGCATTTGTCTGCCGGCGTCGTCGAAAATCCTCAATGGACCTATGGGTCCATTTCCGGGTTTCTCCTAGCCGGCAGACAAATTCGCCCCGGCGCCATGGGTCATTATCATTGAACATTGGTATAACTTGATGCTTGCATTGATTTCCACCCTGTGACGCGCGGAAAGGTAATTTTCGATGAAAATCACTGCTTTTGTTTTGCTGGCTGTTCCGGTAGTCGTGGTCGCAGCGCTTGCCGCAGCAATCGCCTTTGGAGGACCGGCCCCTCCGGCGCAGATGGCGAGTATCAACACGCCGTTCAAATCTGTCGATTTTTCCGATCTGCCGCCTTTGCAAACCTACAAGGCCGAAGACGGGGCATCTCTCAGCTACCGGCACTATACTGCAGACGGTGCATCCGGCAATGGCAGCATCACCCTTGTCCATGGCTCGTCGGGCAGCAGCAACTCCATGCACGCTTTGGCCAGGGCTTTTGCCAAAGCAGGATTTGATACTTTTGCGCTCGACATCCGTGGACATGGCGCTTCCGGCCCGAAGGGGCAGATTGGCTATATCGGCCAGATGGAAGACGATATGGAGTCCTTCGGGGCGGCCGTAAAGCCGCCGCATCCGGCGACATTGGCGGGGTTTTCTTCCGGCGGCGGTTTCGTGCTGCGGTTTGCGGGCAGCGCAAGGCAGACCCTGTTTGATGATTACCTTTTCATGTCTCCGTTCCTGACCCAGAACGCGCCGAACTACCGGCCCGGCGCGGGCGGTTGGGTCAATGTCGGTATCCCGCGCATTGTCGCGCTAACCCTGCTGAACAAGATCGGAATTACCGCGTTCAACGATCTGGCCGTTACCAGTTTTGCACTCGACGCCGAGGCAAGAAAGTCCCTGACCAGCGAGTATTCATTCGCCCTTGCCGGCAATTTCCAGCCGCACAATGATTATCAGGCGGATATCCAGGCCATGACGCAGCCTTGCGCCGTTCTGGGGGGAACAGCCGACGAGGTGTTTTTCACCGACAAGCTGGAAGGCATCTTCAACCCCAAATGCCCGGTGACACTGGTGCCTGGTGTCGGACACATTCCCCTCACGCTCGAACCCGCCGCCGTTGCGGCGGCAGTCAAGGCGGTGATCGACATGAGAAGCCGGTAATCAATCCCGCATTATCCAAAGTCTGAAGCCCATGCGGGCCAGGTCGCCGCATCAATGGCGAAACACGGCAAACAGTTTCAACCGGGCAAAAACCGCCGGACGATGTCATGGGCGATCCTGCGCGGCCGTCGGGTCACCGCATCGACGCAACACCACGAACTGCGTACTTCGGCTGCTATTTCCTCACCGCGCCGGAACATTGTTGAAAATGACGCCCGCGATCCGCGCGTTCCGGTCGCCGTGACCAGGGCGTCCACCTCGTCTTTCAAAAACAGCGGCATGCGATAGACAATCTCGTGCTTGAGCGCCACCCAGAGAAGCTCTTCCTGCGTATCGAGGGAGGAAATGTGCTGCCAATAGCGAACGACCGCCTCCTGCACCCAGCGCAGATAGACGGCATTGTTGACATGACCCATGCCGTCGATATCGCCTGGCGTGATGGCGATCCGATATTGGAATGTTGGTGGCTCGGAGATGGTCATGATGGTAAAATGGGGTTGCTGGCAGCACGATGCAATGCGCTTCGGCCTTGTTGCAGCAATCCCGCCGAACCGCCGATGCGTTTTTGTCCAAAGGGAAGGGAACCATTCGGGTCCGGCGGCGTTAAACTGTTGAAGGAGTATCTTATGGAAAAACATGAATACGAACTCGAGCAGCGCGACGGCGGTTGGGCCTATGTGGTCGATGGCCGCCATTCCCCTGTCTATCCGAACCGCGAGGCGGCGATCGAAGCGGCCAAGAGTGACGTCATGCCCGACACATTCGACCAGAAACTCGACGATGCATTGGAAGAAGGTCTGGAAGGAACATTTCCAGCCAGCGATCCGGTATCGGTTACCCGCAGCGGTCATACCGGTGGGCCTGACAGAAGCAAGCAGGGTTGAATCGCGGCTTTGAGGCCACCGTCGGCCTCTTTCATCAAGATGGGGCCAGTATCGGCCTGTGTGCCGGGACTGAGCGTTGACGCTTGTGAAGCGCCGCAGCCCCCAAAACAAACTGGAGTATTCAATATGTCGGCAGGACAAAGCAGTGGAACTGGTGCAATGACCGAACTCGACGATAAGAAAGTGAGGAAGAACGATATCCTCAGCAATCGCGACAAGGCGCAAAGACTGCCCGGACAAAGCCTGGACGGAAAAGGTGTTCAGGTCGACGAATACAAGGACAATCCCGCCAACCGGCGCCCGGCAGGCGAAGACGGCGCGCAGTCGGATGTCAAGGCGACAACCGACAAACCGACGAAGCCGGCACCCAAGACTGACGCGCCAAAGCCGGACGATTCTTCCCAAGACGTTGACCGGCCCGGTTTCGATCTGGGCGGATCCACTGGGAAGACCCACGCAGGCAAAGGCCTGGGGCTCGGCACCGATGCGGAAGAAAACCGAAAAGGGTGGGGTTTGCCAAAATCAAAATAACGCCGCCGTCGCGCGGCAAACCAGCAACCGCAAATATCCTCAAAACCCCGCTTGAAATCGGGCCATCAGGGGCGCGCTCCCGATGGCTCGTGGTGGTGAGAAATTACACAGCCGCTATTGCCCTTGGCGATCTGCCTCACATGTCGATCGCCAGCCCGCGTTCGGGTGCTTTCGAGCGCTGCCGGTAAAAGGCCGCGAGATCGGGGACCATGATTTCCAGTCTCAAGCAAAGCTGGCCGGCCAGCAGGTGGTTGCCATGGCGCACGGCCTCCAGGAACTGCTTGTGCAATTCGATTGCTCCGGGCGGCATGTTGGAAACGACGGTTGACACGCAAACCGGTTCGGCGCGGCCCTTGACGGTGATCCGGTCAAGCTCAAGCATGTGAAAGCGCCGACCAACCGTTTCGGCGGTTTTTTCTCCGATCAGCAGCGGCACGCCGAATTGCTTGGAAGCGGTTTCCAGGCGTGAGGCGAGATTGACGGCATCGCCCATGGCGGAATAGTCAAAGCGGCTGGTCGAGCCCATGTTTCCCACGACGCAATCGCCGGTATTGATGCCGATGCCGATGCGCAAGGGCGCAAACAACCGTCCGTCAGTCTCCGCTTCCCGCGCAAGTGCGCTGTTGAGTTCAGCAAGGGCATCCAGCATGGCCAGTGCTGCTGAAACGGCGCTTTCGGCATGATCGGGGTTGTCGAGCGGTGCATTCCAGAAGGCCATGATGCAGTCGCCGATATATTTGTCGATGGTGCCGCCATGGGCGAGAACCACTTCCGACAGCGGCGTCAGCAGCCTGTTGACCAGACTGATCAATTGTTCCGGGTCATCCTTCAGATTTTCCGCAATGGTGGTAAAACCGCGCACATCGCAAAACAGGATGGACAAAGTCCGCCGCTCGCCGCCGAGCTTCAGTTGCGCCGGATCGGCTGCCAGTCTTTCCACCAGTTGCGGGGCCAGATATTGACCGAAAGCCTTGATGATTTCATACCGGCTCCGCCGCTCGCGGGCATAATCGAACGCGGCCTGCACCGAGGCCACCAGCACAAAGGCAAGCGACGGCGCAACGGGGGACGCAAATTGCCGGCCGAGACGCAGCGTCAGGTAGCTGGCGGCAATAAAGGCAAAGACGACAAGCGCGCCCGCCGCCACCGTCGACCATCCCGTGCCGCGCCAGACAAGGGCGCCGGCCAACAGCGTCGCGCCAAGAACCAGCACGGCCCTGGCGAATGGCGACCATTCGGCAATGAAGCCGGAGGTTCGCAGATTGTCATAGATCGTAGCCTGCAATTCGGCGCCGCTGACGAGATGATCATTGTGCACGGTAAAGGCATTGGCATAGGCGTCTGTGCCGTTGCCGCCGATCACCGGCGCGTTTTGCAGGCTGAGCCCGACGATCACAACCCGGTCCTTGAAGGTGCCGGGCGGCAACAGATTGGCCGGATCGAGCGCCTGATAGTAGGAAACGGTGGGATAGGTTCGCGGCCCCCCATAGGCCTGGATCAGGTCAGGGCGCGCCCGGCCAAGAGGCTGGCCCAAGGCGATTGCGACCATTTGTGCCGCAAAGCTGTCATCATATTGCGGCAGTTTGCGGACGAAGCCGTCGCCGTTGAGTTCAATCGAGGCGATGCCGGTGACAGCGCCGGCATCGGAAAAGATTTTCAGCGGCATGGTGCGCACCAGCTGGTCGGCCTGGGCTGCGGCAATCAGCGATTCGTCTCCGGCCAGAACGACGTCCGGCCCGAGCGCCGACTTCAGGGCCGCGTCTTCCTCCGGCTTTGACGGCTCGGAGAAGATGATGTCGAGCGCGATCAGCTTTGCGCCGGATGCCCGCAATTGTTCAATCAGTCGGGCATGCAGGCTGCGCGGCCAGGGCCATTGTTCGTTGACATCGGCCAGCGATGGTTCGTCAATGGCGACGATGATCGGTCCGTCCGGCGGCAGGCCGGGTTGCCACAGGGTCGAGAGATAATCAAAACTGCGATAGTCGATCAAAGGCCAGGCCGAAAGGCGGGTCAGCGCCGTTACCAGCACCAGCACGATAATTGCCAGCAGGCCGACCTGCAGGCGGCGGCCGCGAAAGGCCTGGCCCCTGGTCATCGCCTTGCCAGCCTCGCCCGACATCAGAATCGCACTTTGAGCATGCCCCAGAATGAGCGGCCCCATCCCGGCATGTTCTTGTCGATCTTGAATTTCCGGTCCAGCAGGTTGTAGCCGGCCAGTTCCAGCGCCATTCTCTTGTCGAAAGGCTCCCAGGTCAGTTTTGCATCCAGCGTCCAGTAATCCTTGAGATTATTGCCTGTGACGCCTTTTCTTTCGCCGATATAATTTGCCGCGAGACTGGCTTTCACATTGGCCTCGTTGACCCAGGTCAGCGCCACCTGTCCGGCCCAATCGGGAACATAGGGCAGCGGGCGCCTGAAAGTTGCCGAAGCCGGATCGCGGTTTTCCGATTGCGCATAAGCAAGGGTAGAGGACAGGCCGAAGCCGTGGCCGAGCAGGAGATTGGCCGTCAGGCTGCCGCGATCGATCCGGCCTTGCGCTGCAGTAAAGGGAATCGCGTTCAGGGGGACGGAAATGGACGGCTTGGAAATGTCCTGATGCTGGAATTCCGCGGAGGTGAAGAAATCTTCGGTCCATTCGGCGTCCCAGCGCATCGCGAATGTATCGACATATCCGCCAAGGCTGGTTCCCACGTCATTGGGCTGCAGGCCGACAATGTCGACCGGCGAAAGCGTCGGCGTGTTGACATTCAGGCTTTGGCGGGAATAGGCGGCGCGCAGCCATTGCCCGGATGCGGGCGACCAGGCCAGACCCAGGCGCGGTTCAAGCCGCTCGACATGAAACGTGTCGCCGTTCAGATAGATGCCGGCCAGCCCGTATTCGGCGATCAGGTCCGGTGTCATTTCGTGACGCAGGTCGAGATAAGCGCGGCCATAGGAGGCTTCTTCGCTCGGGTCGGCGACCAAAGGATCTCCCAGCAGAAAGATTTGCGTGAAGTTGGAAAACTTGCCGGCTTCGACGCCGTAGCGCCAGGTCAGGTCACCATCGCCGACCGAACGGCTTGCCGCCGCCACCCAGGTTTTCTGGGTAGAGGTTGACTTTATCGACCCGAACGGAATGCTGATCGTATCCAGACTGTCGGACTTGATATCGGTGTAAAACACTGCCGCATTGACAACATCGCGATAGCCCAGCGTATGGCTGATCCCGACGCCGGCATTGGTGGCGATATTGGTGGCCGAGATGCCAATCGGCAGGCCGAGCAGGGTCGTATCAAGGCTGAAGCGGCTGTCGTTGTGGTCATAATAGCTAACCACCCTGTCATAGGGCGTCGGGCTGGCGGTCACAAAGGCGCTGCCGCTGACCAGCTTTTTCTCGCTTTCCAGATCAAACAGCCCTCCCAGCGTCGAACGTTGGTCCGGCGTTACCTGCCAGGCGCCATTGAGGGTATAGCTGAGGGGAAACGGCGTGTTGGAAAAGCCCTGCACATCGGCTTGCGCCAACCTGCCAACCTTGCCGTTGGCCACGGTCGCGCCAGCGCCCAGGCTCGTCTGCATGAACGGCTTGTTGAAAAGGTTGGCTGAACGCTCGCTGCCTGCCAGCATGCCCGGTTCCAGAAGCAATCCCTGGATGGCGGACGAACTGCTCAGGCTGTTTTGGGTAAAGGTGATGGCGTTGCCATCATAGTCATAATTGTTGGCAAAGGGGCTGGCGCTGCCGCGCAGCATCTGGTCGATATAGCTGCCGCCGGCAAAGGGATCGAAAACGGCGTCGCCGTAATAGACGCCCCAGGCGTCCAGGCCCTGCAACCTGAAGGCATTGTTCAGCGTCGAGCCTGCGGCCGAATTGGCGCTGAGCGATCCATATTGGCCGCCACGGGCGCGGGCGCGGCTCAGAAAGGCCTGGGCATTCCTGATGGCGCCTTGGGAATTATGGTCGTTGATGTCCATGGCCGCGCGCATGGCAAAGATCACCGGGTCGTTGTCATCAAGCCTGGCGGCATTGTCCAGCGCCTGGGCCGCGGCGATGCGGTCGCCTTTTTCATATTGGGCGGCAGACAGCAGCACCTGGCCCTGGGCATAGCCGGGATTGGCCACGGTGCCGGCCAGAATGTCATCCACCGCCTCGTCCAGTTTGCCGGCCTGCATGTTATAACGACCGCGCGCCACCAGAGCCACGTCGAAGCCGGGATCGGCGGCAAGCGCCTTTTCGATCTCCGCCTTTGCTTCCGGCATCCGCGACTGGTCGAGATAGAAGATCGCCAGGTTGGCGTGCACCACCGGGTCTTGCGGATCTAGCGCGATGGATTTGTGAAAGGCGGCCTCGGCTGCCCGCAGGTCGCCGCGCTCGGACTGAAGATTGCCGATGGCGTTCCAGATACTCGTTGATCCCGGCGTGATCCGGGCTGCGGTCTGCAGGTCGGCGAGCGCGCCGTCGAGATCGCTGAGGATGCCGGATTTGTAATTGGCCCGCGCCTCCAGCGCGGTCGGCTCCGAAGGGTTTAACGTCAAAGCGCGCTCATAGGCTTGCACCACCTGCTTGCGATCATTGAGCAACAGCGCGAACTGGGCGCGATAGGCCGGCAGCGACGCATCGTCGGGATATTGACGCTCGGCGTCAAGCAGCACGTTGATCGCCGCGCGGATATCCTTGAGGAAGCCTGCGGAATAGGCCTGAAGCAGTGCACCGTGCGGCCCGCCCATCTGCTGCGGCGGACGCTCGGAATGGTTCGGATCGGCAAGTGAAGCGGCGTAATATCGGCCGTAGCGGGCAATGGCCCGGCGCTTGCCATCCAGTTTCGTGCTTGCGCGGTTGAAAAGCTTGACGGCGTCTCCATATCGCTTTTCGGCAGCCGCCATGATCGCTTCGACAAGTTCGACGCGCGCCGTCTCGGCAGCCGTCAGGCTTCGTTGCCGAAGTTTGGCCAGCGTGAGTTTGGCCTGCTCGCGCCCTTCAAGGGTCAGTTGGGTTTCAGCAAGCACCAGAAGGTCGCCGGTGCTGCGCCTGTCTTCAGGCAGTGCGGCGATCCGGTCAGCCTGGCGGCGCATCTCCGCCATCGGCAGCGGCGAAGCGGGCATGTAGTTGAAGGCGGCGCGCGGCGCCAGATAAAACAGCATCTGTTCGCGATCATCGGAATCGACGATAACGATCTTGCGCGGCGCCTGGCTAATATTGGCAACCGCCGCCTCGCCTTGGGCGACACGCACGCTGCCCTTGCTGTTGCTGAGTTCCACTTCGCCTTCCAGAACCGTCAGCGACGTCTTGCTGCCGGCCACCGTCATGGTCCAGTCGGTGCCGCGGATGGCTGCGGCTGCCGCCGGCGTATGGACCATCACGCCCGGCCCGCCG
>JBGSIT010000045.1:0-75491 GCA_041742335.1 Rhizobiaceae bacterium
GACTCCAAGCGAATTTGCCGACACCTTCGCAACGCGCCGGGCTTTGGCGCTGCGCAATGTGGATAACTCCGCACCAAAGCCCGTCACATCAAACGCCGGAAACGAACTCAAAACTGGATAAAACTTGGGGGCAAGGTCACCTGGTCTATCGCGATCATGGAACCGAACTTTTGCAGCGAGCCAATCTTTTTGCAGAGTTAAGTGCTGCCTTGCCCTCCCATGACGCATTTTTCAGCCCGACGGCCCGCGGCGTGCTGTTTGACGGCGACCGCGCACTGCCTTCCGAATTCGGCCTGGCCGCCTTTGTGCGAAAATCCATGCCGGTGATCGGCCAGGCGATGGATTTTGTCCATGGATCCTTTTCAGCCGACGGGTGGGGCGCTCATCCACGGGCGCGTAACGCCCATTGTCTTCGCATTTTCAACTATGAAGCAGGATTTGCAGCCACCGTCGCCCATATGCATGGATTGCGCGATATCGCCGGAAAAGGCGATACGCCCGCGCGGCAAGCCCAGGCAGAAGCGCTGGTCGGGCTGGTCAGGCGGTTGTGGCGCGAAGATGAGCGCCTTATCGTCTGCGGTGATTTCAATGTTTTGCCCGGCAGTTCGACATTGACGGCGCTGGCCGGATTGGGGCTGACCGATCTCGTGACAACGCGCGGATTTACCGACACCAGAACATCGCATTATGCCAAGCAGGGCCGCTTTGCGGATTATCTGTTGGCCAATGATTATGTCGATGTGGTCAATTTCGAGGTGGTCGAGCAACCGGAAGTTTCCGATCACCGCGCCTTGCTGCTGGATTTTGCGTGAGGCTCACCAACCGGCCAATGCAATGATCTGCCGGTTGGCATGGGAACCAGACCCGAAAGCCTTCAAGAGCCCCCTCAGGCGGATTGCTGGTTTCCGTTGGGCGCGTCGCCGTCATTGGCTGACGATTTCGGCCCGCCCTTGCCGACGCCGACCATGGCCGGACGCAAAACGCGATCACCGATCTTGTAGCCGGATTGGACAACCTGAACGACCGTGTTGTTTGGGACCTCGGAATTGGGAATCTCAAACATCGCCTGATGGAAATTCGGGTCGAACTTCTCGCCCACCGGGTCGATCTTCTTGACGCCGTGGCGTTCCAGCGCCGTAAGCATGGCCCGCTCGGTCATTTCGACGCCTTCCACCAGCGCCATGAAGCCGGCCTCGCCAGCTGTGCGCGCTTCGACGGGTATGGCGTCGATGGCGCGGCGGAGATTATCGGAGACGGCCAGCATGTCGCGGGCAAAACCCGTCACGGCATAGGTCTTGGCATCCTTGAGTTCGCGATCGGTGCGACGGCGCAAATTGTCCATGTCGGCAGCAAGGCGAAGGAACCTGTCCTTGAGATCTGCATTCTCGATGCGCAAGGCTTCGGTCGGATCAGTTTCGAACTCGAAGTTCTCCGCCCCGAGAATGGTGGACTGGCTGTCTTCCATGTCATCCGGATCCACTGCGTCAGGCCCGGTGTTCTTGTTGTCGTCATTCATGACGGCCTCCAAATTTTCTCTTAAAGAATATGCTTGCGCACGATATCGAGCTTCATGCATCAAAAATCAAGGCTTGGAGCCGAAAGAAAGGCGGTATTGTTCACCAAACTTCGTTATAAGGCGCCGCGACCGAGCTTGCTCATCAGCTGCGCCGTGTAATCCACCATCGGCACGATGTGGGAATAATTCAGCCGCGTCGGCCCGATCACGCCCACCGCGCCGACAATCCGGTCTTCGCCGTCGCGATAAGGCGCGACGATCAGCGAGGAACCCGAAAGCGAAAACAGCTTGTTTTCCGAGCCGATGAAGATCCGGACGCCGGGACCGCTTTCGGCCAGGTTGAGGATTTCGATCAGGCTGTCTTTCTTTTCCAGATCGTCAAACAGCATTTTCAGCCGGTCAATGTCTTCCGAGCCTGCCACCCCTTCCAGCAGGTTGGAATGCCCCCGCACGATCAGCCGGGTGGGCCGGTCTTCCTCACTGCCGCCCGACCATATGGCAAGGCCGCGTTCGACCAGATCCTGCGACAGGGCGTCAAGCTCGGTGCGGACCTGTTCTTTCAGCCGCACCAATTGGCCGCGGACCTCAGGCAGGGTCTGGCCCGAAAGATGGGCATTGAGGAAGTTGGCAGCCGAGGTCAATTGCGAACTGGTCACGCCGGCGGGCAATTCAATGATCCGGTTTTCCACCTGGTCATTGTCGCCAACCAGAATCGCCAGCGCCTTGTCCGGGCCGAGCCGGACGAATTCGACATGCTTGAGGACGCTGTCATTCTTGCCGGTAATGACAATCCCCGCGCCGCGCGACATGCCCGAAAGCATCCGGCTGGCTTCGTTCATCGCCGATTCCACCGGTTGGTCGCGGCCGGAGGGCAGGACCTGACGCTCAATGGCAGAACGGTCGTCGGCGCTAAGATCGCCCACCTGCATGAAGGCGTCGACAAAAAACCGCAAGCCTGCCTGGGTGGGGAGGCGGCCCGCTGAAATATGCGGCGAGTAGATTAGGCCCAGTTCCTCAAGGTCGCTCATGACATTGCGCACCGAGGCCGGCGACAGCGATGTCGGCAGCAGTCGCGACAAAGCCCGCGAGCCCACCGGATCGCCATGCTCCAGATAGCTTTCCACAATGCGCCGGAAAATATCCCCCGAACGTTCATCGAGATCGCCTGGATCCGTGCCGGTCAGCGCCTTGAAGATCATCTCTGCCTTTGTGTTGTTGCACTCATGACATGAATATAGGGATTGACGCCGCCTTGGCAAAGGGAATTCGGCGCAGCTTGAACAATGGTGCCAGCCGTGACCGGATATAGAATTGAGCGCGGTAGACCTGGCTTCGCAGAATTAATTGACGATTTCATATATGAGACCAGTCAGTTCCTGCAAATTGCCTGAAAAACTCTCTACCGCGGCCCGGATGACCAAATCCCGCTGGATAAGACTGTGATTAAAAGGCAAGTCGGCATTGTTCGCCAGAATGCTCAAGAAGGCCAACTGGGTTCGTCCGTTACCCTCTCGGAAGGGATGCACAGCACTTATCTCGGCAATAGTTCTGGCTGCCGCGACCGCTTGGCTCCGCAAATTCATGCGGTTTTCAGAACCGCCGTTCCTTGAAAGCAAAGTGGATCAGGTTCAATGCTGTAAATCATTCATCATGAGGCTTTCGCGAAAAGACAGCTCTGATCAGCGCTTTTGATCTCTTTTAGGGCTGATAAATGCTTCCTCATCATGAGAACTTAACAAGATGGCGCAGATTGCCGCAAAGGAAATTGCTTTCAAAGTGATTGGCCGGTTTCCACGTTTTGGGCGAAGAGTGAACGTGAATTCAGCCGCCCGGCTTGCGCTGCTGAAGGCGGGCAGGAAATAAAGGAAACATGCAGAGCATCGCATTTCCTTTGCAAAATCCGCTGCGTCCCCTTAAGACGCGGGACAGATCAATTTTGGAGAGTGAACATGCGGCCTTCCGGCAGAAAAACAGACCAGATGCGTAAGGTTTCCTTCGAGCGCAATTTTTCCAAGCACGCCGAAGGCTCGTGCCTGGTCAAGTTTGGCGACACGCATGTGCTGGTCACCGCCAGTCTTGAAGAAAAGACCCCGCCATGGCTGCGCAACACCGGCAAGGGCTGGGTGACGGCTGAATACGGCATGTTGCCGCGGGCGACCGGCGAGCGGATGCGACGTGAAGCGGCTTCCGGCAAGCAGGGCGGGCGCACCCAGGAAATCCAGCGGCTGATTGGCCGCTCCTTACGCGCGGTCGTCGATCTTGAAGCGCTCGGCGAACGCCAGATCACGCTCGATTGCGACGTGCTGCAGGCCGATGGCGGAACCCGCACGGCCTCCATCACCGGCGCCTGGATCGCGCTGCATGATTGCCTGAAATGGATGGAAAGCCGCTCGATGATCAAGGTCAGCCGGGTGCTGAAGGATCATGTCGCGGCCATTTCCTGCGGCATCTTTGCGGCTCAACCCGTCATCGATCTGGACTATCTGGAAGACAGCGCGGCTGAAACCGACGCCAATTTCGTCATGACCGGTTCCGGCGGCATTGTCGAGATCCAGGGAACGGCGGAAGGCAAGCCCTTCAGCGAGGAGGAATTCGTCACCCTGATGAGCCTGGCGCGCAACGGCATTGCCGAACTGGTCGGCATGCAGAAGCTTGTCGTGGAGGAATAGGACGCGGAGCCAATGGCCGGACCACTGAATGCCATTCTGGAAACAGCGCTTTATGCCGATGATATTGATGCGGCGGAGGCCTTTTACGGCACGGTCCTCGGGCTTGAAAAAATCACCAGGGCGGCGGATCGTCATGTGTTTTTCAAGGTCGGGACCGGCGTTCTGCTGATCTTCAATCCGGCATTGACCATCAAGCTGCCAACCAACAGCGCCCTGCCGGTTCCACCGCATGGCGCCATCGGTCCGGGACATGCCTGTTTCAGGATGACATCTGCCGAGATGGATGATTTTTCGGGGCGGCTCCAAGCTGCAGGCATTGAAATCGAGGCGGATTTCGAGTGGCCCAATGGCGGCCGTTCGATCTATTTTCGCGACCCGGCCGGAAACAGCCTGGAATGCGCCGAGGCCCGCATATGGGGCCTCTAACAAGGACGAACCATGCGCAAGCTTGACACCAAAACCATCATTGTCGCCAGTCACAATGCCGGCAAGATCAACGAAATCCGTGACCTGATCGGTCCCCTTGGCTTTGAGGCAAAATCGGCCGCCGAACTGAAATTCGTCGAGCCCGATGAGACCGGTACGACATTCGAGGAAAATGCCGCGATCAAGGTGCTGGCTTCAGCCGTGGCGTCCGGCCTGCCGGCCCTGTCGGACGATAGCGGCCTTTGCGTGGACGCCCTTGGCGGAGCGCCGGGCGTCTATACTGCCAACTGGGCTGAAAAGTCCGATGGCAGCCGCGATTTTGCAATGGCGATGGAAAAGGTCGAAAAGGCGCTGCAAGACGCCGGCGCAACCGATCCGGCAAGAAGGACTGCGCGTTTCGTCAGCGTCTTGTGCCTGGCCTGGCCTGATGGTCACACGGAGATGTTTCGCGGCGAGGTCGAAGGCGCGCTGGTCTGGCCGCCGCGCGGGACCAGCGGCTTCGGCTATGATCCGGTTTTTTTGCCCAAGGGCCATGAGACGACATTCGGCGAAATGACGGCAGAGCAGAAACATGGATGGAAGCCGGGCGATCAGGCGGCATTGTCGCATCGCGCCCGCGCCTTCAAGCTGTTTGTCGAAACCTGCCTGGAAGCCTGAATGTCGATTTTCAAGGGAAGTACCCGGTCATGACGGAGCAGGCCCAGCTTTTGCCGGATTCAGGCGAACCCGGTTTCGGGGTCTATGTCCATTGGCCGTTTTGCGCGGCCAAATGCCCCTATTGCGATTTCAACTCGCATGTCCGCCATCAACCCGTCGACCAGCAGGCCTATGTGGCCGCCTTCCTCAAGGAGATGGCGACGATGCGCGGCTTGAGCGGTTCGGCCAGCGTCACCAGCGTTTTCATTGGTGGCGGCACGCCGTCGCTGATGCATCCCGAAACAGTCGGCACCATCCTCAACGGCATCGCCCGCCACTGGCATGTGCCTGACGGAATTGAAATCACGCTGGAAGCCAATCCCTCAAGCGTGGAGGCGACACGGTTTCGCGGCTATCGCGCCGCTGGCGTCAACCGCGTTTCGATGGGCGTTCAGGCGCTCAATGACGCCGATCTCAGGTTTCTGGGCCGTCTTCACAATGTTGACGATGCGCTCAAGGCCATCAGGCTGGCGCGCGAAATATTCCCCCGCATGTCCTTTGACCTGATCTATGCGCGGCCGGGCCAGACCATTGAAGCCTGGGAAGCCGAATTGGCGGCGGCCATCGACCTTGCCGTCGATCACCTGTCGCTTTATCAACTGACCATCGAACAGGGTACGCCCTTTTTCGGCCTGCACAAGGCCGGCAAGCTGGTTGTGCCTGATGAGGAAACCTCCGCCAATCTCTATGAGGCCACACAGGATATCACCGCAGCCCATGGCATGCCCGCCTATGAGGTTTCAAATCATGCGCGGCCGGGCGCTGAAAGCCGGCACAACCTGACCTATTGGCGTTATGGCGATTATGTCGGCATCGGTCCTGGCGCCCACGGACGCCTGACGGTTGGCGCTCGCAAGCTTGCCACAGCCACGATCAAGAAACCGGAAGACTGGCTGGCGGCCGTAACGGCCAATGGCCATGGCATGAATGTAGATGACGAATTGGGCCGTGAAGAACAGGCCGACGAATTGCTGATCATGGGCCTGCGCCTGCGCGAAGGCATCGACCTTGTCCGCTGGCAGGGCCTGAGCGGCCGGACGCCGGATCACGAAAAGGAAGATTTCCTGATCCGCCAGGGATTTATCGAACGGCTTGGCAATTCGCGGCTGCGCTGCACGCCAAAGGGCATGCTGATTCTCGATGCGGTGGTGGCCGATCTGGCCTGTTGACCAGGTTCTCGCCGGCGCTTGTCAGCGCCCGGCGACGCCGGTTTCGTAAAGCTTGCCGGTGGTGGTGGCCAGAAAATCGGTCAGAGCAATATGCTCCTGGTGCAGGAAGCCGCTTTGCGGCAGTTTACCATCGCGCACCATTTCAATCACTGCGACGACGGAAGCAGATGTCGTCCAGGCAATTGCGGTGCGCCGCTCGCCTGCGATCTCCAGCGGATAATAGGCCCGCACGAATTCCTTGCGCCTGAGCGCTGCACCCTGCATGCCTTCAGCCGCGACATGGACATAGACCACGTCGTCATCGACCGGCGGCTTGGCATGGGTGAGAATCTGGCCGGCCGCATCGCGATGCTCGCGCATCAGCAATTCGTGGAAAAAGAAGTTCATCAATGCCATGTGGCCGGGATAGCGCATCGTCTTGTAGTCAAGATTGTCAACCTTGCCGAGCAGGGTCGAACACATGGTTCCCAATCCGCCCGAGGTGGTGAAGGCTTCCAGCTTGACGCCGTTGACATAGATGGTTTCCAGCCATTCCATCGGCGAAACCAGCTTGGGAACGCCATCTTCAATGACTTCGCAATCGTTGAGATATTCGTTGACGACGCCTTCCGGCGACCAGTTGAAGGCATAGCCGAGCAGTCCCGCCGGATTTTGCGGCAAGGCGCCGACCCTCAGCCGGATCGAACGGCAGCTATCAAGACTCGCCGCCAGGCTCGCGCCCGCAATGCCGACGAAACCCGGCGCGAGACCGCATTGCGGCGCCATCAGGCCCTTTGAGCTTGCTGATAGCTCAAGGATCAGGTTGGTCGTCGGCACATCTTCGGTCAGGTCGAAATAGTGGATGCCGAGTTGATGGGCCGTCCGGGCAATTTCGGCATTGAGATGGTAGGGCAGACAGGACAGCACCGCCTGGAAGCCCGAAAGCAGGGTCTTGACCGCCGCGCCGTCGGCAAGATCGACCGTATCCAATGCAAAGCCCTGCTGCTCTTGTGGCAGCACGCGGTCAATGCCGGTGACTGCAAAGCCGCTTTGATGAAGCAGCGTTGCCGCCAGCCTGCCGACCTTGCCCAAACCCAACACTGCTATTGTAGAAAACACCATGATTCCGGTCCCCCAAACGCAATCCGGCCTGCTTACCCTCCAGTTGGGGCAGCAGGCCGATGCTGAAAATAAATCCTCTATTCGTTGATCAGGCGCTTCAAAAGCTCGATTTCGTGATTGAGCTTTGTGTCGCCGGTCAACAATTCCTCGATCTTGCGTACCGCATGAAGAACGGTGGTGTGATCGCGTCCGCCAAACCTTCTGCCGATTTCCGGAAATGATCGCGGCGTCAGGGTCTTGGACAGATACATCGCGATCTGGCGCGGCTTGACGATGACCCGGGTGCGCCGGTTGGACACAAGTTCCTGGCGGGAGACATTGTAGTGACGGGCCACGATCCGCTGGATGTCTTCGATGCGGACCCGCTTGGGCTCGCCCGATCCCACCAGATGCACAAGCAATTCATCAACGCGGTCAATGGTCAGGTTCGGCTCGAAGGAGCGCCGGAAAACCAGCTGGTTGAAGGCGCCTTCCAGTTCGCGGCCGCTGGCAGTCACGCTGCGGGCGACATGCGTCATGATCTCAGTGGAAATGTCGAGATTGGGATCTTCCTGGCGGGCAACGTCCAGGCGGCGGTTGAGTATTTCCAGCCGCATGTCGTAGTCGGGGCCTTCCATCTCGATGGCCACGCCGCCCTGAAGGCGCGATCGAACCCGCGCATCCAGTGATTCCAGCTCCCAAGGGGCTCGATCGGCCGCCACGACAACCTGCTTGGCGCTGTCGAGCAGCATGTTGAGCAGGTGGCAGAACTCGTTCTGGATCAGCTTGCCCTGCAGGAATTGCATGTCGTCGATGATCAGAAGGTCGATATGGCGCAGCGATTCCTTCAGCGTCAGGGCGTCATTGTCGCGAATGGCGGTGGCAAAGCGCCACATGAAATATTCGGCTGTCAGATAGACGACGCGCGGCGTGCGCGGGCTCTGGATGGCGGCATTGGCAATCGCCTGCAAAAGGTGGGTCTTGCCAAGCCCGACATTGGAATGGATGAACAGCGGATTGAAGCGAACCGCGCTGGCTCCGGCTTCGGCAATCGTCTTGGCGGCTGCCATGGCCACGCGGTTGGAAGCGCCTTCGACAAAAGTGGAGAAGGTATAGCGCCCGTCAAGCGGAGAGCCGAAGAACGGTGTCTGCTGGGAGGGCTTTGCCGGGGAATTTGACTGCGCGCCGGAAAAATTGTGCAGCGACGTCTGGCTTGTCAGCCTGCGCGCCACCGGTTGCGGCTGGGCGTCGATCAGGACCCGGGGCTCTTCGGCGGCTACCGGCTTGACGTTGCGCGTGGCGCTGCGCACCAGAATTTCAATCTTGAGAATATTGTCGTCCTCTTCCTTGAAGAGGTCGGTGATCATTTCGAGGTATCGATTGTTGATCCAGGATTTCAGGAATGTCGTAGGAACCGAAAGTCGAACAATGCTCTTGGAAACGGAATGCAGTTTCAGCCGCCCGAACCAGCTGGCATAGACATCCGGCCCCACCTTGGCTTTCAGCCGGATGCTGAAGCGCTCGAACACCGCATTATGGTTCAATTCCGGATTATCCTTGCTGCCCTCGGTGCAGGCACTATCAATAAGCGGTGAGTTTTCCTTGTCGGAAAACGCGCCAGTTTCAATCATATTCATATGCATGTTGCCGCCTCTACATGTCATTTCAATAATAGCAGGCTGCCTAACGGCAACCGGCCCCCGGAATCCGCTGATCCCATCTTGCCCGCGTTTCACAGAAAGCGCCCCCGTGCGCCTTCCGTGCAGTCTCGTGCGTGCCTGACTGTCTGCCGGACCATCTACGCGGTCCTTGACACACCTCCATAAAAAATGTGACAAAAAGATCCTCGCGGGAAATTGGACATTTCCCGGTTTTCTGCCCGCCACTCAGGGATTGGACGAAACGAAACGCCCCGTCTATGCTTGGAACGGCCCTCCGAATATCCGGTCACAAAAGTCATTCTCAGACTTCAGGTCCAGACCGCCAGAAGGCCTCTTCCGGATTTCATTTAGGCAGGATCGACAGGTAAGATCAATGAGCTTTTTTACACAAAATTAAGGCTTGGCCATTGACATTCCGGCCTGCTGCTGACCCCCACGACGAGCGATATTGAGAATCGCTTTTGAATCAACGACATTCGAATTTTCCGGCCTTCGAACTTAAAAAAAATCTAAAAATAAAAAATTTTCTTGACTCGATTTAGGTGCCATCTACCCCTGGGTGAGACCGGCCATTGAAGGGTCACCTCGTGTAACCATTTGAAATCATGGAATAATAATTGTCACCCAATTGACACGTATGTGTCATGATTGCAACAGGTAAATTGTTAAAAACAGCACAACCCAAAAAGCCCGGTCAATGACCGGGCAGTGGAGAAAACAACAATTTCAAGCTGAAAAGGAGGTCTTACAGACCCTTGACGCGATGAGCCAGACGCGACACTTTACGCGATGCGGTATTGGCGTGCATGACGCCCTTTGTTGCCGCACGCATCAATTCCGGCTGAGCTGCCTGGAGCGCTGCCTGTGCTGCGGTCTTGTCGCCCGATGCAATGGCTTCTTCAACCTTGCGCAGGAACGTCCGAATGCGCGAGCGGCGAGCCTTGTTGACTTCCGTGCGGGCTGCGATCTTGCGGGTCGCCTTTTTTGCCGAAGCTGTATTGGCCATGTTGCCTTCCTTCACAAATCCAAATCAGTGGTCCTCAAAGCGTCCGGCGGCTGACTGACAGCTCAAAGACCGATGCGAGAGGAAATTTCCAAGGATCAGCTTTTGTCAGGCTGTCCCTAAATCTGAGCGGCGTATAGCCTTAATGAAGTCCGGCGTCAACGCGAAAAAGCGGCTGACACCCGTGGATTTTTTGCCGTTGCGGTCAATATAAGCTTCCGCGCGGCCCGACTCAGCGGTTGGTGAAAGCAGGTTTGCGCTTTTCGACAAAGGCCAGCATGCCTTCCTTCTGGTCGTCGGTGGCAAACAGCGCATGAAAGGCCCGGCGCTCAAATTGCAGGCCTTCCTGCAATGTCGTTTCAAACGCCCGCTGCACGCTTTCCTTGGCCATGAGGACGGAGGGAAGCGACATGGAGGCAATCTTGTCGGCAGCACTCAGGGCTTCTTCAAGCAATCTGTCCACCGGCACGACACGGGCCACCAGGCCTGAGCGTTCGGCTTCCGCCGCATCCATCATCCGACCGGTCAATATCATGTCCATCGCCTTGGCCTTGCCGATTGCCCGGGTCAGTCGCTGCGTGCCGCCGAAGCCGGGTATGATTGCGAGTGTGATTTCCGGTTGGCCGAATTTCGCATTGTCGGCGGCAATGATGAAATCGCACATCATGGCCAATTCGCATCCGCCGCCAAGCGCAAAGCCTGACACTGCCGCAATCAGCGGCTTGCGCTGACGGGTTACCGTGTCCCAGCCAGCCCCGAAATCGGCGAGAAACATGTCGGCAAAGCCCATGGCCTGCATTTCCTTGATATCGGCGCCGGCCGCAAAGGCTTTTTCCGATCCCGTCAGCACAATGGCCCCGATTGCGGGGTCTGCATTGGACGACATCATGGCGTCCTGCAGTTCGGCCATAAGCGCAGCGTTCAACGCGTTCAAGGCCTGCGGACGGTTCAGCGTGATCAGTGCGATCTTGCCGCGTCTTTCCACAATCAGGGTCTCATAGGTCATGGCATGTTCCTTATTTCTGGCATTTCGGGCAATAGAAGGTGGAGCGGCCCGCTTGTGTGATGCGGGCAATCACGCCGCTGCATCCGGCATCGGGGCATGGCGCGCCTTCGCTGTCGTAAACCTTGAAGCTGTGCTGGAAATAACCCAGCGAACCGTCGGTCTGGATATGGTCGCGCAAAGAAGAACCGCCGGCGAGAATGGCTTCGGCAATGACGGTGCGAATATGGCCCTCAAGTGCTATAAGCTTGGCGGCGGGCTTGCCATTCGCATTGACCAGGGTGCCGGCTGCGCGTTCGGGCGACAGTTTGGCCCGGAACAAAGCCTCGCAAACATAGATATTGCCGAGGCCGGCAATGTTCTTCTGGTCGAGCAGGGCCGATTTCAATGGCTGGCTGCGGCCGGAAAAGCGCTTGGCGAGATATTCGGCGGAAAGTGCGTTGCCGGTCGGTTCCGGACCGAGATCGTGGAATGACGGATGGCTGTCGAGTCCGGATGTGCTGGTCAGGTCCATGAAGCCGAAGCGGCGCGGATCATTATAGACAATGCGTGCGCCGCCGCCGCCCGGCCTGTCGAGGTGAAAGACGACGTGGTCATGGGCTGCGAGTTTTGAACGGGCCATGTGGAAATCGCCGGGCCTTTCGATCGCCCCATCCGTCTCTATCCGATAGGATCCCGACATTCCCAGATGGGAAATGATGGTCAGATCGTCCTCAAGCCTGATCAGCAGATATTTCGCCCGTCGTCCCATGCCTGTGATGAGTCGGCCTTCGGTGCGGCCGGAGAAATCTTGAGGGAACGGAAAGCGCAGGTCCTTGCGGCGCAATTCCAGCCGGCCGATCCGGGCGCCGTCCATGAAGGGCGCAAGTCCGGTCATGACTGTTTCGACTTCCGGCAATTCCGGCATGATAAGCTCCACCTCGGCTGCACAGGCTTTATGAACGCACTCTATAATGAGCAAAGGCCGCCCAGGTCGAGAAGAATCTGGACGAGGGGGAAATGCGGAGGTTTCCGGCAATATTCCCCGGTCACCATAAATACCGGTTGTGATTGCAATTTTCGACCATTGCGTTATTGGCAGGATGAAAAATGCCGCACTCTAATACGGGCCGATGAACTTCCATCGCCCGGATTGATCCGCTAGTGTCGCGGCGCAGACTTTTGTGGAGCATTCATGATGGCAACCGAACGGACGACAGCTGAAGGCGGCATGCAGACCTCCTACGGTTTCAAATCCGTGGAGGAGGGCGAAAAGCAGGCATTGGTCAACGATGTCTTTCACAAGGTCGCCCGCCGCTATGACATCATGAACGACCTGATGTCGGCCGGTCTGCACCGTTTGTGGAAAGATGCGATGATCGCCGCGCTCAATCCGCGCAAGAGCCCCGATTGGCGGGCGCTGGATGTCGCAGGCGGCACCGGCGATATCGCCTTTCGCATTGTCGAGGCTTCCAACCGGCTGTGCCGCGCCACCGTGCTGGACATCAACGGCTCAATGCTGGCCGTCGGCGCCGAACGGGCGGAAAAGAAGGGGCTGATGCCCAATCTGGACTTCGTCGAGGCCAATGCCGAAGATCTGCCTTTTGCCGACAACAGTTTTGATGCTTATACGATCGCCTTCGGTATCCGCAACGTGCCCCATATCGATGTCGCCCTCAAGGAAGCCTGGCGGGTGCTCAAGCGTGGAGGCCGCCTTTTGGTGCTGGAATTTTCGGAAGTCGACATGCCGCTGCTCGACAAGATCTATGATCGCTGGTCATTTTCGATGATCCCGCAAATCGGCAAGGCCGTCACCGGCGAGGCGGAGCCATACCAATATCTGGTCGAATCGATCCGCAAATTTCCAAGCCAAGGCGAATTTGCCGCAATGATTTCCAAGGCCGGCTTTTCGCGGGTGACCTTCACCAATTACAGCGGCGGCATTGCCGCGCTTCATTCCGGCTGGAAGATCTGATCCTGATGACAACAGCCGGTGCATATTTCCGCCTGGCGCGGCTTGGCTGGGTTCTGGTGCGCGAGGGCGTCGTTTCGGCGCTGCCTTCGGAAGGACTGCCGCCAAGCCTGCGTTTTGGCAAATCGGCGCTCGGATTGCTGGCCCGCAACCGGGCGCGCGACAGTGCGCGATCGGACAATCTTTCACGCGCTGTTGAACGTCTGGGGCCGTCCTACGTCAAGATCGGCCAGTTCTTTGCAACGCGGCCGGATGTTGTGGGCAAGGAGTTTGCCGCCGATCTTGCCTTGTTGCAGGACAGCCTTCCGACATTCCCCAAAAGCCAGGCTATTCATCAGATCGAACATGCATTGGGTCGCCCGATCGGCGAATTGTTCGAACGCTTTGACGATCCGGTTGCCGCTGCCTCCATTGCCCAGGTCCATCCGGCCCTGGTGGCAGGCGTAGATGGTCCGGTCAAGGTCGCCGTCAAGGTGATCCGGCCCGGCGTGCGCGAGCGCTTCGCGCGCGACCTTGAGGCCAATTACCTGATGGCGCGGCTGCAGGAGAAATATTACCCGCCCGCCCGCCGGCTCAAGCCGGTGGAGGTGACAAAGACGCTTGAACAGACCACCCGGGTGGAAATGGACTTGCGGCTGGAGGCAGCCGCGCTTTCCGAACTGGGCGACAATATCAAGGATGATCCGGGCTTCCGCGTTCCAATCGTCGATTGGGCGCGCACCGGTCGCGATGTCGTGACCATGGAATGGATCGACGGCGTCAAGATGAGCGACATTGAAGGCCTGAAGGCTGCCGGTCACGACCTGAACCATCTGGCCGAAATGCTGATGCAATCCTTCCTGCGCCACACTTTGCGCGACGGCTTTTTCCATGCCGACATGCACCAGGGCAATCTGTTCGTCGTGGCCGACGGTACCATTGTCGCCGTCGACATGGGCATTGTCGGGCGTCTGGGCAAAAAGGAACGCCGCTTCCTTGCCGAAATTCTTTACGGCTTCATCACCCGGAATTATCGCCGCGTCGCGGAGGTTCACTTTGAAGCCGGCTATGTGCCCGCCAAACATGATGTCGACAGCTTTGCTCAGGCCATTCGCGCCATTGGCGAGCCGATCCATGGCCAACCGGCTGATACGATCTCGATGGCCAAGCTGCTGACCCTGCTGTTTGAAGTCACCGAGCTTTTCGACATGGAGACCCGTACCGAACTGGTCATGCTGCAAAAGACCATGGTGGTGGTGGAGGGCGTGGCCCGTTCGCTCAACCCGCATTTCAACATGTGGAAGGCGTCCGAACCCGTGGTGGGTCGCTGGATTGCTGATAATCTTGGCCCCAGACGCGTCGTCGTTGATATTCAGGAAGGCGCGAAAGCCGCCTTGCGGTTGGCCGAGGCCGCCCCGCAGATTTTCGCCCGTGCCGAAAAATTCGCCAACGACATCGCCGACATGAGCGAAAACGGCCTGCGATTCGACCGGCAGACCGCCGAGGACATCGGTCGGGCGGAGGCGCGCCATTCCCGCTCGGGCCGCATCGCGCTCTGGGTAATCGCCGCCAGCATGGTTTTCATAGCCGCGAAAATTGCCGGATTTTGACAAGACTCCGCCCTTGTGTTTTCAGATTTAGAAAGAACTAATGCATCCTTTCATTTTGAAGAAAACCATGCAGAGACTTGTGTCGTTGATTCTGCCAATCCGGGATTCCGCCGATTTAGCGAGGTTGCATGCTCCGCCAGTTTGAAACATTCATTATCCGTATCCTCGACACCACTGATCCGCTTCTCAGTCCGCTGGGTTTTTACGCTGGCGTGCTGATCGCCATCGCCTTTATCATCGGATCGGTCATTCTTGCCGGACAGGTGCTGTCGCGGGTCTATTACGGCTCGCTTCTCAGAAGGGCGATTGTCATCGTGCTGGCCTTTCCGCTCACCATCATTGCGGTACTGATCGTCTGGCGGTTGCTGCGTTATGCGGCTGGATATATCGCCAATTCACCGCTGCCCTGGTCGTTGATTTTTTGAGCCGGTTACTGCTGGCTCCAGGCCAGGATGAAGCGCGGATCCCGCGACCGGTCCGGCAGGCTTCTTGTCGCCACGACAGGCCGGTTATGCTATCCTGCCTGCAGCGCCGTGCCGGGCATTCAAAAGCATGTCCAAGTAACGCTGTGCCACCTTGAAACGGTGCGTGGACCACGTTGATCAACCTGATCTGGTTGAAACGAAATGCATGAATGCGAGGGTCGGTCATGTTCAATGTCGTATTGTTGCTCGGCCGAATATTGGCCTCGGCCATTTTCATCCAGGCGGGCTATTCCGAGATGATGAACCTGGCGGGAACCATCCGCTATTTTGAAAGCCTCGGCCTGCCATATGCTTCACTGCTGGTCTGGCCGGTATTGGCGCTTGAACTGGGCGGCGGGTTGCTCATTCTGGTCGGGTTCATGACCCGGCCCGTCGCCCTTTTACTGGGCGTTTTTGCTGCCGCTGCCGCCGCCATCGGCCATTCGGATTTCGGCAATATCACCGAATTCCAGATGTTCATGAAAGACATGGCGATAGCCGGCGGCTATCTGTTCATCTCGGTCACTGGTGCGGGGACCATCTCCGTGGATGGCGCCATGAAGGTTCAATCTGGGTAAATGACGCCCTTGCGCAGAATAATGTTGCCGTAAAGCCGAGGCTCCGAAGTCTGGACGATTGTATGGGCGGCCCTGACGCGGGCATAAAAATCCGCGCCGGACAACGCCACCACCTTTCTGCCCGGTTCATGGCGGCGGCAGACATCCTCCATGTCGTCATGCACTGGATCCCGGAGGCCGGGGTCGCCTTTGACGCTGGCGCGAAATATGGCTTCCGGAACGATATCGTCAATAGGCAGGACCGACAGGATCGCATCGAGGACAGCTACGACGCCGTGACCATCCAGACGCACCAGCCGACGGCCATGTTCTTCGCCGGGATAGTTGCCGTCGACCAAGGCGATTTCGTCACCATGCCCCATAGCGCGCAATGTAAAAAGCAGGGCCGGGCTCAGCAGCGGATCTATTCCCCTCAACATCAAGCCATTTCCTTGAAGAGCACACTTTGGTCTATATGGTAGCGCGAGAACAGCGGCAGGCTCGCAGCCCCGATTGCGCGTGCTGCCGGGCCGATAAGGCCTTCCACAATGTCGGGAAAGGCTATGCCCTGCAGATCGAAGTCGAGAATATGGGTTTGGGTGGCCTGCACCAGCCGGCTCCTGACGGCGGATGAAAATCCGCCATCGATGATCACTGCTTCGAAATCGATCACCGCGCAGACCGTTACAATGGCGTGTGCAAGGCTGGCGGCGGTAATGTCGATCCATTCATCCAGCAATCCGCCAAATTCGTCCCAGTCGTCAGGCTTCAGCCAAATGGAGGAAGGGTCCTTGCCGGCGTCGGTCAGCATTTTCTCGAGCAGGAAGATCGATGCCCAATCGATCAACTGGCCGGGTTTGCCGTCCCTGTTCGGCATCGGCATGGAACCGAATGCACCGGCATTGCCGGTCCGTCCTGCATAAAGCGCGTGATTGAGCACAACCCCGCCGCCAATGAAGGCGCCAATGAAAAAATAGGCAAAATCGGAATAATGCGGGCCTTGCCCAAAGGCGAGCTCAGCCGCGCAGGCCGCCGTGGCGTCATTTTGCAGGAAGACAGGAAAGGGCACGATGTCCGCCAGCATTTGCGTGAGTTCGATATTGCGCCACGCATTCATGTCGTCTTGCGGCGCTCCGACTTCCTCCACCCAATTCCACAATTCAAAGGGTAGCGCCACGCCGAGACCGGCAATATTGCTGCGGTCCTTCGGTTTCATGGTCAAAAGGATCTCGCCCGTCGCCGCGCTGACAAATCTGGCGATGCCCACGGGCGTCGGGTATTTATAGGCCAGGCTGCGGCGTTCGCGTACCGCGCCGACAAAATCCAGAAGCAGGAGGTCGGCGCTGCGCCGGCCAATCTTCAGCCCGAGTGAAAAGACCCCGTCCGGATTGAGCGACATGGGTATGGAGGGCTGGCCCACCTTGCCGCGCTGCGGCTTTCCGCGGCTGAGCAATCCATCCTGCTCCAGCGACCGCATGATCACCGAAACCGTCTGGGCCGACAGCCCGGTCCTGCGGGCAATATCCGCCTTTGACGCGCCGCCATGGCGACGGACAAGCGACAGCACGAGCCGCTCATTATAGGCTCTTACGCGGACCTGGTTTGCGCCGCCGCTGGGGTCGATAATCTGGTAGGCGCTCTCGGGCGCGCCGGATCCCAGAAAGTCTGCCATCCCCTGTCCTCCTTTGGGGTTGACCGAAAATGGTATGGCCGCAGTGTGGCACAAAAAATTAATAATTCAATTGGATTTATTTATTGACAGGAGATTTCTTTAATGCTTTTCTTAGGGCAGGTCGCACGCTGGCATGGAGGATGGCATGTGGTGCTTTCTGCAAAGTGCGAACCACAGTAGCCGGCGACGGATCGTCCGTTGTCGGAAGAGATTCCCTGGGAGGAACCAATGAAAAAGTCTTTGATCGCCACCACTTTCGCCACACTGGCGTTGGGGGTTGTTTTCGCAACTCCAACTTTCGCCGGCACCGCTGCCTGCCTCATCACCAAGACTGACACCAATCCTTTCTTCGTAAAGATGAAAGAAGGCGCGACTGCCAAGGCCGCCGAACTCGGCGTTGACCTGAAAGCCTATGCCGGCAAGGTCGATGGCGACCATGAAAGCCAGGTAAATGCCATTGAATCCTGCATCGCCGATGGCGCTAAAGGGATTTTGATTGCCGCTTCCGACACCAAGGCCATTGTTTCTTCCGTCAAGAAGGCGCGCGACGCCGGCATACTGGTGATCGCACTGGATACGCCGCTTGATCCGATCGATGCAGCTGATGCGACTTTTGCGACCGACAACCTGCTTGCCGGCAAGCTGATCGGCCAGTGGGCCGCTGCTACCATGGGCGAAGGCGCCAAGACGGCCAAGGTGGGCTTCCTTGATCTGAACCCTTCGCAGCCGTCCGTCGACGTATTGCGCGACCAGGGCTTCATGATGGGCTTCGGCATCGACACCAAGGACCCCAACAAGATCGGTGACGAAGATGATCCGCGCATCGTCGGCCATGATGTCACCGACGGCAATGAGGAAGGCGGCCGCAAGGCCATGGAGAACCTTCTGCAGCGCGATCCCGACATTAATGTCATTCACACGATCAACGAGCCGGCAGCCGTCGGCGCCTACCAGGCTCTCAAGGCAATCGGCAAGGAAAGCGACGTCCTGATCGTATCGGTTGACGGCGGCTGCCCCGGCGTCAAGTCGGTGACTGAAGGCGTAATCGGCGCGACTTCCCAGCAATATCCGCTGCTGATGGCATCGCTCGGCATCGAGGCAATCGCCAAATATGCAGCCGAGGGCACCAAGCCTGCTCCGACCGAAGGCAAGGACTTCTTCGACACCGGCGTGGCTCTGGTTACCGACAAGCCTGTCGAAGGTGTCCCGTCTATCGACACCAAGGAAGGCATGGACAAGTGCTGGGGTTGATACCCGGCTGAATTCAGTTCACAAATTGTGAAAGAGGGCGGTTTGTGCCGCCCTTTTTTTAAAGCGCGTCGGAGCGAACCCTAGTTGCTTCTTTGGCCGGGCTGGAACCGATACGTTTTTGAGCGCCTTGACACGACAGGCGGTTCCACTCGGGAGGGAGACTTAGCTATGGCGAGCAGCCAGGAATTCGAGAAGGTTCTGGACAAGAGCGATACAGGTGTCGCGAAATTCGAACACAATTCACCTCTGAGGAGGGTGCAGCATTTCCTGCATTCGACCCCGGCAGCGGTGCCAGCGATTGTGCTGGTTGCGGCGATTATCATCTTCGGCACAACAATCGGCGGACGCTTCTTTTCGTCCTATACCCTGACACTCATACTGCAACAGATCGCAGTTGTCGGTATTCTCGGGGCCGCGCAGACATTGGTCATCCTGACGGCCGGCATCGACCTGTCCATCGGCGTCATCATGGTGGTGTCGGCCGTGGTCATGGGCAACTGCGCCATCAACTACGGAATTCCGTCCGGGATCTCGGTGATCATCGGCCTTGCGGTCGGTACTCTGTTTGGCTTGCTCAACGGCTTTCTGGTTTCGCGCATGAAGCTGCCGCCCTTCATCGTCACACTCGGGACTTGGAACATCGTGGCGGCGATCAACTATATCTATTCGGCCAATGAAACGATCCGCGAAGCCGATATAGCGGCAAACGCGCCGTTTCTCGCCTTATTTGGCATCAGCCTAAAGATCGGTTCAGCCGTGCTGACGCTCGGCGTTATCATGATGGTGTTGCTGGTGCTGGGGCTCTGGTACATGCTCAACCATACCGCCTGGGGGCGTCACCTCTACGCGGTGGGCGACGATCCCGATGCGGCCGAACTTGCCGGTATCCGGGTCAATCGCGTGCTCCTCGGGGTCTATGGGCTGGCCGGGTTGATCGCCGGACTTGCAGCCTGGGTCTCGATTGGCCGCAATGGCTCGATTTCACCCTCCTCGGCGGTTACTGATTATAACCTGCAGGCAATTACCGCAGCCGTGATCGGCGGCATATCCCTGTTTGGCGGACGGGGCTCGATTCTGGGAACCTTGTTCGGGGCGCTGATCGTCGGCGTCGTTTCAATGGGTCTGAACATGCTGGGCGCTGACCCGCAATGGAAAGTTTTGCTCACCGGCGTTCTTATCATCACCGCTGTGGCGATCGATCAATGGATCAGAAAGGTAGCAGGCTAATGGCTAGGGAACCTCTTCTAACTGCACGTGGCCTTGTCAAGCGCTATGGGCGGGTGACCGCCCTCGACGAGGCCGACTTTGATCTCTATCCCGGCGAAATCCTTGCCGTGATCGGCGACAACGGGGCAGGCAAGTCTTCCCTGATCAAGGCAATTTCAGGGGCGGCTGCACCCGATGAAGGCGAGATCAGGCTGGAAGGCAAGCCGATCAATTTCCGCTCGCCGATGGAAGCGCGCGAGGCCGGTATCGAAACCGTCTACCAGAATCTTGCGTTGTCGCCGGCCTTGTCCATTGCCGACAACATGTTCCTGGGGCGGGAAATCCGCAAGGAAGGACCTTTGGGGACCTATCTGCGACTGCTGGATCACAAGAAGATGGAAAAAATTGCCCGCGACAAGCTCACCGAACTGGGCCTGATGACCATCCAGAACATCAACCAGGCGGTGGAAACGCTTTCCGGCGGCCAGCGCCAGGGTGTTGCGGTCGCACGCGCGGCGGCATTCGGTTCCAAACTGATCATCATGGACGAGCCGACAGCGGCCCTCGGCGTCAAGGAAAGCCGCCGGGTTCTCGAACTCATCCTCGATGTCCGTTCACGCGGCATGCCGATCGTGCTGATTTCGCACAACATGCCGCATGTCTTCGAAGTCGCCGACCGGATTCACATCCATCGCCTGGGCAAGCGACTCTGTGTAATCAATCCCAAGGACTACACGATGTCGGATGCCGTAGCCTTCATGACCGGGGCGAAAGAGCCGCCGGCCGACATGATCGCCGCCTGAAACTTTGCGGCAGGCCAAAACGAATGAAGCCCGGGGGCATTGCCACCGGGTTTTTCCATTTGCCCGCGGCGGACGGCTTTTCGAATTGCGCGCCATAGCCATGCGACGGAAGCAAAGACTGCAGGTCCACATGGCGGGATTTCAAATATAGCGCGCTTGTTTTAATTTAAATTTAGAAATATATAAATTAAAAACTGAAAGCATAAATATGCCCGTCAGGTGTCTTCGGAAAAACCGGCAAAAATTGGATTTGCGGTCCCGGCGAACCCGGCAAGGCTCAACAATTTGACGCGAAATTCATTGGGAACGGGACCAGATCTTGCCAAAATCCTTGAAAAAAGTGGATGCCGCCAATGCGGGTCTGCAAATGTTCACATCCCGGCAATTCGTGCCGTGGCTGGCCTCAATCGGCGCCGCGCTGGTCGTCACGACCTATCAATCGGGAAAGATCATTTTCATCGGTACAAATCCCGCCACCGGCAAGATGACGGTTTTCGAGCGCACGCTTGAACGACCGATGGGCCTGGCCGTCTCGGGCAACACATTCTCGGTCGCCTCGCTTTACCAGATTTACACTTTCGCCGATGTTCTGGACGGGGGGCAGGTGGTCACTGGCTCGGACGCGCTCTATGTACCGCGCTATTCATGCTTCACTGGTGATCTGGATGTGCATGACCTGGCGCGCAGCGGCGACGGTGAACTCATCTTCGCCAATACGTTGTTTTCGTGCCTGGCGGCGACATCATCCACCCATTCCTTCCGTCCGATCTGGAAGCCGCCCTTCATCACGCGACTGGCCGAGGAAGACCGGTGCCATCTCAATGGCCTGGCGATGCGCGACGGCAAGCCGGCCTATGTCACGGCCATCGGATCGGGCGATGTCGCGGATTCCTGGCGCGATCATCGCGTTTCAGGCGGCGTGGTGGTTGATGTCGCGACCGATGAAATCATCTGTCGCGGCCTGTCGATGCCCCATTCGCCGCGCTGGCATGATGATCGCCTGTATGTTCTCAATTCGGGGCGCGGCGAGATTGGCTCTATTGACCTGCGGACCGGGAATTTCGAGCCGATCGCTTTCCTGCCTGGCTATCTGCGGGGCCTGTCCTTCATCGGTAATTACGCCATTGTCGGTCTTTCGGCGCCGCGCGAGAACCGCACCTTCGACGGGCTTGAACTGCAGGCGCGGCTTGACAAGGCCGCGATGACGCCGCGCAGCGGCCTGTCAGTCATCAATATCAAGACTGGCGATGTCGTCCACTGGTTGACGATGGAAGGCATATTCACCGAGCTTTATGACGTCGCAGTCCTGCCGGGCGTTCGCAATCCGTCGATGATCGGCTTCAAGACCGATGAAATCCGGCGGGTGATTTCGATGGACGGAAACCTGCAGGGTTCCTGACCTGCCCGGCCAAAGCACAAAAATCGGTTGGCGGCGGCCGCGAAAGGTTGTGACCGCAGGGTTTGGAGTGGTAAGTCCCTATGACGCTCGCGCCAAGGAAGACCGCCATGAAAGAACTGACCATCCGCCGCCCTGACGACTGGCACCTGCACTTGCGCGACGGCGCCATGCTGACAGGCGTCCTGCCGGAGACCAGCCGGCATTTCGCCCGGGCGATCATCATGCCGAACCTGATGCCGCCGGTCGTTACAACAACCGATGCCAAGGCCTATCGCGACCGCATCAACGAGGCGCTGCCGTCCGGCGACAATTTCACGCCGCTGATGACGCTCTACCTGACTGAATCCACCGATCCCGACGATGTCGAGGAAGGCCACCGGACCGGCCTGATTACGGCGGTGAAGCTCTACCCCGCAGGGGCTACCACCAATTCCCAATCCGGCGTCAAGAATATCGAGGCCGCCATGCCGGTTCTTGAACGGATGGCGAAAATCGGCCTGCCGCTTTGCGTCCATGGCGAGGTGACGTCACCTGATGTCGATATTTTCGACCGTGAAGCGGCCTTCATTGAAACGGTGCTTGATCCGCTGAGAAAGCGCCTTCCCGAATTGCGCATCACCATGGAGCATGTCACCACCGAAGAAGGCGTCAATTATATCATCGCCTCCGAAGCCAATCTCGCCGGCTCCATCACCACCCACCACCTCATCATCAATCGCAATGCCATTCTGGCAGGCGGCATTCGACCGCATTATTATTGCTTGCCGGTCGCCAAGCGCGAAAAGCACCGGCTCGCCCTGCGCAAGGCTGCGACATCCGGCGATGCCCGCTTCTTTCTGGGCACCGATTCCGCCCCGCATGTCGATCCGCTCAAGGAATGCGCCTGCGGCTGCGCCGGTTGTTTTACCGCCACCAACACCATGTCCTGCCTGGCCCATGTTTTCGAACAGGACAATGCGCTTTCGAGGCTGGAAGCCTTCACCTCGCTGAACGGCCCCGCCTGGTACGGCCTGCCTGTCAACACTGAAAAGATCAAGCTGGAGCGGCGCGCGGACCCTGTCAGCTATCCCGCAAAGATCGAGACAGGCGATGGAACCGTGACGGTATTTGATCCGATGTTTGCGCTGCATTGGGTTGTGGCGGGCTGATCATTTGCCTGCAAATGCGACGTCGGCGCTTGTGCAGGGGCAAACAAGAGCCGACGCCGCAGTTTTCGCCGGGGGCAGGAGGCGAAAACAAGGACTTGAAGTCTTTTTGTTCTTCGTTTGATACGCGAAAATGCACTAGCGCTTTGAAATGCACTTTCCCGGAAATACTGCATTCGATGAAACCGACATCCGGCAGCGTTGCCCTTTGCCTGCCTTCACGCCCGACCAGGGGTGCGAGGAACAAATCCGCATTGCTGACGGTGGTAATATGATGGGTCTTTCTGGCGAGTTTATGCTTTCTACTCATTACAATTTCTCCCGAGGACCAAATTTCGCCCTGCATCTGATTGCAGGGCATCGTTTGCACATCCTGTTTGGTTGCAGTACGAAATTGACTGGAGTTTTTTTCGTAAAAAAATTAGAAATACAAAATTAAACAAAATAATTTGCGTAAATAATAATATAATTACGGCTAAATGACAGTTATATAAGAAAAATCCGATAATAAAAATTTGCGGGAAAATTGCGACATGCCTGGGCGATTGCAATAATTGCGGTAGGGCAGCTGCCCGAATGCACTCGTTTGTGGTGGGATGTCAGCCTTGGCGGCTGAATCTGCGATTGCGAGACTGGAAAGACGGTGTCACGCCTGTTATTGCCTCCTTTGACATTACAGTGCCGCGCATTCGTTTGAATGCGCCTTGCATGAGCTGCCAGGAGAGAGAAAATGTTTTCCAATTCATTTCCGGAGAAAACCGTAATGGCCGGTTTGATGGCCAGGATGCTTTGGGAGATCAAGGCGGTCCATTTCAGCGCCGCACAGCCCTACAAGCTGTCTTCAGGCATGATGAGCCCGGTCTATATTGACTGCCGCAAGCTGATTTCCTATCCGCGGATCCGTTCCGCCGTGATGGATTTTGCCGCTGCCACCATGCTTTCCGAGGCAGGCTTTGAGCAGTTCGATTGCATCGCCGGCGGCGAGACGGCAGGTATTCCCTTTGCCGCCATGCTGGCCGAGCGTCTTGGCCTGCCGATGATCTATGTGCGCAAGGCGCCCAAGGGGCACGGACGCAATGCCCAGATCGAAGGCCAAATGGCTGAAGGCGCGCGCGTTCTGGTCATCGAAGACCTCACGACTGCCGGCGGTTCAATGTTCAAGTTCATTGATGCCATCCGCGCCGCCGGCGGCATAGTCGACCACGGCATGGCGCTGTTTTATTATGATATCTTCAAGCAAGCGCGCGACAACATGAAAAGTCGCGGTGTCGATTTGCACTTTATCGCCACCTGGCAGAATGTACTGGCCGTAGCGCGACAAGACCAGCTTTTCGACCAGGAGACACTGCAATCAGTTGCCGCCTTCCTGGACAATCCGCTGGAATGGTCCGCCCGTCATGGCGGCGTGTCGGAATTGCCCGTCGGTTGATTGGGCCAGAAAATGCGCCGAAACACTGGCCTTTTTGCTTGCGGTGCTTTAAATCGATTGAAATAGAATTGTGAGGAGGCAAGACGATGATCCTGTGCTGTGGAGAAGCGCTGATTGACATGCTGCCGCGTGTTACGACCCTGGGCGAAAATGCTTATGCACCCTATGCGGGCGGGGCGGTTTTCAACACGGCCATAGCGCTGGGACGGCTGGGTGTTCCCACCGCTTTTTTCACCGGCCTCTCCGATGACATGCTGGGCGATGTGCTGCGTGAATCGCTGAAAGCGGCCAATGTCGATTACTCGCCTTGCGCCATCTCCTCCCGCCCAACGACGGTGGCATTCGTGAAACTGGTCGATGGTTCGGCGACCTATGCCTTTTACGACGAAAATACCGCCGGCCGGATGCTGGCCGTCAGCGACCTGCCGGCGCTCGGCGACGATTGCGAAGCTTTGCATTTCGGCGCCATCAGTCTGATTCCTGATCCGTGCGGCGCGACTTACGAAGCGCTTCTTGATCGCGAGCATGGCAAGCGTGTGGTATCGCTCGATCCGAATATCCGTCCCGGTTTCATCAAGGACAAGCAAAAGCATATGGGTCGCATCAACCGGATGGCTGCGCAAAGCGACATCATCAAGTTTTCCGACGAAGACCTCGAATGGTTCGGCATGAGCGGCGACCATGATACGCTTGCGGCTGAATGGCTGAAGCGCGGCCCGAAACTGGTGATCATCACCAAAGGGGCTGACGGTGCTGTCGGCTATACCAGGGATGCCAAGGTCGCCGTCCCCAGCCAGAGGGTCACGGTCGTTGATACGATCGGGGCCGGCGATACGTTCGACGCCGGCGTTCTTGCGGCGCTGAAGCGCGCCGACCTGCTGACCAAGCAGCAGGTAGCAACGCTCAGCGAAGCAGCCATCCACGACGCCTTGTCACTGGCGGCAAAGACCGCAGCCGTCACCGTTTCCAGGGCCGGCGCCAACCCGCCCTGGGCCTCCGAAGTCGGACTATGAAACGATCATCAGGCCTTGGCGGCCTGCAAGGCTGCCACCAATCCCGCCGTTGAGCTGTCCAGTCCGGCGCCGGTCTTTTCGCCGGTGATGACCGGCAGCAATCCGGTGGCCAGTTCCTTGCCGAGTTCGACGCCCCACTGGTCGAAGGAATTGATGCGGAACATCACGCCTTCGACAAAGACCCGGTGCTCGTAAAGCGCGATCAACCGACCCAGCGCATGCGGCGTCAACCGGTCGTGGACGATGGTGACGGAAGGCCGGTTTCCGGCAAAGACGCGATGCGGGGCTATTGCCGCGGCCTTGCCAGCATCCATGCCGGAAGCCAGCAACTGGCTGCGGGCCTCGTCAAGCGTCCGGCCCTTCATCAGGGCCTGGCTCTGGGCCAGGCAATTGGCCATCAGCAGTCCGTGCTGGTGGCGGAGTTCAGGCTCGAAACCATTGGCGGCAATGATGAATTCCACCGGGATGATATCCGTGCCGTGATGCAGCAGCTGGAAAAAGGCGTGCTGGCCATTGGTGCCGGGTTCGCCCCAGACCACCGGGCCGCTGGCGCCCTCGACCGCGCTGCCGTCGATCCGGACGCTCTTGCCGTTGGATTCCATGTCGAGTTGCTGGAGATAGGCGGCAAAGCGCGACAGCCGCTGGTCGTAAGGAATGACGGCACGGCTGGTGCATCCAAGGACGAGGCGCTGATAGTAGCCGATCAGGCCCAGCAGGATCGGCATGTTGGCTTCCATCGGCGCCTGCCGGAAGTGGTTGTCCATGCTTTCAGCCCCACCCAGGAACGCCTTGAAGTCTTCCGGCCCGATTGCCAGCATGAGGGGAAGCCCGATGGCCGACCAGATCGAATATCGGCCGCCGACCCAATCCCAGAAGCCAAAGACGCGTTCGGGATTGATACCGAAGGCCGATACCTTGTCGAGCGCGGTTGATACTGCTGCAAAATGGTGCCCCACGGCATCTTCGCCCAGCTTGTCGGCAATGAATTTGCGCGCGGTGGCGGCATTGGTCATGGTCTCTATGGTGGTGAAGGTCTTGGAGGCGATGATGAACAGCGTTGTCTCCGCATCGACAAGCTTCAGCGTGTCGGCAATGTGGGCGCCGTCAATATTGGAGACATAATGCAGGCGCGGCCCGTCGTGATAGGGTGCAAGCGCCAGCGTGGTCATGGCAGGACCAAGATCGGATCCGCCAATGCCGATATTGACCACGTCGGCAATCTTCTTGCCGGTCGCGCCGCACAGCTTGCCGCTGCGAACATCGTTGGAAAAAACCGACATGGCCGCCAGTACCGTCCGGATGTCTCCCATCACATCCCTTCCATCCACCATGACTGCGCGGCTTGAGCTATTGCGCAAGGCGGTATGCAGAACAGCGCGCCCCTCGGTGGTGTTGATGACCGCGCCTGCGAACATCGCATCGCGTTTGGCGTGAACGCCGCTGGCATTGGCGAGCTTGAACAGCAGATCCAGAACCGGCCGGTTCAGCGCCGTCTTGGAATAGTCAAAAACCATGTCTTCAAAACGAAGATGCAGTTTGGCGAACCGGTTAGGATCAGCCGCGAAGGCCGCCCTGATATCGCTGGCCGAAGTGGCGGCCACCGTCTGCTTGAGCTCTTCGATAATCGGCGTCATCATGGTCATCCCTTCGATAAATCGCAGGCGAACCTAATCGTTTCGCATGTGCAAAATCAAGGGCGGTCAGGGCAAAAAGCCCATATCGGCCGGCAGGCTCCGGAATAGTCATTTCAAAGTAAAGCAAAATATCAGCGCAATTCGCGCCGCAATATCTTTCCGACGTTGGATTTCGGCAGCGTGTCGCGAAACTCGACATGCCTTGGCCGCTTGTAATTGGTCAGGCCGGCCGCGCAATGGGCCTTGACCCCTTCCACCGTCAGCGCCGGGTCCTTGCGGACGACGAAAAGCTTGACGGCCTCGCCGGTGGTTGCGTCGGGAACGCCGATGGCGGCGCATTCAAGAACCGCCGGGTTTGAGGCGCAGACTTCCTCGACTTCGTTGGGATAGACGTTGAAGCCGGAGACAAGGATCATGTCCTTCTTGCGGTCGACGATCCTGATATGGCCGCTTTCGTCCATGACACCGATATCGCCTGAGCGGAAATAATCGTCATCCATCATCACCTTGGCGGTTTCATCCGGCCGGTTCCAGTAACCGGCCATGACTTGAGGGCCGCGAATGCAGATTTCGCCGATTTCGCCGATGGGAAGCGTCCGGCCGTCGTCGTCGCGGATCTCGATATCGGTCGAGGGGAAGGGAAGGCCGATCGTCCCGGAAAATTCGGTGGCGTCAAAACGGTTCGCCGTGGCGATGGGCGAGGTTTCCGAAAGGCCGTAGCCTTCGGAAATGAGGCCGCCAGTGATTTTCTGCCATTGATCGGCAACGCTGCGCTGGCAGGCCATGCCGCCTGCCAAAGTCAGTCGCAGGCTGGAAAAATCAAGCTTGGCAAAATCCTCATTATGGTTCAGCGCGTTGAAAAGCGTGTTGAGGCCGGGAAAGATGTTGAATTTGTACTTGGCAATTTCCTTGATGAAAGCCGGCAAGTCGCGCGGATTGGGAATGAGTATATTGTTGCCGCCTTCCGCCATGCCCATCATCATGTTCACCGTCAATGCGAAAATGTGATAGAGCGGCAGCGGGCAGACGAAGACCAGCGGATCCGGCTTGGACTTGGTTCGAAACGCGGTCTGCAGCCAGATCTGCGATTGCGATGTATTGGCGAGGATATTGGCGTTCGTCAGGGTGGCGCCCTTGGATACGCCGGTCGTGCCGCCGGTATATTGCAGGAAGGCGACGTCTTCCGGCTTGATGTCGACCGGCTGCAATGCGCGGTCGGCGCCTTCTTTCAGCGCCTGCTTGAAGGGGATATGGCCGTCAATCGACCAAGCGGGGACCAGCTTCTTGATGCTGCGGACCACAAAGTTGACGAGCAGGCCTTTCAGGCCGAGCAGATCGCCCATCGTCGCTACGACAACATGCTTGACATGCGTCTGGGACACGACCTGGGCCACCGTGGCGGCAAAGTTTTCCAGAACGAAGATCACCTTGGCGCCGGAATCGGTCAACTGATGCTGGAGTTCGCGCGGCGTATAGAGCGGATTGACGTTGACGACCGTATATCCCGCCCGGAGGATGGCAAATATGGCGACCGGATATTGCAGGATATTGGGAAACATGACGGCAACGCGGTCGCCCTTTTCCAGGCCCTTCATTTGCAGCCAGGCGCCGAGGACGGCGGCCATGTGGTCAAGCTCTGCATAGGTCATGGACTTGCCCATGCAGGTAAAGGCCGTCCGTCCGGAATGGATCGCGCAGCAGTTTTCAAAAAGCCCGGCCACCGAGGAATAAGCAAGCGGCGGGATTTCCGCCGGCACCCCTTCAGGATAGGATTTCAACCAGATCTTGTTGGCCGCCTTGCCGTCCAGGTGGCTCGTTTCCGCGCTCATGCATTCTCCTCCCAAAGAAATTCAAATCGCTGTCGTTCTTGCCTTTGTCCCGTTTTTCGACAATATCCGCTCCATGCGGCAGGACATGAATACAAAACCTTGTCTTTAATATTTCAGATCATGCTTGTCGCAGCCTTGTTCAAGTGCCCAGCGATCAATAGCTGACTTTAACGTGCACGTAAATATTAGCATCTGCTCGATTTGCACGCGGCCCGGGGCGACGGCGAACCGTTATTGATGAAGGATCAATTGTCCCGCGATGAACCACATGACTGCGCCGATCAGGCTGTCGAGAATGCGCCAGGAGCGCGGTGATGCGAGCACCGGCCGCAGCAACCGCGCGCCGAAGCCGAGCGCGAAGAAAAACAGGAATGAGGCTGTGATCGCGCCTGCCGCAAAGACCGGCTGATGACCGGGATAGCGGGTCGACAGCGTACCGATCAGCACCATCGTATCGAGATAGAAATGCGGATTGAGCCAGGTCAAGGCAAGGCAGGTTGAAAGCGTGAGGGCAAGCGATCGCGGCGGCGCATCGGCCGGTGAAAGGCCGCTCCCGACGGCAAAAGCGGCGTAAAAGCACTTCGCGCCATAAAACAGCAAGAAGGCCGCGCCGCCATAGCGCATGGCAGGATCGACCCAGGGAAACGCTGCGATGACCAGTCCGAATCCGCTGATTCCCAAAGTCATGGCGAGCGCATCGGAGAGGCCGCAAACCAGAACCACCGGCAGCACATGCTCCTTGCGCAGGCCCTGTTTCAGGACGAATGCGTTCTGGGCGCCTATGGCGAGGATCAAACCCAGGCTGGCAAAAAAACCGGTCAGGAAGGCGACATGCATGAAAGATTAACTCCAATCCGCCCTGTCATTAGACAGGCCATCGGCATAAATCTAATTAAAAAATGTTATGTTCGTTCAGGAAAACTCAGCATGCTTGATTACGGTTCGTTGGATGCGCTGACGGCTGTCTTGCGTGACGGCAGTTTCGGCAGCGCCAGCCCTGACCTTCAATCAGAAAGACAATCTGCAAAAAGCATGGATCGGCCAGAATTTCGAAGGCAAGGTGCGATTTCCGACTCATTGGCTGCCCTCAAGCCAGGGGCTCGTTGCAGCCTGCCTTTCCGGCATGGGCTGGTGCCTCAACCCGGCCCTGCTGGTCGATCCGCTTATTGCGGGGGGCCTCGTCGAATTGCTGCCCGGCAGGTTTTACGACGTCCCGCTCTATTGGCAGGCCGGACGGCCGGCCTCGAGGGCAATTGATTCCGTGAGCGCACAGGTCGTCCAAGCGGCTCGCCGCGAACTGGTCGGCGTCGGCGCGGAATCGGCGCATTCATGAGCCGGCTTCGGCTTCGAAAAAGGCTTCAACCTGTTTATTGAGTGGGCAGAAAGCCAGATATACTAAACAAAATCCAGAATTGACAAATGTTTGGTTGCGGTGCGGTAACGCGATGAAAGAATACTGAAAATAACCAATTTGGCATCAAATAATCACATTCATTGCTTTCCGGATGTTGCGGCGCAGTAGATTTTTTCGCTTGAAATGTTTAGTAAAATGAATTTCACTAAACATATTGCTCAACATTCGGTTCAATGCGGAATGTCAGGCAACGGGGTGTTGTCAGGTTTGAACCGACGCCTGGGAGGCTCTGAAACTTTGGGTTTGCGCATCGACGCTTCGTGCTCCTGACGGGAGTGCCGGCGACAGGCGCCTTATTGGGAAAATTCAGCGATGGCGGCATGGTGCCGCTTGATATTCTGGGAGGAATGCATGTTGACGAAGAACAAGACTCTGATGGGCATGACGGCAGCACTTCTGCTTTCGACGGCCGTTCCAAACATGGCGCGCTCCGCCGAACTGACCTTGTGCTGGGCAGCCTGGGATCCCGCAAACGCCTTGGTCGAATTGTCCAAGGATTTCGAGGCGAAGACCGGCACGACGATGAAGTTCGAATTCGTGCCGTGGCCGAATTTCGCCGACCGCATTCTCAACGAACTGAATTCCGGCGGCAAGCTTTGCGATCTGCTGATCGGCGACAGCCAGTGGCTGGGTGGTTCGGCCGAGAACGGCTATTACGTCAAGCTCAATGATTTCTTCGACAAGGAAGGCATCAAGATGAGCGACTTCGCGCCGGCCGCCGTGGAAGCCTATTCCACATGGCCCAAAGGCACGCCCAATTATTGGGCCCTGCCAGCCATGGGCGACGCCAATGCTTGGTTTTATCGCAAGGACTGGTTCTCCAAGCCGGAAATCATGGCAGAATTCAAGGAGAAAACAGGCCGCGACATCGCTCCGCCCAAGACCTGGGACGAGTTGATCGAAACCGCAAAGTTCTTCAATGAGCGCGAAATCGACGGCAAGAAGGTCTATGGCACGGCGATCTTTACCGAGCGTGCTTCCGAAGGCATCACCATGGGCGCCACCTCGGCCCTTTATGCCTATGGCTTCAAATACGAAAACACCCCCGGCAAATATGACATGGAAGGTGCGGTCAATTCCGACGACGCCGTCAAGGGCCTGGAAGCCTACAAGGAACTCTACAAATATACCCCTCCGGGCTACACCGACAGCTATATGGGTGAAGGCCTTGATGCGTTCAAATCCGGTCAGGTCGCCATGGCGATGAACTGGTTTGCCTTCTTCCCCGGACTTGCCAAGGACGAAAAGGTCGGTGGCGACAAGATCGGCTTCTTCGTCAATCCGTCCGAAAAGGTCGCAGCCTCCACTTTGGGCGGCCAAGGCATTTCCGTGATTGCCAATACCGACAACATGGAAGGCGCGCTTGCCTACATCAAGTGGTTCGCCGAACCCGAAGTCCAGAAGAAGTGGTGGTCGCTGGGCGGCTATGCCGTTCACAATGCGGTGCTGGAAGACCCGAGCTTCAAGGACAGCCTGCCCTTTGCTGCCGACTTCCTGGTCGCCATGAACCAGGTCAAGGATTTCTGGCAGGAACCGGCTTACGCAACCTTGCTGCAGGCCATGCAAAAGCGCCTGCATGATTACGTGGTCGCCGACAACGGCACTGCCAAGGAAGCCCTGGACGCACTTGTCCAGGATTGGACCGAAACCTTCAAGGATGAAGGCAAGCTTTGACAAGCAGGCCGGGCTTTCCAAAACTGTGCCCATCGCATGGCCAATCCCTTGCGGGAGACCGGTGCGCAGGTACAATATCGGTCAAGGCCCGGCCAAATTGCAACGGCTCGGAACGGATCAATTTTCCGTTCCGCAACCGGGGTTGGTCGCCCGAACCTTCTCCTCCACCGGGCGACACATCCTCTGGCAGGGTCTAACCCCATTATCCAAAGGCATTTTTCGTGACTGATGCACATTCAACAATGATCGACAAAACGGCGGAAGCTGCCGTGCGGATCACACCGGTGCCGCTTGCAGCCCATGTCCGGGGATTGTCGGATCGGGCGATCGCATGGATCTTCATTCTGCCAACCATGTTGCTGCTACTGGCGATCAACATCTTTCCGTTGATCTGGGCCGTCTATCTGTCTTTTACCAATTTCAAGGCCAATCGGCCCAACGCCGAGGTCAAGGGTGTCGGCATTGAAAATTATACACGGGTGCTGACCGATACCGACACATGGATCGCCATGCAGACGACAGCGCATTTCGTGTTCTGGACCATTGTGCTGCAGACCCTGATCGGCTTCTCGCTGGCCTATCTGATCGACCGCAAGTTTCGCGGCCATGGTTTCTGGACCACTGTCATCCTCATTCCGATGATGCTGTCACCGGCCGTGGTCGGCAATTTCTGGCGCTTTCTCTACCAGCCGCAAATCGGCCTGTTCAACTACATTGTTTCCTTTTTCACCGGCATAGAGCCCTCTTCCTTCGAAATGCTCGGTTCCGTCAATCTCGCACCCTGGGCCATCGTCATCGTCGATACCTGGATGTGGGCGCCCTATGTGATGCTGATCTGCCTTGCCGGCCTGCGCTCCATCCCGGATTACATCTATGAGGCGGCGGAAGTGGACCGGGCATCGACCTGGCGGCAATTCTGGTCAATCACCATCCCCATGGCGCTGCCTTTCATCATGCTGGCCGTGCTGTTCAGGGGCATCGAGAACTTCAAGATGTTCGACATGGTCGTGTTGCTGACCGGCGGCGGGCCGGGTTCGACCACAGAGGTCGCCTCTATCACGCTGAAACGCCAGGCTTTTGAAAGCTGGCATACCGGGCGATCATCGGCATTTGCCATCATACTGTTCATCGCGGTGTTTGGTCTGGCCAACATCTATGTCAAGGCCCTCAACAAGGTGAAGCAAAGATGAGTGCGCAAAATACAGCCCATTCGGTGGTCGAACCGGGCGTCATGTCCAAGCGGATCGCAGGTGCCATCGTCATTCTTTACGCGGTCATCACCATGGTGCCGCTGGCCTGGATCTTCATCACCTCGATCAAGTCGCCGCCCGATTCCATCAGCTATCCGCCCAAGATCGTCTTCTCGCCGACGCTGGAAGGCTATTGCAATCTGTTTACCACCCGTACCCGTCAGACCGCGGAGTATATCGAATCGCTCGGCACCCCCACCTCGAAGTGCGACGAGATCACCCGCAACCGCAACATGGTGATTGCCGGGCCATCCAATTATTGGCCGCGTTATGTCAATTCGCTGGTCATCGCCTTTGGCTCGACCTTCCTGGCGGTATCTTTGGGCACGTTGACGGCCTACGGATTTTCGCGCTTCAAAGTGCCGTTGGCCGATGACCTGCTGTTTTTCGTGCTGTCGACCCGGATGATGCCGCCCATCGCGGTGGCGATTCCAATCTATCTGATGTATCGCGAGCTTGGGCTTTCGGATACCGCGCTGGGCATGATCCTGCTTTATACGGCGGTCAATGTGTCGCTTGCCGTCTGGCTGCTCAAGGGTTTCATCGACGAGATCCCGCGCGAATATGAGGAAGCGGCGATGATCGACGGCTATACGCGCCTGCAATCCTTCTTCAAGGTCGTATTGCCCCAGGCCACCACCGGCATTGCCGCCACCGCGATTTTCTGCCTGATCTTTGCCTGGAACGAATATGCTTTTGCGGTGTTGCTGACCTCCGGCACGGCCCAGACAGCCCCGCCCTTCATCCCAACCATCATCGGCGAAGGCGGTCAGGATTGGCCGGCGGTTGCTGCCGGCACAACCATCTTCCTGGTGCCGATCCTGGTTTTCACCATTCTCCTGCGCAAGCAACTCCTGCGTGGCATAACATTCGGAGCGGTGCGCAAATGAATACGCCCTCGAACCCACCCCCAAAGGCGCGCAGGTCCTTTCTCCTGCGGCGCGGGCCTATGGAAAATATCGCCACGACGCTGATCGGCCTCGGCTTCCTGATGCTGTTCCAGCCCTTCGTTCTGGCGCTTTACACCTGGTCCTTCCTCACCTTGCTGGCGGGCACCGTAATGTTCATCATTGTTTCGAAATTTCCGGAGTGAATGATGGCCGAGATCAAGGTTGAAAATCTGAAAAAGGCTTTTGGCGATTTTGTCGCCGTGAAGAAGTCGAACTTCGTGGTTGCCGATGGCGAGTTCCTGGCGCTGCTCGGACCATCGGGTTGCGGCAAGACAACGACATTGCGGATGATTGCCGGGTTGGAACTGCCAAGCGAAGGTCAGATCCTGCTTGATGGCGAGGACGTGACCTTCAAGCGCGCCAGCGGCCGCGACATTGCCTTTGTCTTCCAGCTTTTCGCGCTGTATCCGCATATGAATGTGCGCAAGAATATCGGTTTTCCATTGCTCTCCCAAGGCGTGCCCCGATCCGAAATCCGCTCGCGGGTTGAGGAGACGGCGCGGCTGCTGCAGATCGACCACATTCTCGACAAGTCCGTCTCGGGACTTGCCGGCGGCGACCGCCAGCGTGTCGCCCTGGGTCGCGCCATCGTGCGCCGCCCGAAATGCTTCCTGATGGATGAACCGCTCGGTACGCTCGACGCCGAATTCCGCGATGTCATGGTGCGGGAGTTGAGGGAATTGCACAACCGCATCCATGCAACGACGGTCTATGTGACCCATGACCAGCTGGAAGCCATGGCGATGGCCGACAAGATCGCCGTCATGAACCACGGCGTCATCGAGCAATTCGGCACGCCGCAGGAAATCTACAATCGCCCGGCCTCGATGTATGTCGCCGATTTCATCGGCACGCCGTCTATGAATTTCCTGCGCTTCAATGCCGGCCTGCAAAAGGGCTCGACATCGGTGTCGCTGGATGGCGTCAGCATCGGTGTTCCGGAGATCGGCGAGGACAAGGCGGGCGGCGAAATCGCGCTCGGGGTCCGCCCGGAGCATATCCGCTTTTCCGATGCGTCCGGTTTGCGCGGCAGTATCTATGCCACCGAGTATCTTGGCACCAACCAGATCGTCGCCGTCGAGACGGCCAAGGGCAGGATCAATGCCCGGATGCCGGCGGACCTCAATTTCACCATCGGCGAGAATGTCGGCCTTGAACTCAACGCCGAGCGGCTGGCGCTGTTTGATTGCAAAACCGGCCGGGCCATTGCATCCAGCCTGTATCAGGAGGCCCGTCATGGCTGAGGTCATTCTCAAAGGCATAAAAAAGAGCTTTGGCGAGACACAGGCCGTCGCATCGCTCGATCTCCACATCCGCGACGGCGAGTTCGTTGTCCTGCTCGGGCCGACCGGTGCGGGCAAGACGACAACATTGCGGCTGGTAGCGGGCCTGGAAAAGCCCGATGCCGGAACCATGTCGATCGGCGGGCATGACGTCGGCAGCTATGAGCCTGCTGCACGCGATGTCGCCTTTGTCTTCCAGCAATATTCGCTCTACCCGCATCTGACGGTCTATGAAAACCTGGCCTTTCCGCTGAAGTCTCCAGTCCGGAAGCTGACGCCCGCCGAAATCGACGCCCGCGTGCAGGAAGTGGCCAAGATGGTGCGTATCGACCACAAGCTTGAAAACCGCTCGACCAGACTTTCAGGCGGCGAAATGCAACGGGTTGCCATTGGCCGGGCGCTGGTGCGCAAGCCTTCCATCTATCTGATGGACGAGCCGCTTTCTTCGCTTGACGCCAAGCTGCGCGGCGAATTGCGCATCGAACTCAAGCGCATCCAGCGCGAGCTTGGGTCCACGCTGCTCTATGTCACCCACGACCAGATCGAGGCCATGACCATGGCCGACCGCATCGGCATCCTTTCTGATGGCCATCTCGTCCAGATCGGCACGCCGCGCGAAATCTACACAAATCCTGCCAATCTGCATGTCGCCGCCCGACTGGGCCAGCCGCATATCAACCTGCTGCCTGCCGACTTGTTGCCGGGACCGGATGCGCCGGCTGGCACCCGGACTATCGGCGCGCGCACCGAGCATCTGGATATCGCCTTCAGCGGCGAGCCAAATGCCAGGATCGGTTGGGTCGAGCATCTGGGTGACCAGAACCACCTGCATATTGAAGTTGGCCAGCACAAGATCGTTTCACTTGCGGATCCCTATCTCGACGTCAAGCCGGGCGATCCGATCCATCTGTCGCTGGTTGATCCGCTCTATTTTGACGCCGGAGGCGCAAGGCTGTCATGACGCACAGGGCTTTGATGGTTGGAGTCAAGAACGACCGTGACTGGTCCACTACGGGAAAACGGAAATGAAGCATTTTTTCAATCGCAAGGAAACAATCGTCACCGAGGCGCTGGACGGCCTGCTGCGCACGACCCAGCCGGGCAAGCTGGCCCGCCTTGATCTCTATCCCGATATCAAGGTGATCGTCAGGGCCGATTGGGACAAATCCCGGGTCGCCGTGATTTCCGGCGGCGGCGCTGGTCATGAGCCTTCCCATGCCGGCTTTGTGGGCGCGGGCATGCTGACGGCTGCCGTATCAGGTGAAATCTTTGCTTCGCCTAGTGTGGATGCAGTGCTGACCGCCATCCGGGCGGTTACCGGAAAATCCGGCTGCCTGCTGATCGTCAAGAACTATACCGGCGACCGCCTGAATTTCGGACTGGCGGCGGAAAAGGCGCGCGCGGAAGGCTTTGGCGTGGAAATGGTCATTGTCGCCGACGATATTGCTTTGCCGGAGATCATCCAGCCGCGCGGTGTCGCCGGAACCCTTTTTGTCCACAAGATCGCCGGCCACCTGGCCGATTCAGGTAAACCTCTATCCGAAGTCGCAGCTGCCGCCCGTGCGGCTTCAGGCGATATCGTTTCGCTCGGCGTGTCGCTTTCCTCCTGTTCAATTCCCGGTCAGGCGCATGAAGAGCGCCTGGGTCCCGGCGAGGGCGAGCTGGGTCTGGGGATCCACGGCGAGCCGGGCGTTGAGAAGATAGCCCTGAAATCCGCCGCAGAACTGGTAGCCGTGATGGCCGAACGGCTTGCCGCGACCTTACCGGTCTCTAGCAGCTTTGCGCTTCTCATCAACAATCTCGGCGCTGTTCCTCCGCTGGAAATGGGCCTCATCGCCGATGTGGTTCTGACCTCGTCGCTGGCCAGCCGTGTCACCATGGTCATCGGTCCCGCCGCTCTCATGACCGCGCTCAACATGAACGGCTTTTCGCTTTCGCTGATCCGGCTGGACGCTTTGCGTGAAGCCGCTTTGGTCTCACCGGTCGGCCCGCAGGCATGGCTTGCTCCGGTGCCGTGCCACGACATTGAAGTGGTGTCGCCGCCGGCTGTTCCCAAGGGACTGGATAGCGTACCGGCAAGCGATGACGCGACGACGCGCAGGCTGCTTGTTGAAGCCTGCAACCGGCTTGTGTCGCTTGAAAGCGAATTGAACCAGCTTGACGCGCGTTCGGGTGATGGCGATACCGGCTCGACTGTTTCTACCGGCGCACGCGCGGTGCTTGCGGCCATCGATGGCTTGCCGCTTGCCGATCCCGCCGCCGTGATGGCCGCAATCGGCAGCCTGCTTGCCAAGTCGATGGGCGGATCGAGCGGGGTGCTGATGTCGATCTTCTTCACAGCTGCGGCAAAAGCGCTGGAAAATCAGAAAGATGTTGCCAAGGCGCTTGCAGCCGGGCTTGAAAGAATGACATTTTACGGTGGCGCGCACCCGGGTGACAGGACGATGGTCGATGCCTTGGCGCCGGGGCTTGAGGCTTTGGCGATATCCGGTCTGGATGGTGCGGCCAGGGCCGCCCGCAAGGGTGCGGAGGCCACCAAGTCGATGACCAAGGCAAAAGCGGGCCGGGCGTCATATGTGAACGCGGAAAATCTTGCCGGGATTGCCGATCCGGGCGCTGTCGCCGTGGCTGCGGTTTTTGAACTGGCGGCCTCGTTGTGACCCGAACTGTCAAGGGATAAAGCATTGCCGCCAGACACGCTGCCGCTGCTCGATCTCATTGAAGAGTGCCGTAACGCAATAGGCGGCAATGTCGATCTGCTTTGCGCACTGGACCGGGAAATTGGCGATGGCGACCATGGCACCAACATGCAGCGCGGCATGCAGGCGCTGGTTCAAAACCAACATGAACTTGCGGCAATGCCGACTTGGCAGGCCATTGAGGAGATCGGGATGATTCTGGTTTCCAGCATTGGCGGCGCGGCCGGTCCGCTCTATGGAACCTTGATGATTGAATTGGGCCGCGGCATGAAAGACGGCGGCGGCGGGCAAACATTCCGGCAAAGCTATGCGCATGCGGTGGACGCAGTGGGAAGACGCGGCCGTGCTTGCGTCGGAGACAAGACGTTGCTCGATGTTCTGGCACCTGTCAGGGATGATTTGCAGAGGGATCCGGGTTTGCCGGCCATAGCTGCAAGCGCCCGTGAGGCCGCAGAAAAGACGAGGGATTTGCTGGCCCGGCGCGGGCGCGCCTCCTGGCTTGGGGACCGCTCCATCGGCCATGTTGATCCCGGTGCGCAAAGCTGCGCATTGTTGGTAGAAGCGATTTGCATTTGTCTTGAAAGGGGCAACCATGATGACCGGTGAAGGGCGAAATGTAGGGATCGTGATCGTATCGCATTCACCGCTTGTTGCCGAAGGCACGGCCGACATGGTGGTGCAGATGGTGGGCGAGCAGGTCTCCGTCTCATGGTGCGGCGGCAATCCCGATGGCGGGCTCGGCACCAATGCGAGAAGCATCCACGACGCCATATTGAAGGCTTGGTCACCGGCAGGCGTGGCGGTATTTGTCGATCTGGGCGGGGCTGAAACCAATAGCGAAATGGCCATTGAAATGCTGGGACCGGAACGCGCAGCCCTCGTGATGATCTGCAATGCGCCGATTGTCGAGGGCGCCGTGATTGCGGCAGCGGAGGCGTCCGGCGGCGCATCGCTTCAAAAGATTGTCGCCACCGCCGAGGAGCTTTCACCGCGATGATGCGCAAGAGACGGCGGAGGCAGGATTGAGAGCGTCCCGGCAGACCGAGATTGAGGTGACCCACGGGGTCGGGCTGCACGCCCGGCCGTCGGTGACCTTTACGCGGCTTGCCAAATCCTTTCCCTGCAGCATCGAGATCGAGGTGGATGGCAGCCAGGTCTGGATCAATGGCAAAAGCATCGTCAAGGTCATGGGCGCACGCATCCGCAAGGGCTCCATTCTGCGCATCCGGGCGGAAGGCATTCTGGCAAATGAGGCGGTGGCCGCGCTGGAAGACCTCGTCCGGCGGAATTTCGATGAGGAAAAGGGCCATGCAGTCAGGCCGTGACATCACCGGGCGCTGTGCTTCGCCGGGCTTTTATGTCGGTGAGGTTTTTCTGGCGACGCCGCTTGCGGACCGCTATGGCGATAGTGACGGGCCGGGCGTCGAACAAGCACGGCTTGACCGATCCGTTGCAACCGCAATAGCGGAATTGACTGCATTGACGGGCGACAAGGATTCACAAAGCACCGCAATTTTAGAGTTCCAGATCGAGATGCTGATGGATCCGGAAATTCTTGAAGAGGCGAACAAATGCGTCAAACAGGGTCAAGGCGCGGAGCTTGCCTGGGCGACGGCGATGGATCGCTATGTCACCAGTTTCCAGACGTCGGATGATGAGGCGGTGCGGGCGCGGGCCGCCGACATGACCGATATCCGCAACCGGGTGCTGGCGGCTTTGGCGGGGCGGACCTTTGTCGATTTTCCGGCAGGCTCCATCTATGCCGCGCAGGATATGGAGCCCAGCCTGTTTTTGATGCATGACTGGTCGCGCGGCGGCGCTGTCGTGCTTTCCGCAGGCAGCACCTCCAGCCATGTGGCCATGCTGGCGCGCGCGCGGTCCATCCCCATGCTGGTGGCTACAGGACCGCAGGGGCTTGCAGATGGCGCAAGGCTGTTGGTCGATGCGAATTCCGGGCGGGCTTCGTTGTATGGCGGCGATGCGATTGCACCGGGCAATGCATCGGGTGACCCGGATGCCGCGGTTGCTGTTGTGCAGGGAAATGACGATGGCCACGTTCTGCTGGGTGACGGGCGCTCACTTTCGATCAGCGTCAACATCAATGACATGGGTGAAACCAGCCTTGTCGATCCCGGCTCCATCGCTGGCGTCGGGCTGGTCAGAAGCGAGTTTCTGCTGCGCTCTGCAGCCGACCTTGCCGATGAAGAGCGCCACTATGCGCTCTATCGCGCAGTGCTTGACTGGGCGGGCGGAAAGCCTGTGACCATTCGGCTGCTCGATCTTGGCGGCGACAAGCCGGTGGCAGGTATGGGGCCGACAGGGGGCGGCGGCCATTCAATGCTGGGCTTGCGCGGTATTCGGTTCCTGCTCGCCAGGCCGGAGATCATGCGCATTCAGGCCCGCGCCCTCTTGCGGGCAGGTGCAGGCGGTCGCGTCAGGGTGCTGGTTCCGTTGGTGACGGTCAGTTCGGAGATGGAAGCGACGAGAAGGATTTTTGAAGACGAGGCCAAGGCGCTGGCGCATCGTGAGATCGACGTGAACGTGCCGCCCATCGGCATGATGGTTGAAGTTCCGGCCGCCGCGCTGATGCTGGAGACTTTCGGCGTCGCGGATTTCTTTTCGCTCGGCACGAATGACCTTGCCCAATATATTGCCGCAGCGGGCCGGGACAATGACAGCGTCCAGCCTTTGATTGATTCGACAATGCCGGCCCTGCTGCGCATGATCGCCATGGTCGCTGAAAGCGCGCGGCGCATGGGCAAGGACTTGTCGATCTGCGGTGATCTGGCTGGCGATCCGGATCGGCTTGCCGATTTGACCGGGGTCGGCCTGCTGCAGTTTTCTGTGGCGCCATCAAGGATCAAGCCGCTAAAGTCGGCTGTCGGCATGCTGGTTGCCGGCCAAAACAGAAAAGACGGGTGAGCAGTTTGGCACGCGAACCGATGGAAACCGCCATAGTGGCCTACAAGACGATCCTGGCCGCCATCATCGACAATCGTCCGTCGGGCACTCGGCAAAGGCTGGCCGATGCCTTGGGGAAACATCGCAGTTTCGTCACGCAAGTCACAAGTCCGGCCTATTCGACGCCGCTGCCGTCGCGCCATGTGGCCACCGTCTTCAAGGTTTGCCATTTCAGCCCGTCCGAACAGGAACGGTTCTTGAAGGCATATCAGGCGGCGCATCCGGACAAACTGCCCGACCTGCCAAACGGCGACGGCCTGCGGTCCTTGTCGCTGATGCTGCCTGATCTCAAGGACGACAAGAAGAACCACCTGCTGGATGAGGCGGTCACTGAGTTCGTCCAGAAGCTTGCCGGCATTCTCGGCCAAAAGGAGTGAAGGATGTCATGAACATTGGCTGTCCGGTTGCCTCGGTCCCATTGACAGGATCTGCGTTTTCGCAGTTTCAGCATGCGCGACTTGACGCATCTTGCAAGCATGCGCATTTTTGCTCTGCACTGCTCCTGGAGGCGGAATGAAAAAATTCATCAACAGGCCTGAACGCATGGCTGCCGAAAGCCTTGAAGGCTTCGTCGCGGTCCATGACGGGCTTGTCTGTTTCGGGGAGGGTCAGAAATTCGTTTGCCGAAAGACGCTTGTGCCGGGCAAGGTCGGATTGATATCCGGCGGGGGAGCGGGACACGAACCGCTTCACACCGGGTTTATCGGTCGCGGAATGCTGGACGCCGCCTGCACCGGGCATATTTTCACCTCGCCGACGCCTGACCAGATCGTAGCCGCCATCCGCCATGTCGATACCGGCGCGGGTTGCCTGCTGATCGTCAAGAATTATGACGGCGATGTCATGAATTTTGAAATGGCGGCAGAAATGGTCGCCGGACAGCATCGGGTTGAAACAGTCATTGTCGGTGACGATGTTGCCGGGCGATCCCTGCGCAGTTCCGGCCGCCGGGGTGTCGCGGGCACATTGGTAATCGAAAGACTGCTGGGTGCGATGGCCGAAAGCGGCGCGGACCTCGAAAAGCTGAAAGCCTTTGCCGACCGTATCGCCCCGAGGATAAGATCAATGGGCGTTGCGCTGAACGGCGCCATCCTGCCGGCAACCGAAATTGCAACTTTCATTCTCGGACCTGACGAAATGGAAGTCGGGGTCGGCATTCACGGCGAACCGGGGCGGGCGCGGGCGACCTTTGCCGATGCTGAAAGCATCATCGGCATGCTTGCGGATGCCATTATGGCCGATTTGCCGCAAGCCGGCCATGACAACACGCTGCTCTTCGTCAACGGTTTCGGCGCCACGCCGCCGGCCGAACTCTATCTTGCCTATCACATTGCGCGCGCCCGGCTTGAGCAAAGCGGCGTGGTCATCGGCCGCTCGCTGACCGGGACCTATGTGACGTCGCTGGATACAGCCGGGCTCAGCCTGACGGTTGCGCTGATGGATGACGAAATGACGGCTCTGTGGGATCAGGAATTGGAGACGCCGGCCCTGCGATGGAGCGCGGCGCATGGTTGAAAGGCTATGACATGTCCATCCGTTGTTCGGTTTTCATCGCGACCAGCCTTGACGGCTATATTTCCCGCGACGACGGCTCCATCGACTGGCTCGAAAAAGCCAACACGCTGATTCCCCAAGGTGAGGATTGCTGCTATGGGGAATTCATGGCCGATGTCGATGTTCTGGTCATGGGTCGCAATTCGTTTGAAATGGTTCTGGGTTTTGATGCCTGGTTTTATGGCACGACGCCGGTCATCGTGCTGAGCAGCCGCCCGCTTGTCGTGCCCGATCATCTGTCTGAATGGGTGACAACGTCAAGCGAGCAGCCGCAGACCTTGCTGAAACGGCTGGAAAAGAACGGAACCCGCCACGCTTATATTGACGGCGGGGTTACGATCCAGCGGTTTCTCGCCGCTGACGCCATCGACAGGATCATCGTGACGACGATACCGGTCCTGCTGGGTTCGGGGCGCCGGCTGTTCGGAGCGATGGACCGGGACATCGAGCTTCAACACATATCCACGAAATCCTACAATTTCGGGTTTGTGCAAAGCACCTGGGATGTCATCAAGCCATCGCGATGAGACCGCCGTCAGGCCAGCCCGAGCCAGCCGATCTGCTTGGCCTCAGCTTCGTTTTTCGCGTCTTCATAGCCTGCATCGGCGTAACGCATGACCCCGATTGACGTGTCATTTGTCAGCGACATTGAAAGCCGCATCCGGGCGGCTTCGGTGCCGTCGGCAATCAAGGTCACGCCCGCGCTGGTCATATAACCGGTATAGCCGCCGCCGCCGGAATGGACGACCACCAGATCGGCCATGGATGAGCATAGCGCCATGGCGTCCAGCAATGGCCAGTCGGCAATGGCGTCCGATCCATCTTTCATGTTCTCGGTCATGATATTAGGATGGGCCATGGAGCCGGCGTCAAGGTGATCGCGCGAAAAGGCAACCGGACTTTTCAGCCTGCCTGCGGCAACCAGATCATTGACCGCGACAGCAAGGTCGGTTCGCGCGCCATGGCCAAGCCAGGCAATACGGGCCGGAAGGCCCTCAAAAGGCACATTCTGCCGCGCCAGCCTGATCCAGTTGGTAACGATCCGGTCATCGGGAAACATTTCAAGCACCAGATCGTCGATGATCCGGATATCGTCGGCATCGCCTGACAAGGCCATCCAGCGGAACGGTCCGATGGCGCGGCAGAAAAGCGGCCGCAAATAGGCCTCGGTGAAAATCGGAATGTCAAAGGCGTTTGTCACGCCGCCGTCGCGGGCATGGGTGCGGATGAGGTTGCCATTGTCAAACACCTCCGCACCTTTGGCCTGAAAATCCAGCATGGCGCGGACATGATCGACAATCGAAGCGCGGCTTTCTGCCATCAGCCTGGCAGGATCGCTTTTGCGCATGGCGCGCACCTGATCGAGACTGTAGCCCTTGGGAACATAGCCATAGACAAGATCGTGGGCCGCCGTCTGGTCGGTGACAATATCGGGCACGATGCCGCGCCGGGCGATCTCGGGGTAGATCTCGGCGGCATTGCCGACCAGCGCAATGGAAACGGCTTCGCCTGCCTGGCAGGCAACGGCGATTTGCGTCAGCGCGCTGTCGAGGTCAGGCGCGATGCGGTCGACATAGCCGATGGCCTTGCGTTTTTGCGCCCGCTCGGGGTCGATATCGACACACAAGATGGCCGCCCCCGCCATGCGGCCTGCCAGCGGTTGAGCGCCTCCCATGCCGCCGAGGCCCGCAGTCAGGATGAACTTGCCTTTCAGCGATCCGTCAAACCGGTTTTCAGCGATGCGCATGAAGATTTCATAGGTGCCCTGTATGACGCCCTGGCTGCCGATATATTGCCAGGCGCCGGCCGTCAGCCCGCCCCAGCAGATCAGGCCCTTGTCCTGCAGGTCATAAAAGGTCTCGGCCTTGGCCCATTGGCCGACAATGTTGCAATTGGCCATGATCACCAGCGGCGCCTGGGCGTGGGTCCTGATCAGGCCGACAGGCTTGCCGGACTGGATGAGCAGGGTCTGGTCTTCCTCCATGGTCGTCAAGGTGCTGACGATCTTGTCATGGGCGGCCCAGTTGCGTGCGGCCTTGCCGAGCGCCGCATAGACGATCAGATTGTCAGGGTCCTCACCGACCGACAATACATTTTCCATGAGCCTGAGCAGCGATTCCTGACGCCAGCCCTTGGCGCGCAAGGCAGAACCGCCGGGTACCGGAAAACGCGGATTGGCCATGACAATCTCTCCTGGTTTAATGTTATCGGCCATCCAGCGCATAGCGGGCGATTTCGATGCCCATCGCCTTTTCGACCGATGGATAGACCGAAGCGTCCAGCACGCTGGAAGCCAGCGGTATGATCGACTTGGGCACATGGAGCACGTGGATCAGCATGGCTTCCTCCAACTGGCCGACCGAAAGCGGCTCGCCATCGGAATTCATTGAGGTGATGACATCGGGAAAAGTGGCAATGCGCTGGCCGTCGGCGGTGTCGATGGCCATATATTCATTCATAACATGCAGCAGGCAGGCATTCTTTCCCTCGCCGATCGTGACCGTTCCTATGTCGAAGGCTTCTTTGGTATAGACCACCTGCTTGCGGGTGATGCGGCCTTCAACAAGGATCGTGCCGCCGGTTGTAGCGCAGATCGTGTCGATCACTGCGGCCCCGCCCTTCGGTTCAGCATCGAGAATGGCCTGACCCAGCTCCAGCGCAAGAGAAATGCCGCCAAGCGCTGCATGGGACTTCACATAGGACGCCGTCACCGGTGCACGCGCCGAGGCAATGAAGCCGCCGGACATGTCAGAAGCGGTCCGCAGGATCGGCGACACTTTCGCGGTTGCACCGCGCACCACCAGTTCGATATAGCGGTTTTCGGACCGATTGCCGCCAACCGCCGTCTGGATGGTTTGCTCGGGCGAACCGGCAAGCCCTATCGAGCCCATGTCGCCGGTCGGATGGGCGCGAATGTCACCGACGGCATCGACAACCTTGGCGCCCAGCGCCACCGCCGGCAGCCAGCCGTTCAGGGTCGAGGACCGGCCATTCTGGCCGACCATGAACCCGGCGATCTTCTTGCCGAGCGCTTCCTCAAGCAGTTGCGCGGCCTTGACATAATCCACCCCCTGCATTTCCCAGGCGGTGGTTCCGGCCGGCGCGCCGATGGCTGCTGCCGTAGCGATGATGGATTGGGGGTCCATTTCGTCAATCGAGACCAGTTCCGGCTTGCCCATGCGGACTGCGGCCCTGCCCAGCATGCGGCCATGTTCAACCCAGCCGCCGCCGCCGGCGGCATAGATCGAGCCGCCGCGCACCGCAGCCTCGACGTCATCAATGGTCAGAATGCGTCCCATCAATTATTCTCCCCGGTTTCCTTGACCGGCTGATCGGCCCGGTCGATTTTCAATACCGTCTGCAGCAAGACTTCGGTGCCGGCCGCGACAGTAGAACTGTCCGCCCATTCCTCCGGCGTGTGGCTGCGCCCTCCACGGCAGGGAATGAAGATCATCGCCGCCGGCGCGACCCGCGCAAACCACGCCATGTCGTGGCCGGCGCCGGACGCCATCCGGCAAAAGGCGACGTCAAGTCCCTTGGCCGCCAGTTCGATATCGTTCAGCAACAGCGGATCCGAGGGAACCGGCGGGTTGTCGGAAATCACCTTGAAGGAAGCAACCTTGCTGCCTTTTTCCGCAGCCGCCTTTCCCGCCGATTCTTCAAGCTGCCCGATGAACCCAAGCATGTCCTGCCGAAATTCGGAGCGCGCATCAACCAGCAGGCGGGCGGTTGACGGAACCACATTGGCGGCATTGGGTTCGATCCGGAATTCGCCCACCGTGGCGGCGAAATGTCCCTTGCAGCTTGCCGCAAGTTTCTGCGCGATGGTTTCAACAAGCAGAATGATGCCGCTGGCCGCGACAAGCGCATCGGCGCGGTTGAACATCGGCGTGGTCCCGGCATGGTCGGCGCGGCCTTCGATCAGGATTTCGATCCGGGTGATGCCGGAAATCGCCGTGACGATGCCGATATCCAGATTGCCGTCTTCAAGCACCGGGCCTTGTTCGATGTGCAATTCCAGAAAGGCCCTTATATCGCTTCTGGTTGCAGCGGCAAGATTGTCGGGATCGCCGCCGACGGCTGCAATGCCGTCGCGAAGCGTCATCCCTTCAGCTTGTCGCTCAAGCCAGTCGGCAGGCAGCAAACCGGCTGCGATGCGGCTGCCGATGCAGGACACGCCGAAGATGCTGACCTCTTCGGCCAGGCAATCAATGACCTCGAAATCATGATCAAGAATAGTCCCCGTTTCGTGAAGGATGCGGGCGATTTCCAGCCCCGTCACCACGCCGGCGATTCCGTCGAAACGTCCGCCGTCCGGCACGGTATCGGAATGTGATCCCACCATGATTGCGCCAAGTCCGGATTTTCTGCCGGCAAGTCGCCCGATCAGGTTGCCGCCGGCATCAATCCTTGTCACAAGGCCTGCCCGGCGCATGGCGCTCTCGACCCAGGCGCGACCATGAAGAAAAGTTGGCGTGAAGGCGCGGCGTGTCCATGGCCGTTCGGGGTCGGTCAATGCGGCGAGAGCCTTGATGTCGGCTTCGATCCTTTCGGTCCGAGCGGCAAGATTGGATTTCATCGCCGAACCTCCAGGCTTGCCGGCGGCCGGACAAATTTCCCCGTTCCGGGTTCGGAGATCACCTTGGCCCCGTCAAAGGCCAGTTCGCCACGCAGATAAGTGGCCGAAACCCGCCAGGGCAGGGTGATGCCGTTATAGGGCGACCAGTCGACAATGGTATTGCCGCTTTTCGCTGCGTCATAGACATAGGGCTCAGGCGCCATGACGGTGATGTCGGCATCGCGACCGACTGCCAATGCACCCTTGACATGATCGATGCGAAAATGCCGGGCCGGATTTTCCGCCATCAAGCGGGCGGCATGGGTGAGCGAAATATTGCGCTCCAGCGCGCCTTTGACAAAAAGCGGCACCATGGCTTCCAGACCGGGCACGCCGGATGCATTGGCCAGCATGTCCGGATTGGTCTTGCGGTTTTCCGACCAGGCGACATGATCGGTCGACACAAGCGTGACATTGCCGTTGGCGACGTGACGCCAAAGCGCCTCGACCTCGGCGCGCGGTCTGATCGGCGGATTGATCTTGGCCTTGCCGCCAAGGCGGGCGACGTCATTTTCTTCGTCCAATGTCAGATAATGAATGCAGCATTCCACAGTGGCCGGGTGCCCGCCGGCGCGGTAGGCCGCCGCCATCTCATAGCCGCGACCCAGCGAGCAATGCACCACATGGGCCGGGCATCCGGTGGCCACCCCGGTCTCATAGATTTCGGCCATGGCGATCAGTTCGGTCATCGGCGGTCGCGATAATCCGTGCGCCCGCCAGTCGCTGATGCCGGAGGCCTTGACCCGGGCCATGTGGATATCCACCGCCTCATGGTTTTCGTTATGAACGCCCGCAGCAAGACCCGTCGGTGCGATGGCTGCGAAACAATCGTGCAGCAGTGCCGGGTTGATGCGCGGAAAACGCTTTGGATCGGTGCCGAAGGTGGAAAATTTGAACGCGGCAACACCTGCTGTGACCATTTCAGCAATCCGCGCCGGGCCTTCCTCTGGATCAATCGTGCCGTAAAGCGCGAAATCCACGCGCGCCTGCTTGCCGGCATGATCGATCTTGCGTCGAACGGCCTCCGCCGAGCAGACCAGATTGCCTTCGTCATAGGGCATGTCGACAATCGTTGTCACACCGCCGCTGGCCGCAGCGCGGGTTGACCAGATGAAGTCCTCCTGATTCTTCTGGCTGAGCGAATGAACCTGTGCGTCGATGGCGCCGGGAAGGATCATGGCATCGCCAAGCAAATGGCGTTGCCGGCCCGCAGGCGGCACGCCCTGTCCGATCATTGCCACTTTGCCATCCCTGATGGCAACGAAACCGCCGGGAATGATCCGGTCGGCAAGGATGACGGCGCCTGCCAGGACGAGATCAAAATCGGACATGGAATTCTCCTTTTGCCGTGGCGGTTGCCGGACGCGCTTCAGATCGGATTGCTGAGCGCGAATTGCGTGTCAAATCCGACCATCGGCGCAAGGCGGACCAGCGAATCTGAAAAGCGCTCCGACCTGAAATCATTGAATATGGCGTCCATGTCGCCCGAAAGCGGCCGGTCTTCGCCGTAAAAATCAGAATGGGCCCTTACCGAGTCATGTACGAACCCGGCGACGCCTCCCGGCTTGTCTTCCATCAGGTCCATGGCTTGTGCCGCAAACAGCGCCTCAAGTGCCGCCAATTGCAACAGCGTTTCCACGGCGGAGTCGAAACGCTCGATGATCAGCGGCAGGAACGCGGCCTCGTCCTCCATGCCGTCGGCCATGACCAGCAGTTGGGCCGATATCGGCTGGACCTTGGAAACGATGCGGCTGAAGAGATCAGCCGCCAGCTTGACGATCGGCCCATAGCCGGTGGTGACATTGTTGTTGGGCCGCAGATTGACCGGCAGGCCGCGAATCTTGCCATTGGCCATCAGGACGCAGCGATTGAGGCAATTGCGGGCCGCATGGGCAATGCCCTGGCTTGCCGATTGCATTCCGAGACTGACGGAAAGCGGCAGCGAACCGCCGGAGGAAAGGACCCGTCCGTCCAGCACCACCGGATTGTCGTCGCTGCTGCCGGTCGCCAGTTTGACAGCGCGGCCGGCATTGGAAAATACGTCGATGACCGCACCGAAAATCTGCGGCATCATCCTGAGAGACAGCGGATCATGCAGCCGGGTTACCGGCTGGATATTGGAAATCTGCGCCTGTTCAAACAGCCACGAGCCGACGGCTGCTTCACTGGGCGTCCCGATCCGGGCAGCCACTTCCAAAGGATCGCGGGATGCGCCCATGGCGCAGGCGCTTGCCAGGCCCACCGCCAGCAGCACCCGAAGGGTTCGGGCGGCATTGATCAAGCCGTGGGCGGCGCCCGAATAGGCAATGGCGTTGGAGCTGATCGACGACAGGCTGTCCTTGGGCGCCAACCGCAATGTCGTAAGACCCGCCAAACGGAAGGCGGTTTCGGTTGGAACCCTCTTTCCCTGATAGAAGACCTCACCCATGCCGGTGAGCACAGTGCCGATCTGGCCCATCAGGCCGATATCGGCGCAACCGATCGACCCGGTTCGGCGCACATAGGGCACGATGTCGGCATTGAGAAGCGCGATCAGGGCGGTGACCAGTTCGGCCGTGCATCCGGTCTGCCCGGTCAGCGCGGTATTGACCCGTATGGCGATGGCCGAGCGGATGACTTCGGATGAAAAAGGTTCGCCTATGCCGAAGTGATGGGCCTTGACCAGTCCGTCATTGAAGGCGGCCAGGTCTTCAGCTCCGAGGATCATTTCCTTCATGGCGCCGACACCAGTATTGGCGCCGTAGATAAAGACGCCGGAACTGATGACCCGCTCGAAATCACAGCGACTGGCGCGCACCAGCTTCATGCAGTCCTCGTCGGGTGCCACCAGCACCTCGCCGCTGCCTATCAGTTTCAACGCAGCAAAGCTTAATGGTTCAGCACTCAACGACAGGCAGGCCTTGGTTCGGATCATCATGCAGCCCTGTTCAAATCAGATGGCGGTATCCTATTGCAAGCACGGCGCATTAGGGATATCCCATTTCCTGAACGCTCTATGTCATGAACACAATTTTTCCATGCGCCGGAAAGGGTTGATTTGGATCTGTCCGCCATAGTCACGGGCGTCGCCGTTCTGGAGGACGTATCGATCCGCGGCGCAAGCCGCAGGCTCGGCAAGCCGGTGGCAAGCGTCCATGCGGCATTAGACCGGCTGGAGAAGGGCCTTGCCACGGATCTGGTTTTCAGGACAGGCAACTCCATTACGCTCACCCTCGACGCCGAGCGGTTCCTGACGCCGCTCATGCGCATTCGCCAGCTTTGCGAATTGCTTTGGACGCCCGCGGCCGGACGGAAGCACGATGATTGCGGCCGCGCGGTTGATTGCGCTTTGTCGCTAAAAGTCCTGCAGCGCTTCAATGAAACCATCCGCGCAGGAAGCATTCGCGGCAGCGCCAGGCGGTTGGGTATCGGTCAGCCGCAATTGTCGCGTCAGTTGCAGAGAATGGAAAAGGAACTGGGAGCGGCGCTTTTTCACCGCGATGCCGGCGGCATCAGCCTGACGGACGACGGCAAGCGGGTACAGGAAGCCGCCATCTCGATCATGGCCATCTGGAATGACCTTGTCTCGCCGGCATCGAGCAATTTCAGCCGCACCAACCGTACGATCCATATCGGTTCGGTTGTGCCCTCAGGGCATGAAAGCCAGGTGGCGCGGCTGCTGGCCACCTTGTTTGCCCGCTGGGAAGGCGTGCGCCGCCGTCATCATCTTTCCTTGAAAAGCACCTTGGCGGAAGAGTTGGTCAGCGAGTTGAAGGCAGGCCGGCTTGATCTGGCCATTCTCGATACCGAGGCCGGACCGCTGGGGCTGGACGGCTTGTCGCTTTCTCGATCCCGCCTCGCACTGATCGGTTATCCCGGTCTTGATACCAGCCGTTCGCCGGATGTGATCATGAGGGAGGAAAAAGTCGCTGTGCCCAGTCGCCGAAGCGGGTTGAGGCAGGCCGTCAGTGACCTGATGAAGCAGGCAAATGGCGGTGCGGAGGGAACCCCGGACAACTTCGTGGAGATTGATTCCATCCCGGTCATCGTCAACCTCGTGATCCATCACCGCTTTGTGACGGTCTTGCCCCTGACATCGGTCGCAGGGCTGGAGTCCGGCCTCACAGTCATTGAACTTTCCCCGCATCTTGATTTGCCGCTCTGGCTGGTCTGGCCGCGCGCCCGGGCGCTGGGCCGGGTTCTTGATGACATTCTCGATTGCCTTGCCGGATTTGAAACGGTGCCGTCACTGCCTTCGGATCCAGGACTTCGGCGAATCCAGACAAGCCTTTGAGGACGATTCATTGCAAATGTGGTGAAGTGGATTCAATTTTAGCGAATTGGTCCACGGCCGGGAAACATCCGCCTGTCTATGTGGCCGAAGAAAATAGTGGCGGAAATCAGGAATGACACGCAGGACAATCACCGAAGATTGGGGCAGGTATCGCAAGGGCGAATTCTTTGTCAGCAACAATGTCTGGAACCGGGGCGACCTGGTCAACGGTCAGGATTACAGCCAGTCCATCCATTACAATACCAATACGCTTGATCGCGGAGTGCGGTTCAACTGGAACTGGCCGGTCTCCGATCACGTATTGGCCTATCCGGAAATCGTCGCGGGTTACAAGCCTTGGGATCGATTGGGATCTGGAAATCTCACTGCGAAAATCAAGGACATCGATGTGTTCGATGTCCGTTTCGATTTTGATATCGCCGGAAAGACCGGCAATTTCAATGTTGCATTCGATCTCTGGCTGACAACCAAGCCTAAGGCGGGCGCTGGCAGCATTACCACCGAATTGATGGTCTGGCTGCATGACGGGAAATTGACGCCGGCTGGCGATCTGGTCGGGCACTATGACCACAAGGGATTTCACGCCAGCATCTATTTTGCCGAGAACTTTGGTGATGCCAGCGGCAATTCAAGCAAGGGCTGGAATTATATTGCACTTGAATCCGACAGCGAAATCCGCAAGGACACAATCGATTTTGCCCATTTGCTGCACAATCTCCAAAAACGCGGACTGATCGCCGGCTCGGATTATGTCAACGGTTATGAGTTTGGAGCGGAGGTGACCGGCAACAAGGGCTCGCTCGCCATTCACCGTCTGCACCATGAATTCGAAGCCGGCAATGCCGCGCGAACAGTCGACAACCACGGGTCGAATATGGCGCATCAGTTTGCGCAAGCTGACGATTTCCTGTTTTGAACCGGATTGACGCGGCAATTACAATTCATCAAACCTTGCGCTAGGCTCGGCATTCAACAGCCGGTGGAGCGCTGAACCATGCCGTCATCCCATGCCATTCCTGTCTGGACGCCGCCGCCGGATGGTCAGCCGCAGACCCATCCGCTCAATGACCACCATCATTGCGATCTCGCCATTGTCGGCGGCGGTATCCTCGGGCTTTCGGCTGCCCGCCAGGCCGCGCGCGCCGGCCTTTCCGTCCAGGTCATCGAGGCAGGCCGTCTCGGCAGCGGTGCGGCGGGGTTGAACGGCGGACAGGTCATTGCCGGCCTCAAGCAGGATCCGGAACAACTGATGACGCTGTTCGGCGACAGGACCGGCGGCAAACTCGTCAACTTCGTCGCCTCGACGGCAGACTGCGTTTTTGAACTGATCAGGGATGAGGGTCTCGCAGTTGAAAGCACGAGAGCAGGCTGGATCTATGCAAGCCACACGGCAACCGCGCTTGCGGCCATAGCTGAGCGCAATCGTCAATGGCAGGCAGAGAACGCCGATGTCTGCCTGCTGGACGCCGCCGCTATCGCCAGGCTGACCGGCGCCCAAGGCTATCTTGGCGGTTGGCTGGATCGGCGCGCGGGTACTATCAACCCGCTTGCCTATGTGCTTGAACTGGCGCGCATTGCCATGCTTTCGGGCGCGCGGATCACCGAAGGAGAGACAGTCGCCAATATTGCTGCACATGCGGGCGGGTTCACCCTGACGACGGCTTCGGGCAAAACATTGGCTGCGAACAAGGTGCTGGTCGCAACAAATGCCTATTCTGATGGCCTGGTGAAAGGGCTGGCCCAGACCATCGTGCCGCTGCATTCCTTCCAGATTGCGACGGCGCGCCTGCCGGACTCGATAGCTGAGCGGATTTTGCCGGAAGGGCAGGCCGTATCGGATTCCCGCCGTATCATCATCTATTATCGCAAGAGCCCTGACGGACGGCTGGTCTTTGGCGGGCGCGGCCGTATGTCTGCTCCGCGCAGCGACGACGACTGGAACCATCTTGTCCATGCCATGCTGAGATTGTTCCCGGCGCTGAAGGGCGTTGCCATTGAAAAGAGATGGTTCGGGCGGGTTTGCGTTACCCAAGATCACCTGCCGCATTTTCATGAACCTCTAAAAGGTCTTGTCACCTTTGTCGGTTGCCAAGGGCGCGGGGTCGCGCTGATGAGCGCCATGGGGCCGGTTCTGGCCGATTATCTGCGGGCGGGGGATGCGGACCTTTTGCCGTTCCCCACGACGCCGATCCACCCCATCGCCTTCCATTCCTTCCGCCAGATTGGCGTTGCGGCCACCATTGGCTGGTATCGGCTGCGCGACGCCATGGAAAAATAACAACGCAGCCCGCATCACAGCATTGTGCGGACCGTCCAGAGTTCGGCAAACAACACCACGTCGAGCATGCGGCGCAAATAGGAGACGCCGGAAGTTCCCCCCGTGCCACGCTTCAGCCCGATCACCCTTTCAACCGTGGTGACATGGTTGAAGCGCCACCGGCGGAAATAATCCTCGAAATCAACCAGCTTTTCCGCCAGTTCATAAAGCGCCCAATGGGTTTCAGGATCACGGTAGATCACAGCCCAGGCCGCAAGCAGCTTGTCAGTGTCATGAATTTGCCCGCCATCGGCGTCCAGGCCGAGGCCGACGTCGAAGCCGTTGCGGTCAAGCAAGCGGATTGCCTCGTCATAGAGGCTGGGCAGGGCCAGGATCGCCTGCAACTCGGCTGTGATGATCGGGTCGTGGGCATGCGGCTTGAGCAGTGCCGGATTGCGGTTGCCGACCAGAAATTCAATCGCCCGGTATTGCCATGACTGGAAGCCGGACGACTGGCCCAAAGCGTCGCGAAAGCTGGTATATTCGCTCGGCGTCATGGTCCTGAGCACATCCCAGGCGCTGTTGAGTTGCTCGAATATCCGCGCCACACGCGCCAGCATCTTGAAGGCCGGCTGCAGATTGTCGTTTGCCAGGGCTTTCATGGCCGCCCGGATTTCGTGGATGGCCAGTTTCATCCAGAGTTCCGACGTCTGGTGCTGAATGATGAACAGCATCTCGTCATGGGCTGGCGAAAGCGGAGTCTGTGACGTCAGCAATTGGTCCAACCCAAGGTAATCCGAATAGGACATGCGGGTCGAAAAATCGAGTTCCGCGCCTTCGGTGGACGGGTCCTTGCTCATGTTACCTTGCTCCGGGTCTTGAATTCAGGCCGGTCCCAGCGGCGCTCGCTCATGACACGCTCGAGCCTGACGGCTGCCTCAACAATATCGGCGGGGCTGACATAAAGCGGCGTCAGGCCGAAGCGGATGATGTCGGGCGCGCGGAAATCGCCAATCACGCCATCGGCAATCAACGCCTGCATGATTGCATAGCCCTGCGGATGGCGAAAGGAAACCTGCGATCCGCGCCGGGCTGGGTCACGCGGCGAGGCGAGCACAAGATCCGGGCATCGGGCTTCAACTTCGCCGATGAAAAGCTCGGACAACTCGGTGGAACGGGCTCTGACAGCGGCAAGGTCGATACCGTCCCAAACCGTCAAGGCTGCTTCAAGGGCAAGCATGGAAAGCACCGGCGGCGTGCCGGTCTGCATCCTGTGGATGGACGGGGCAGGGCGGTAATCAAGGTCGAAAAGAAATGGCGCTTCATGGCCGAACCAGCCCGACAGCGCCGGATTGATCTTGCCTTCCAGGCCGGGTCGGACATAGATGAAAGCCGGCGCGCCGGGTCCGCCATTGAGATATTTGTAGCCGCATCCGATGGCAAAATCGGCGCCCGCGCCCGTCAGGTCCACCGGCAGCGCGCCGGCCGAATGGGCGAGATCCCATATGGTCACGACGCCTGCGGCCCTGGCTTTCGCTGTCAGTGCGGCCATGTCATGCAGCCGGCCGGTGGCGTAGTCCACCTCTGTCAGCATCAGGACCGCGACATTTTCATCGATGCTTCCGGCGACTTCGTCCGGCGCGACAAGCTTCAGTTCATGGCCTTTGGCCAAGGTCCTGATGACACCGTCGGCGATATAGAGATCGGTGGGGAAATTGCCGGTATCGGACAGGATGATCTTCCTGTCGCCGGTCAATTGCAGTGCCGACGTCAAGGCCTTGAAGAGATTGATCGAGGTGGAATCGCCTGCAACGATTGAACCTTCAGGCGCGCCGATCAACCTGCCGATGGCATCGCCGATCCGGTTGGGCAGGTCAACCCAGTTGCGGGTGTTCCAGGCGCGGATCAGGTCCTTGCCCCAGCCTTCGTCGATTTCCCGTGCCACCGCCGTTCGCGCCGCAACCGGCAATGCGCCCAGCGAGTTGCCGTCCAGATAGACAACGCCTTCCGGCAGCTCGAACAATGCCCTTGTCTTGTCAAACGGATCCGGTTTCATGATGAGGTACTTTCGCTCCGCAACTGGAATCTCTGTATTTTGCCGGTCTGGGTCTTGGGCAGACTTTCGACAAATTTGATCGACCGCGGATATTTGTAAGGTGCAATCACCGCCTTGACGTGATTTTGCAGCTTCAGCTTCAGCACTTCATCGCCAAGGATGCCTGTCGCCAGTACGACATGGGCCTGGACGATCTGGCCGCGCTCCTCGTCAGAAACGCCGATCACCGCGCATTCCAGAACGGCGTCGTGGGAGAGCAGCGCCGCTTCAACTTCCGGCCCGGCTATATTGTAGCCCGATGAAACAATCATGTCGTCGTTGCGGGCGGCGAAATGGAAGCGGCCTTCGGCATCCTGGAAGAAAGCGTCGCCCGTCAGGTTCCAGCCGTCGCGGACATAATCGGACTGGCGGGGGTCCGCCAGATAGCGGCAACCCGTCGGGCCGCGCACGGCCAGCCGTCCCACCACGCCCGTGGGGACTTCGTTCATATCGGCGTCGACGATCTTTGCGGTGTAGCCGGTGACCGGCTTTCCGGTTGATCCGGGCGCACGGTCGTCCAGCCGGTTGGAGATGAAGATATGCAACATTTCGGTGGCCCCGATGCCATCGATAATCGGCTTGCCGGTTTTGGTTTCCCAGCTTTCATAGACTGGCGCAGGCAAGGTCTCGCCAGCCGAAACGGCGATGCGCAGGGAAGAAAGATCGGCACCTTCCTCCATGGCCGCCAGCATGGCCCGATAAGCCGTCGGCGCGGTGAAGCTGATGGTCGCCTTATAGGTTTCGATGATCGAAACCATATTGGGCGGCGAGGCGGTTTCCAGCAGTGCCGCGCAGGCGCCAAACCGCAAGGGGAAAATCGCAAGGCCGCCCAGCCCGAAGGTAAAGGCCAGCGGCGGCGAACCCACGAACACATCGGTCGGCTGTACACCGAGGACTTCCTTGGCATAGCCATCGGCAATGATCAGCAAATCGCGATGGAAATGCATGGTGGCCTTGGGAAGTCCGGTGGTTCCCGATGTGAATCCCAACAGCGCAACGTCGTCGCGACCGGTAAGGACCGCTTCAAACCGCACGGGCTTGTCCAGCGCGATCCGGTCCAGTTCGGCATCATGATTGGCCGTGCCGTCAAAGCCGATGACGGTTTTAAGAAACTTGCTGGCCTTGGCGGAAAGGACGAGTTCCTCCATCAGGCGCGTATCGCACAACGCCATGGTGATTTCGGCCTTGTCGATAATCTTGCTCAATTCGCCCGAACGCAACATCGGCATGGTGTTGACGACCACCGCGCCCGCTTTGGTGGCGGCCAGCCAGCAGGCGACCATGGCCGGATTGTTGGCCGAACGGATCAGCACGCGATTGCCCGGCTTCAGGCCGTAATGCTCGACAAGCGCATAGGCCAGCCGGTTGGACCAGTCGGTCAGTTCCTTGTAGGTCCGCCTGCGACCATTGCCGATCAAGGCGGTATTGTCGCCAAAACCCTGCTCGACCATGCGGTCGGTCAATTCGACGGCGACATTGAGATATTCGGGATATTCAAATCCCTCGAGATTGAAAACCGGCCAATCCGGTTGCGGCGGGAGATTGTCGCGGGCGAAGGTGTCGACATGTGCTGAAGGACCTAGCATCCGGTCAATTCTCCCCTTGGCTTGACGGCCTTGCACATTGACGAAGCGGCGGCAATTGCCACCTGCAATCGGGCTGGTCTTGAATCCGTCTGCGGCCTTGTTCAAGCTATCAGAACGCACAAAGATTTGCACAGGCGATAATAAACTTCAAGCTTAAAGTTTATTTGGAATCCAGCTTTGCCGATGTCTTGAATTGCTTATGCAGCAATGTCATGACTGGGTAACGGGGAGACCGAAATGATCCTGCATCACGTGACAGATTGGGACAATGCCTACGCCAACAGCGCCAATATTGCCGGCAGCGGCGCCTGGCCCGGCGCATGGCAGGAAAATGCCGCGGAATTTCGCGCGAGCTCGGCAATTCGTCAACGCAGCCTGTTCGATCTGGCTTACGGCACACATATGCGGCAAAACCTTGATCTGTTCATGCCGGAAGCAGAGCCGCAAGGGCTGATGGTGTTCATCCATGGCGGCTATTGGATGGCGATGGAGAAAATCTGGTTCTCGCATCTGGCTGCAGGCGCGCTTGCCAGTGGTTTTGCCGTTGCCATTCCGGGCTACCGGCTTTGTCCGGACGTCATGATCACCGATATTGCGGCCGATGTCGCCGCCGCCATAAACCTGGCCGCCGGCAGGGTCGCGGGCCCTATCAACATTACCGGCCATTCCGCTGGCGGGCATCTGGCCACGCGGATGATTTCGCAACCGTCGCCGCTTCTGCCCGAGGTGCAATCCAGAATCCGCAATGTCGTGCCGATCTCTGGCGTTTTCGACCTGCGGCCCTTGATGATGACCCGCATGAACCAGACACTGGCCATCACCCAGGCCGAGGCCCGCGAACAAAGTCCCGCATTGCTGAACCCGATTGCAGGCACGCGCCTGACCTGTTGGGCTGGCGGTGCGGAAAGGGCGGAATTCCGACGGCAAAATGCGCTTCTGGCCAATATCTGGACCGGATTGGGCGTCGAAACGGGATTCCATGAAGAACCGGACAAACATCATTTCACAATTGTTGACGGATTGACCGATAAGGATCATCCATTGACAAGGGCCCTGTTGAGTTGACGGGAGTGGTTGGCCGGCGCCAAGCTGCCCATCGACCCCACTCAATATAATACCTCACTGGAATATCGTTATGATCGCAATGAGATCCAATGCGCAAAAGCATTATCGTTCCGGCGTCTTCTTTCTGGCTGCATCGGCCTTGGCATGGTCGTCATCCGGGGTTTTCATTCGGTTAATCACCACGGATCTCATGACGACCCTTTTCTGGCGCGGAATCGTTTCCGGAACAGCGATCTTCGTGCTGTTTTTCCTGTTGAACGGTCGTGGCGGCTGGAAAGTGGTCCGCCGCATGTCCTGGCCGTCTTTCTGGGCTGCCTTCTTTTCCACCGCCAGCATGATTTCTGGCATTGGCTCGATGTATTACGGCTCGATTGCCGCCTCGATGGTCATCCTCGCCACCTGTCCTTTCATCACCGCCTATCTTGCCTTCCTGACAATCGGCGAAAAGCCGAACCGCATCACACTGATCGCCAGCCTGATCGCGCTTTCCGGCGTCGCCATCATGCTGGTGGACAAGGAAGGTACCGGGACGATGCTCGGCTTGCTTCTGGCGGTGATCATGACGGTGACCGCTGCAGCACTTGGCGTCATTATGCGCCACCACCGCAACATTCCGATGCTTCCGGCCATGGCGTCCTCGGCCTGGCTGTGTTCGATGGTGACATTCTGGTTTGCCGCGCCGCTAGCGGTAAACGCCAGCAATATGGGACTTATCATCGCTTTTGGCATTGTCCAGAACGCCATGGGGCTGATCTTCTATACCTACGGCGCACCGCGGGTCCCGGCAGGCGATGCCAGCCTGATCATTTCGCTGGAGGTGCCGCTGACAGTGTTATGGGTCTGGCTGCTGATCGGCGATGTCCCGACAGAGGCCACCCTTGCCGGCGGCGCCGTGGTGTTGGCCGCACTCTTCGGCCATATCTGGCTGGAAATGCGCAGGCAACGTGCCGATCCGGTTGAATCAGGGCATCAACTGCCCGCCATTGACCTCGATGATCTGGCCGGTGATGTAGCCGGAAAGCGTTTCTGAAGCCAGGAAAAGATAGGCGCCGACGCAATCTTCCGGCGTTCCGACATAGCCCATGGGAATGCCTTTGCGCTGCATCTCCAATTGCTCCGCATTGGTATACCGTTCGTGGAAGGGTGTGGCGATCAGACCGGGCGCAACGCCGTTGACCCTGATGCCGTCGCCGACAAACTCCTTGGCATGGCCGCGGGTAATGGTTGAAACAAAACCCTTGGCTGCAGCATAAAGAATGGCGCCATTGCCGCCGCCGTTGCGGGCGGCAATCGATGTCGTGTTGATGATGAAGCCGCCCTGCTTGCTGAGGTGCGGATGGGCGGCCCGGATGGTCGCCAGAACCGAGCGGGCGTTGAGGTCCATGACGCGGTTATAGTGTTCATCATCCATGGCTTCGGTCGCCACCCGTCCCAGCATGCCGCCGGCATTGTTGACAAGGCCGTCCAGCCTGCCTGCGGCTTCGGCAAATTCCTCGACGATGCGGTGGCAATTGGATGAAGTGGAAACATCTCCGCTGACAAGATGCGCAGTCCCGCCCGCTGCGGCAATCTCCGCAGCAACCTGTTCCGCCTGCTCCTTGCTGGCATTGTAATGAACGCCCACAACCATTTTCTGCGCTGCGAAGGCTTTGGCCAAGGCTGCGCCTATGCCGGTGGAAGCACCTGTCACCAGCACCGCCTTTTCGGCGAGATCAGGCAGGGAAAGACTGGCGAGGCTTGCAGCAGTTACGGACATGATGGTTTCTCCGGTGTGGATGTCAGGTTGGCGACACTAGTCCTTAAACGATTATTGTCAATAATAGAGGCGGAAAGTTGCCGAAATATTGCGGATTTTTAGCGAAATGCCTGGAGATTATTGACAATCTTTATGTCGGAGACTAAGGCAAGCTCATGATGCAAGGTCTGCGCGCCCATCGGTTGCAGCGGAACCGGGCCTTCTGGATGGCAACGAGGCGGAACAGGATGGGTGGACAGATTTCGGCGGATCATCGTGTGCAGGGCCCGGATATTGTCGCCAGCCAAATTGAAACCGATATCATTTTCGGACATCTGCCGCCCGGTTCGCGGCTGGTGGAAGATCAGTTGATGAACCGCTACGGCGCTTCCCGGCATTTTGTCCGCGAGGCGCTTGGCACGCTGGAGGCAAGCGGCCTGATCCGCCGCGAACGCAATGTCGGCGCCACCGTTGCAGCCTTTGGCCGGCACGAAGTCGTGGCAATCTATGAAGTTCGTGAAATGCTGACCCGACAGGCGATCCTGATGATCGACCTGCCGGCTTCCGCCGAGCAGATAGACCGGGTCACGAGCCTTCAGGCTGCCTATCGCCAGGCCATTCAATCCGGTGATCGGCGCAGGATTCATGATTGCAATGACGCCTTTCATATCGGCCTCCTGGAAGCCTGCGGCAATCCCTGGCTGGTGCAGACGATCAAGGATTATATGCGGCTTACCTTGCCGATCCGGGCGCGCAACCTCGGCCAGCCGCAGGGGCTTGCGCAATCCTTGAAGGAACATGAACTGATGATCGAGCTATTGGCGAGCCGCGACCGCTGGGCGCTGGCGCAGCTTTCAATCGATCATATGCAATCGGCCAAGGGCGCCTATCTGGAGCGCATCGGGCCGCCCAATCCCCATCATGACAAATAGAATTCAGGAGAGACAGATGAAAACGAGACACTTTGGACGCACCGATTTCGAGGTATCCGAAATAGGCTTTGGCGCTTGGGCGATCGGCGGGTCATGGGGCGACGTTTCGGAATCCGATGCCAAAGGCGCATTGAATGCGGCGCTGGATGCCGGCATGACCTTCATCGATACTGCCGATGTCTATGGCGATGGCCGGTCGGAGCGCATCATCCGCGATGTGCTGAAGGAGCGCGGCGGCAAGCGGCCGATGGTCGCCAGCAAAGCGGGTCGCAGGCTCAATCCGCATGTTGCGGATGGCTACAACAAGGCCAATCTGACCGCCTTTGTCGAGCGCAGCCTGACCAATCTGGGTATCGAGACGCTGGATCTGGTCCAGCTTCATTGCACGCCGGTGCAGGTCTATTACCGTGCTGAAGTCTTCGGCGCGCTTGACGACCTCGTCCAGCAGGGCAAGATCCGCCACTATGGTGTTTCGGTCGAGAAGATCGAGGAAGCGCTGAAGGCCATCGAGTTTCCCAATGTCGTCTCCGTCCAGCTCATCTACAACATGTTCCGCCAGAGGCCGGAAAGCCTGTTCTTCCGTGAGGCGCTGGCCCGCAAGACGGCCGTGATCGTGCGCGTGCCGCTGGCCAGCGGCATGTTGACCGGCAAGATGAGCAAGGCTTCGCAATTCGCCCCGGAAGATCACCGCAATTTCAACCGCGAAGGTGCTGCCTTCGATGTCGGCGAAACCTTTTCGGGCGTGCCCTATGAGGTGGCGCTGGAAGCGGTGGAGGAAATCCGCGCGCTATTGCCGGAAGGTGTCACCATGGCGCAGTTCGCGCTTCGCTGGATCCTGATGCAGGACGCCGTCACCGTCGCCATTCCGGGCGCCAAGAACAAGCGCCAGGCCGACGACAATGCGGCTGCCTCTGATATTGACGCATTGAGCAAGGAAACAATGGCAAAGATTGCAACAATCTATGCCGAACGCATCGCGCCGCATGTGCATCATCGTTGGTGATGCCGGGTTTGCAATGCGCTGATCTACAGCGGGCAAGCTGAAGCGGCAGCAGTCCTGCGACCATGCCGGATCCTACGGGTCCGGCAGAACCGCATCAACAAGCCTGACGATATCGCCGGCCGCCATCTGCATGGAGCGGCAATGACCGGCAATGCCCAGTGCAGAGCCGAACAACAGCCTGGCTGTGGCTGCGGCACTGTCAGCGTCGCTATATTGCCTGGCGATTTCGGCGGCGATCAAGGCTTCGATGGCGCCGTCGAGTTCAGCCATGATTGCGGCCGCCACATGCTCTTTGGCGGCCATCAGTTCACCGGCATAGGGGGATACTTTCAGAAGATCGTCGACGAGACCGTGTTTGGCGATCAATGCGGCGGCGATACGAGTCCGGATTGACCCGCTCTTGCCAAGTTCGGTTCTCACAGCCGCCAGCAGGCGCTCTGCCAATCGTGCGGCGACCGCCTGAAATATTTGGTCCTTGTCATCGAAATAACCATAGACAGTGACTTTGGATATTCCGGCCGACGCCGCGATGCCCTCCATTGTCGCAGAACGCAGTCCATTGCCAATGAAGTAGCGCTCGGCAGCGGCGATTATTTTTTCGCGCCGCGCCGTCTTCAATGGACTCAAGACAGGTGCTGGGTGCATATGGAGCATTATCCTTGACTAAAGTGAACGAATATATCTATATATGTTCAAGTCGTTTGAATCAATCAGAGAAACATCATGACAAAGAAAATACTGGTCAGCGGCGCTGGCGGCTTCATTGCCAGCCACGTTGTCGAAAAGCTGCTTGCGCAAGGCCATGACGTTATCGGCACCGTCCGCAATCCGACCGACAGCAAGAAGAACGCACATTTGCTGGACATGGCGGGCGCGGCTGAGCAATTAAAGCTTTTTGCCGCCGATCTGAATGACGCCGACCCGTTCAACGCCCATGCCGATGTCGATTGCATCATGCATATGGCCAGCCCCTACAGTGTCAATGTCAAGGATCCGCAAAAGGACCTCGTCGATCCGGCCATTTCCGGCACGATCTCCATGCTTAAGGCGGCATCGGCCAATCCGCGCGTCAAGCGGGTGGTTCTGACCTCGTCTATGGCGGCCATAACCGATGAGCCGGACGGACGGGTTCTGACCGAGGCTGACTGGAACACCAAAAGCTCGCTGACCCGCAATCCCTATTATTTCTCCAAGGCAAAGGCCGAACAGGCGGCTTGGGATTTCATGAAAAATGAAAAGCCGGCTTTCGATCTGGTTGTCATCAATCCCTTCCTCGTCGTGGGGCCTTCGCATACGTCGCAGATCAACCCTTCCAACCAGGTGCTGGCCGATATCGTCAACGGGGCCTATCCCGCAATCATGGCCCTGACCTGGGGCTTTGTTGATGTTCGCGATGTTGCCGACGCCCATATTGCGGCAATGCAGACTGCGGACGCCTCAGGACGGTTCATTTGCGCGTCCGCCACCATGGACATGGCGGGAGTCATCGACATCATGAAAAAGAATGGCTATGCCAGGGCCAAGCTGCCGAAGATCCGGTTGACCGGCGCTATCGGCACGATGATCATGAAGCTCGCAAGCCTTACCCAGCCTGCCGGCGTGGGCTCCTATTTGCGCACCCATCTTGGCCGCGTGCCTCGTTTCAACAATGCCAAGGCGCGCAGCGATCTGGGAATCTGGTTCCGCGATGTCGAAGGCAGCATCAAGGACAGTCTGGTCGACTTGGCAAAATGGGGCCATATTCCGCCGGCCCAAGGCTGAACAAAGCCGCCGACCTGTGCCAAGCAGGGACGGAATTGTCACGCAAGGGATGAATTTTAGCAAATTCGTAAATATCAGGCCAGTATTTGCTTTTCCTGCACTGGCAAGGGCCATTAGCATGGTTTGAAATTCATGGAGCTTGCGGGGCCAGCATGACACTACCCGATCTCGGGATCGGAGCCGACCTGAACGGCGCCATCCCTTTTTCAGCCAAAAGCGAATGGAACATCCGCGTCGATTACGCGCCGCTGGCCAAAAACTCCGCCAAAATCATCGCCGGCATATCGCCCGACAAGGGACTGCATGCCGATTTCGGATCCGGTCTCTGGGATGGCCACAAGATCGGCATTCCCTATTATGTCGTGCCTGCGGACCAGAGCCTGGTGGATTTCATTGAGACGCTTTGGCCGGACGAGGGCGATGACGGACCTTTTCCCATCCCTCTTGATGCGCCGATAGAAGGCGGCAGCGACAGCCATGTGATCGTGCTGCAGCAAGACCCCTCCGCCCCCAACGGCCTGGGCAAGCTCTACGAGATCTATCAGGCTCATTACAATGCGTCATCGGGGGCATGGGAGGGTCAGGCCGCAGTTTTCGACATGCAGGGCGGCGATCATCAGCGCCCCGAAGGTTTCACCTCCGCGGACGCTGCCGGCCTGCCGATCTTCCCCGGCCTTGCGCGCTATGACGAAACCCAGCATGCGATTGCCAATGGCACAACATTGGGCCACGCGCTGCGCTTTACCCTGTCGCAGGCCCTGACGGCGATGTCCTATGTCGGCGCGGCCAGCCATTTTGCCGATTCCATTGACGGGCCTGCGCCATTCGGCATGCATGTGCGCTTGCGTTCGGATTTCGAAATCCCGTCGGATGCAACGCCTGAAGTCGCAATCATCATCAACACCCTCAAACAATATGGCATGATCCTGGCCGATAATGGTTCGGACTGGTTCATTTCCGGCTCACCCGACGAAAGCTGGGACAATGATGCGCTGCATGTGCTGTCGCAGGTTCACGGCGGCGATTTCCAGGTCGTCGACAGCGCCCGTCTGGCCCGCATGATTGTCGGGACCGAAGCGGTCGATACGCTTGGCGGAACCAAAGCCAACAACTGGATGGTGGGGCTTGGCGGTGCCGACAAGATCGCCGGCAAGGGCGGCAACGACGTGCTGCATGCGGGCTTCGGTTCGGATGCGCTGCACGGTTCGCGCGGCGCCGACAAGCTTTTCGGCGAAGAAGGAAATGATCTGATAGACGGCGGGCGCGGCCATGACATCTTGACAGGCGGCGCCGGCAAGGACGAGTTCCTGTTTGCCTCCGGCGATTTCCGCAAGGATTCAGATATCATAAAGGACTTTTCGGCCGCTGCCGACACCATCCTTCTTGATCACGATGTATTCGACCGGTTGGGCGGCGGCGGAAAGCTGTCGCGGGACGCCTTCCACAATGGCAAGGCCGCAGGCGACGCCCAGGATCGGATCCTCTATGACAAGGCGACGGGATCGCTTTATTATGATGCAGACGGCACCGGCTCTGCCGGTCCGGTGAAATTTGCTGAAATCGGCAATCACGCGGTGCTGACACACGCCGACTTTCACATCGTCTAGAGTTTCTACAGCGTCGCGCATTCAAGAGAGTGCGCGACGCTGTAACACCTTGAAATTATGCATGCATAAGCTCAGATCTGTGCCGTCACCAGCTTGAAGGCCGCAAAGCCGAAAAATGCCGCCATCACGCCCTCGATGCCGCGCCGGGCTTTCTTGTAGCCCGCAAGCACCGGGCGCAGCGAAAACAGCAGCGCGAAAGCATTCATGGTGATTACGCCGACAACAAAGCAACCGGCAATGAAAACGGGGGTCACATAGGCCGGCGCATCATGGGGCAGGCCAAGCGAAACCATGGCGATCCAGACAAAGATCGCCTTGGGATTTGTCAGATGGACCATCAAGCCCTTCAGGTAAAAGCCCGAAAGCGAGCCTGTCGGCTCCAAACCTTCGTCGCTCATCACTTTTGTCTTGGTCAATGCGGATTTCAACGCCTTGAAACCGAGATAAAACAGGTAGAGCCCGCCCATAATCTTCAAGACATAAAGCGCCTGGCCATAGGCGGCGAGAAGCGCCGCCAAGCCCAGAGCGGCCGTTGTCGCCCAGATCACCGATGCCGTCATCACACCCATCGCCATTGCCATGCCGCCGCTACGGCCCGAGCGCACAGAAGTTGAAATGATCGCCATCACGGCCGGGCCGGGGCTGGCCACGGCAATGAAATAGGCAGTCCAGGCGACGGCGAGTTGCGGCAGGTAGGGCGAGATAGACATTGCGCAATCCAATGGGTTTCAATTGCCTGAGGCTATCAAACAATCCGGCCATGACAATCAAATTGCATGAATGCAAACATCACGCGATTTGAAGCCCGGATTTGGAACGGTTGATTGGCCATGCCTTTACGGTGATAAACTCCTTGTTCGCAGCGCCATCCATATGCGCCACCGTTCTTGTCAGGCTGCCGCCCGCCGGAAACTCCCATCGGCGAAAATTCAGCGACGGACTGGCGCATATCAATGCATTATACAAGATTACTGATCAGGGGATCAGGCGGTTTATGCCGGTTTGGAATGGCGCAAGATGGCGCTGGAGGGTTCGCAATGGCCGATACCATCAATCTGACGCTTGAAGCGGCCCGGCAATGGGTGCGAAACGCTTGTCTCAAGGTCGGCAATGGCGCGGATATGGCAGAGGCGCTGGCCGCAGCGCTGATCTCTGCCGAAGCCCATGGCAAGAGATCCCTCGGGCTTGCCCGCCTGCCGGATTATCTCGATTCCATGATTGCCGGGCGCATCAACTGCATTGCCCGCCCGAAAGTGGATTTCCCCGCGCCCGCCATCATCCGCATCGATGCCGACGGCGCCATTGCCCAATGGGGTTTCGATCTCGCCTTTGATGAAGCCTGCAAGCGCGCCCGCAACTTCGGTGTCGTTATCCTTGCCAGCACCAATTCCTATACGACCGGCGAACTCGGTTATTATGCAAGGCGTCTGGCTGAGGCCGGCCTGGTGGCGCTGGCGGCCAGCAATGGACCTGCCTTGATGACGGTGCCCGGCGGCAGGAAGCCGGTTTATTGCACCAACCCGGTAGCCTTCGCCGCACCCATGGCGGCTCATGGGCCACTAGTGATTGATCAGGCTTCCAGCGCCACCGCCTTTGCCAATATCCGCGAGGCTGCCAGCAAGGGTGAAGACCTTCCGGAAGGTTGGGCGATTGACGCGGACGGCCATCCGACAACCAGCGCCTCGGAAGCCGTCAAGGGCGCATTACTGGCTTTCGGCGGCAGGCGCGGCGCAAATATTGCGCTGATGGTGGAAGTGCTGGCCGCCGGCATGACGGGCGCCAACTGGTCGCTGGATTCACCCAGCTTCCAATCCGGCCATCAAAGTCCGGGCGCGGGCCTGTTTGTCGTCGCGATGCAGCCCGAAGTTATCGATCCGGATTTTGCCCGGCGATTACTGGCCCAGAGCGAGCGGCTCGCAACTGAAAGCGTGCATGTTCCGGGCGAGAACGGGAATCGGGCTTTCGAGCGGGCGCAGACACACGGCATTGATATCCAGCGGGCGCTGTTTGACCGGCTTGATACTTCTGCCTGACTTGCCGCTTCAGGACCGCATTTTAGCGCTGTTGGCGTCATATAGCGGGTGCGCAGTGACAACGGCCGGGTAAAGTTCGCCGTTGATTTCGACATCGAATGTCATGCCGTCCACCGCCAATGCCGCAGGAACGTAACCCAGCGCCATGGACTTTCCGACATTGTGGGCATAGCCGCCGGAAGAAACATAGCCGACAGCCGCACCGTCCTTGAGAATGGCCTCGTCATTGACGACGTCGCGTCCGTGAATATCGATGACCATGGCGACCAGTCGCTTGTCCGGGCCGGAGCTGCGCTCGGCAAGGGCTGCCTGCTTGCCGACGAAATCCTTGTCCCACTGGATAAAGGCATCAAGCCCGGATTGCGCGGCCGTGAAATCGGGCCGGAAATCCATCGTCCAGACGCCCCAGTTCTTTTCCAGCCGCAAGGACATCAAGGCGCGTGCGCCATAGAATTTCAGGCCGAAGTCCCGGCCCGCTTCCTCGATTGCCTCGTAAAGACGCAACTGGAATTGCGGGGCGCAATAGATCTCGTAGCCCAGTTCCCCCGAAAACGAGATGCGCGACAAGATCACCGGCACGCCGCCGACAAAGGTCTGGCGGATATCCCTGAATTTGAAAGCTTCGTTGGAAACATCGTCGCGGGTGATCGCCGACAGCAGCTTGCGGGAATTCGGACCCGAAAGGGCAAAGCCGTGATAATCGTCAGACCGGTTGGCATATGCGACGCCACTTGCCGGAAGCTGCCTTTCAAACCAGCGCCGGTGCATCTCCTGTGCCGCACCGGAACCAAACAGCATGAAATGCTGCTCCGACAGGCAGGCGACGGTAAGGTCGCCATAGAGCTTGCCCTTCGGTGTCAGCATCGGCGTCAATGCAATCCGGCCCGGTCTTGGCAAACGTCCAGCCAATATGCGGTCAAGAAAACTGCGGGCGTCGGGGCCCTTGAATTCATGCTTGGAATAATTGGCGATCTCTATGGCTCCAACCGCCTCGCGCACCGCCTTGACTTCAGCACTTACGTAATCATGGCTGCGGTTTCGATCAAAAGTCGGGGTCTCGTGGGCGTCTTCCGGTCCGTTGGCAAACCACAAGGCGTGTTCCAGGCCGAAGGAGGTTCCCATCACGGCCCCGCGCGCCATCAGGCGGTCATAGACGGCGGTTGTTTTCTGCCGCCGTCCCTTGGGAAGGGTTTCATTGGGAAAGGTCATGACAAAGCGGCGCTCGTAATTTTCCGATGACTTGACCGTGCCCCAATCCGGCGTGGCGAAATTTCCGAAACGGGCAATGTCCATCGCCCAGACATCGATCGAGGGCTCGCCGTCTATCATCCATTCGGCAAGGCACATGCCGACGCCGCCGGCCTGGCAGAAACCGGCCATGACGCCGACCGCCGCCCAGTAATTGGTCATTCCGGGAACCGGGCCAATCATCGGATTGCCGTCAGGCCCGAAGGTGAAGGGGCCGTTGACGATATTCTTGATGCCTGCGCGGCCGAGAGCCGGAATGCGTTCAAAGGCCAGTTCCAACCGGTCGGCAATGCGATCAAGGTCAGGGGGCAGCAATTCATGGCCGAAATCCATCGGCGTGCCGCCGACCTTCCAGGGCGTCGACACCGGCTCGTAAGTTCCCAGCAACATGCCGTTACGCTCCTGGCGAAAATAGATATTGGCCTCGTAGTCGATCCCGGCCGGCAGGCGCTCGCCCGCGGCCATGCGCTCGGCAATCTCCGGAATGTCCTCGGTGATCAGGTAATGATGTTCCATCGGTTGCACCGGCAGGTGAATGCCCGCCATCCGTCCGGCTTCACGCGCCCAGAGGCCTGCGGCATTGACGATGATTTCGGCATTGATTGTGCCCTTTTCTGTGACCACATCCCAGCTGCCATCCGGTCGCTGCCGCGTTTCAATCACCGGAGTGTGGGTATGATAGGTCGCGCCATGGACCTTGGCGGCCTTTGCATAGGCGTAAGTAACGCCTGACGGATCAATATCGCCGTCCAGCGGGTCCCACAAGGCGGCGATGTAATGGTCGGGATCAATCAGCGGGTTGCGCCGGGCGGCCTCTTCAATACTGATGAATTCCTGGTCCAGCCCCATGTAACGCGCCTTGGAGCGTTCGCGTTTGAGATATTCGTGCCAGGTGGCGTTGGAAGCCAGATAAAAGCCGCCGGTGGAATGCATGCCCACGGAATGGCCGGAGACCTCCTCGATCTCCTTGTAGAGATTGATCGTGTAGCCCTGCAGGCGGGAAATATTGGGATCTGAGGAAATGGTGTGGATCTGGCCGGCCGCATGCCAGGAGGAGCCCGCGGTCAGTTCGTCGCGCTCCAGCAGAACGACATCCTTCCAGCCGAATTTTGCCAGGTGGAAGAGAATAGAGCAGCCAACCACGCCGCCGCCGATAATAACCACTTTCGCATGGCTTTGCATGTTTTCTCTCCCCGTTGGTCGTGACTGACATTTGCACCGGGGAATAGTTTTCATGAAATTTTGTCGGCGGCAATGGGGGCTGACAGCATGGGACTTGAATTGCGCATTTCCGCTCGCCGCACTGGCAAGCATGCCCAATCAGAATGGCGGTTGAAAGCGGCCAGAAAAGCGGGCCAAACCAGCGGCCCGCCTTTCGTATCTTGCTTCTGCCTGAAATCAGCCGGCCTTGTATTCCGGCTTTGACTTCAGGGCTTCAGCGCCGGTATCGACATAGACACGCACGTCGTCGCCGCTCTCGTTGCGCAGAATGCTGACTTCATCCAGGCCAAGCGCGATGCGGTGCTCGCCCATGCCGAGGAAGCCGCCAATGTCGAGGACCAGTTGCTTCACTGTGCCGTCATCGTTCAGGACCAACTCGCTGACCTCGCCGACAACTTCATCCTTTGGCCCGTAGACCGACGCGCCGGTAAGCTTTTCGGCGGTCAGGTCAGTTGCCTGAGGGGCCATGTAGCCATTGCGTTCAACTTTTGGCGGCACCATCAGCATGTGGTCGGTGACAACCGCAGGGTTGTTCATATTCGTGGCGACCTGCGGGTCCGTCAAATCAGTTGCGGCCTGATTGTTTTCGGGTACGGGATTGCTGTTGAGGGCGGCATCATTCTGAACGCTGCCGGCCTGACCGTTTTCAACCGGTTGGCTTGCGGCTTGTTCGCCATAGGCCGGCGCCTCTGTCAACATCTCCTTGCTGGTATTGATCACCAGGAAATAATCATCGGGGTTATCGGCGACCCTGGCGAATCTGATGTCATCCATGGCGATGGCGACATTCTTTTCACCAAGGCCCAGGAAACCGCCGATACCGACGATAACGGCCTTGACCTGGCCATCACGGCTCAAGATCACGTCGCTGATTTCGCCGATATTATTCCATTCCCGTTCAGCGCCGGCCTGCACGACGGCATCTGCTGCAATCTCGGTCTCCGCGGCATAGATTTCCATGCCGATCAATTTGGATGTTCGCATGTCGGTGGGCTGTTGCTGATAAATCAGTGCAGAGGTCGTGTTGGCAGCAATGGCATTGCCCCCGATCAGGGTCATGGTAAGTGCGGTGGCGGCTAACAGATTTCTCATTGTTATCTCCTCGTCGTTTTAATGTGCTCTCTCGCCTTCGGTGCTGCGGTTGCCTTGCACCTGCGATCTGGTTGCCCATGGGAGTTGAGCAAACGAGCTTGTTTCATTCCGCACCAGAAAAACCCTTCAGAGTGGAAAATGTTCCGTGGGAAATTAAACTTTCTGCAGCGACGTGCTGGTTTTTGAAAACGGCAAGGCGGCAAATGACGGGTCGAATCGGGGCCCGGAATTCCTGTTTGGGTTGCATATCAGCCTTGCCGCAAAACAAGCTGCGGCAAGGCTCGGCTGACTATCGCGTGGAGGGCCATTGCGACCTGGAGACCATAAGAAAACAGGGGAAACGGCGGGCGTTGTCGCCTGGCTGGCCTTTGTTTTAACGTTTTGAGATTTACGACGATTTTGAGCCGTGATACTTTTCCTGAAAACGATAGAAACGGGATGGCGCTGCAACGAAAAAACGCGTAATTCGGTTCCACCAGACCGGGCAGGTCAAAGACTAAGTCCGGCATGGTTGATCAACGTCAATGTAGCGTCACAAAGTCCGTGCAAAGTAATAATACGAAACACCATTCTGCAAGCGAGAGGTTTCAAAATGCGGTTAAGCTGGCTTGGCTATTATAGCGATTTCTTCGTTTATCCCCTCTTGATTGCAATTCTTGCCGGCGCCGGGCTGAACCATGTGGGTTTTCAGGGCGCAGCGCTCTGGATAGCGACATGCATCGGCTTTGTCTTCTTCTGGACATTGCTGGAATATGGCCTGCATCGCTTCGCTTTTCATCACATGCCGGTGATCAAGGAAATGCATGATCGCCACCACACTGAAGAACAGGCCCTGGTGGGAAGCCCGGTCTGGATCAGCGTTCTTGCTCACGGCGTTCTGGTTTTGCTGCCTTGCTGGCTGACGCTGGGATTTGCTGATGCCAGCGCCATATCCACCGGCTTGATGATCGGCTATTTCTGGTACTTCAGCGTGCATCATATCCTGCACCATTGGCATCCGGCGCATTCCGGATATGTGTACCGGCTCAAGCGCCAACACGCGCTGCATCACCATGCCGATCCGGGCGGCAATTTCGGCGTGACAACAGGCTTCTGGGATGTTGTTTTCCGGACTTCGGCCAGCCGGCGTCCGGCCCGTCCGCGCCCTTTCCAGGATGCCAATCCGTCCCAGAATGCATGATCTGATCGCTGCCGACCCTTTCATCGGGTCACGGAATGCGACTTCTTTGGCGGCTCCTGCGTTCAGGCTTCTGCCAATGCCGCCAAGTGTTCCGCGACTTTGCCCCAGCCTTCAGTTCAAGATCGGTAATCCGGATTTTCGTAATCGAACCGGCGACCCGCCTTCCAGGCGTTGCGGTCATTGCCCTCGTTCGGGTAGCCGCCCGCCTGTTTCAGCATCCGGGCCAGATGGATCAGGTTCCAGGTCATGATTGTCGTATTTCGCTTGGTAAAATCATTGTCGAAGCCGGCGCGTTCGCCGTCGACGTCATCGCCATAAGAAGGGCCGGGCCCGGCTTCCCCGATCCAGCCGCAATCGGCCTGGGGCGGAATGGTCATGCCGACATGGGACAAGGCATACAGAATGGACATGGCGCAATGCTTGATGCCGTCTTCATTGCCGGTCATCACAGCACCGCCGACCTTGCCGTAAAAGATGCTCTGGCCCTTGGCGTTGAGCATCCCGGACATGGCATAAAGCCGTTCGATGATCACCCGGCAGATGGAACTTTCTTCGCCCAGCCAGATTGGTGTGCCGAGTATGAAAATATCGGCTGCATCGACCTGCTTCCAGATATCGGGCCATTCGTCCCGCGCCGCGCCATGCTCGGTCATGTCCGGATAGACGCCAAAAGCGATCTGGCGGGCAGCGGCATGGATGGTATCGACCTGCACGCCGTTCTTGACAAGGATTGCTTCAACCGATTGCAGCAATAGCCGCGTATGGGATTGCTCTGCGCTGGCTTTGAGGCTGCAATTGATGATGACGGCTTTCAAAGTAGGTGTCATGGACATGTCTCCTCCTGCTTTGCGGCCGGGCGAGAGGTGCAGTTCAAAAATCTATCCCGGTTGGCGGGATCCATCAATCTTCACCACGGTCGCAATCGCATGCTGCGCCAACCGGGCAGGCATGTCAAAAGGCGGAGCAAAGCGAAATGCCCCTCTGCGCGATCTTCCACTGCCTCAATTTCGTCGTCTTGAAAATTCACATTCGTCAAGCTTGCAACAAGGCGATCTCGCGCATAATCTTGCCTCTTCATCGCGCAAAAGCGGAGTTGGAAAAATGGGTGGCGCGCAAAGTCTGACGATAGGCACGACCAAGGGCCTGTTCATAATCACTTCCGACGGGACCCGTGGGGACTGGACCCTGAGCGGGCCATTCTGCAGCGGTTGGCCGATCAACCATGTGGCAGCCGATTCCAAGACCGGCAGGCTCTGGGCCGTCGGCGGCAGCGATTGGCATGGGGCGGGCGTCTGGTGCTCGGAGGATCGCGGCGCAAGCTGGACGCTGGTCAAGATGGCTGACGGGCAGCAGGACCGCTGGATCGCCGACAATCCGGAAATCGCCAGGCAATTCGGCATGGACGTGCAAGCGCCGGGCCCCTTTACCGGTCAGCTGACTGCGCTTTGGTCGATCGGTCTTTCAGGGGACACGCTTTATGCCGGCGGAAAGCCCGCCTCGCTTTATAAGAGCCAGGACGGCGGCAAGACATGGGAAAGCATCGAGGCGCTGAACAACCACCCCAGCCGGGACGAATGGGAGCCGGGAGGCGCGGGTCTGATCCTGCATTCCATCGTGGCCGACCCGGCCGACCGGAACAAATTATGGGTCGGCATTTCGGCTGCCGGTGTTTTTGCCACCGAGGACGCCGGCAAGACCTGGGAACGACGAAACCGGCGCTCCAATGTCGATGCGTTTGCAGAGCATGAGCACCATCACCACGGGCCGGGTTCGACAGACGGGCACCACGATCTTGGCCTGTGCGTGCACAATATGGTCAAGGCGCCGATTGCAGGCGGCGGGCACGGCGACCTGCTTTACCAGCAAAACCACCACGGTGTCTTCCGCAGCCAGGATGGCGGGCGCAGCTGGCAGGACATCTCCAAAGGCCTGCCCTCGACCTTCGGCTTTCCCATCGCCGCCCATCCGCACGATCCCGACACTGTCTGGGTGCTGCCGCTGAATGGCGACACGCTGGGGCGCTACCCGCTTGACGCTTCGGCAGCCATCTGGAAATCAACCGACGGCGGCGAAAGCTGGGAGGCCAGAAATAGCGGCCTGCCCACAAGAAACTGCTTCTTCACCGTGCTGCGCCAGGCCATGACAACCGACCAGGCATCGCCCGCCGGCGTCTATTTCGGCACCAATAGCGGATCGGTTTTCGCCAGTGCCGACGAAGGCGACAACTGGACCGAAATCGCCGAGCATTTGCCCACGGTGCTGTGTGTTGAGGTTTTTGCGCTGGGGTGAAGGACTGTTCTTTTCGGCGCTCCTGTTGGGATTGGGATTTGGGATTAGTGCCAAGGTTCGAGAATAATTTCTTGTATTTTGTTCTTATTAATTCTGGATTCGCTTTGCTTGTCTGGAAGGAGATTAAGGTTGCACTTCAAATACCCTAATTATTCAGTCCTTTCATCCGTGTGACGCCCCACCCTTGGCAACCAATAAAGACGCCAACTAATCGTAGAATTGTTCCGCTAGTTGAATCGGCTTTATGTGCTGCTGAGCGCATTCTTGCTTCATACCCAAGTAGTTGCTTTACATTTCAACACTTTAACAAGACAAATCAGACAGCTTTCAACCCAGCAAGGGCAGCTTTCAATAAGCGGCTTGCGTCCTGCTTGCCCTTTGGTTGATTAATGCACGGATTTCGTCACGTGACCTTGCCCCGTTGACCTAATCCGGTTTGAAGTTCGTTTTGGCCCATCGAGAGGACCAGAACATGAAACGAAGCCGCTTCACGGAAGAGCAGATCATCGGGATACTGAAGGAACACGAGTCCGGAATTCCTGTTTT
>JBGSIT010000046.1:0-4929 GCA_041742335.1 Rhizobiaceae bacterium
AAAACAGGAATTCCGGACTCGTGTTCCTTCAGTATCCCGATGATCTGCTCTTCCGTGAAGCGGCTTCGTTTCATGTTCTGGTCCTCTCGATGGGCCAAAACGAACTTCAAACCGGATTAGGTCAACGGGGCAAGGTCAACCGGTTTGGACCAGTCTTTCATGCCGAGATCAGAAAGAACCTAGTCCGAAAACTGCGCGCCTTTTCTAATTGGCAGTGGCATCTGGACGAAGTTTTCGTGAAGATTAACGGTGAGAGCCCAACCTGTGTCGGGCCGTTGATCACGAAGGAGAGGTGCCAAAATCCTACGTCACCAAACGACGAGATCGCAAAGCAGCATTGAAATTCCTGAAGAAATCAATGAAACGCTTGGGCAATCCGGAAATCAACATAACGGACAAACTAAGGTCTTATAGTACAGCGATGAAAGTCATAGGCAATGCCGATCGACAGGAAACGGAGCGCTGGCTCGACAATAGGGCGGAGAATTCGCGACCGCCGTTTCGATAACGAGAACGCGCCACTGCGTTCAGCGAATGGCGTCAGCTTGCGAGTTGGCAAATATAGACTGCGGCATTAAGGCGACCTAAGGCGTTCACTCTGACAATGCTGTCGAAGGGTATCTATAACCCTCTGAGCTAATTTGACGAAGCCCCGGCAATGATGGCCGAGATTTCCTTGTAACCGCGGCTGTTTGCGTGAGCGAGCGGGGTAACGCCATCGCGGTCGGTGATCGACTTGTCCGCTCCTGCTTCAATCAGGCCTTTGACTGTCGCGATGTGATCAGGCCCTCCATCGCCGAGGATCACAGCTTCAATCAGTGCCGTCCAGCCGAGGTTGTTGACGTGATCAAGAGGGGCCCCGCCTTCGATCAAACGGCGAACAACGTCATGATGACCCAAATGGGCAGCAGCAATCAACGCTGTACCCTCATAGATGCTGGTTGTGAGATCAGCTCGATTTCCAAGTTTGATGGCGATGGATACGAGTTCCGGATCATTCGCGACGGCTGCGATCGTCACAACGTCATAAAGGCCGTTTTCCAGCGCATTCATGTCCGCTCCGGCTTTTGCAAGCGCGATAACAGCTTCGTCATTGGAAGCAAAGGCAGCCACATGCGCTGGCGTGCGGCCATATTCGTCGCGCGCATTCAGGTTTGCCCCACTTTTTGCAAGCGCTTCGATTTTCTCTACATCATTGCTGTAGGCCGCCTTGTGCAAGCCCGTATAGTTTTTGATTTGGGACTGGGAAGGCGGAGTCTGCGCCAGCGCGGATTGCGGCAAGATCAGCAAAAGACATAGAAGCAGTTTTCGCATGACAATGATCTCCAAAATGGTGACCCGCCAGGTTTCCTGGCGGGTCTAATGATGATTATTCAGCGCTGATTGCGTCCAGGCCTGCACGTGCGCAAACTGCGTCAAGATCACCGGAGGGAGCACCGCCCACACCGATACCACCGACAAGTGCGCCACCAAATTTGATCGGCAAGCCACCGGACTGGATGACAAGGCGTGAATCCATATCCCGAAGTCCGCCATTTTGCGGATTCTCCCCGATGAACGTGGCTAGTCCTGCCGTATCACGGCCAAGGCTGGCAGATGTAAAGCCCTTGCCAATGCTGCTGCCCACCGTGTGCGGCCCAGCATTGTCAGCACGCAGAAGAACTTTGGTTTCGCCACTGCGCGCAACGATGGCGACACTCACATTGTGACCGTCGGCCGAGCATTTTTCCAACGCCGTCTGGGCCGCTTTTTGCGCCATGTCCAAGGGCAGATAGGGTACTGTCGGCAGTTCTTGGGCCATTGTCGATGTTGCTGCAAAGACAGCTGTGACAAGTACGAGGGTGCGTTTCATTGGGTCTCTCCGAATTCAGGTTGCCCCTCATCAATACTGTCGATGCTTCAACCGGTAAATTCGTAGGTTTATCGCCAATATCCGTAGAGCTACGCAGCAGCATCGCCGTCCTGCCAGATCCTCGCTTGTTCGGCGGCCGAAACCGTTCCGAGCTTGTGACCGATCGAAGCGCGATGGCTCTCGACCGTGCGCGGGGAAAGTGACAATGCCTGTGCAATCTGGTGGCTGGTATTGCCACCCACAACCATCTCCAGGATCTGCTTTTCCCGATCGGTAAGCCGGGCTAGCAACTGGGCGGTTTCAGCAATCTCGGATTGTTTTCGCAGCATCTCATCAAGGGCGCCTAATCCTTTTTGAATGGCGTCGATCAGATCCTGTTCGTCGATCGGTTTGCTGAGAAAGTCTATGGCGCCGTTGTGAAAGGCGCGGCGGCAGGCTTCCACGTCACCATGACCGCTAATGATTATTACCGGCCAGTTCACGCATATATCACGCAATTTTTCCTGCAGCCGCAGACCGGTGATCATGGGCATGCGAATATCGAGTATCATGCAGCCCGGCTCCAGTCTGGAAACCTGCCCAAGAAAAATCTCGGGCGTTGCAAACGGCCTTACATCAATGCCAACAGTCTTTAACAGCAACGCCAATGCTTTGCGAACCGCCTCATCATCATCAACGAGATAGACCGGATATTTCATTGGGCGGCGACCTTTGCGGCATCCTGTGCCATTGGCAAACGCACCTGAAACACCGTTCGGGTGGCGTTTAGCAGCGTGATTTCTCCCCCCATGCCTTCGACAAGTCGCCGGCACAAGGCAAGACCGAGACCGGTCCCCTCTGTTTTGTCGGTTACGAATGGCTCAAAAAGCCTTTCTTTCACATTTGCAGCAACGCCGGGACCATTGTCTGAAACCTCGAGAATGACCCAGCCAGATTGATGATATCCCCTGATTTCCACTTTGGCATTTTGCGTTTTAGCAACAGCGTCAAGTGCGTTGCGAACCAGATTGAAGATCACCTGCTCCAATTCCACCGAATCCGCGTTAACCGCAAGACCCGCCCCTTGCCCGAGGTCGAAAACAAGTTCCGCCCCTTGGACCGCCGCCGCCGATTTCAGCAATGCGTTTACCACATTGGCTGCATCCTCGATTGAGTTTCGAACCGGCGTTGTTGTCGCCGGTTTCGTCCACCGTCTCATGCGACCCAAGATCGCAGATGCCCGTTTCGCTTGGGTGATTGTATCGTCCAGGATGCTTGTCACTGCAGCAAGATCGCCGTTTCTGGCAAGATGTTTTCCCGCCTGTGTCTGACTTAATATTGCAGTCAATGGCTGCGTCAGTTCATGTGCCAGTCCGCTGGCCATCTCGCCAAGTGCATTTACTCGTGAAGCATGCGCCAATCGTGTCTCCTGCGCACTCAACATGGCCAGCCTTTCAGCCTTGCGTGTGCGCAACAATTGCTGAAGCGCTGACAGAGCAAGGAAGTAGGCAATTGACACCAAAGCCGCCGCCAAGCCTATTTTTTTCCACGGCAATATACCGTCCCACGGGGGTGCCGCGGATACCTCAAGCAACAATGGCTGCGATTTGCTGCCCAATGGTTTTGAGAAGGCCGGAACAGCTGGACCCGGCGCCCCGGCGATTATCGTTCCATCAGGCAGCGAGAGACTGTGGTGAACAGATGGGGATTTCCAGAAAGCCGCATCTGACTCAATCAGCGAGGAAGCATCAATTGTCAACGCCAAGGCATATTTGGCTTCAGCGCTATTGGGACTTCGCTTGATCAAGAGATAATATGCCCGGTTTTCTGGATGAATGTCGAGTTGCAAGGCGCCATCTGAAGCCTTTGCGCGCATGGCGATGATCGCAGCCAATTTTGGCTCTGTTTGTCCGCCGGTGCTTATGGTTTTGCTGATATCCGAAAGCAGAACCAGATCGACCGACACAATGCGTGGATAAAACCGTAATATGGTGTTCGCCACGTCCAGAAACAGATCGCGGCGAATATCGCCACCTGCTGTTGCAACTGCGGAAAGTGAAGTCAAATGGGCATCATGCTGATCGGCTCGTTGTGACGACAGCCGGTGCAAAATAGTGCTTTCGCTGGCAAGCTTGGTGCTTAACGAGCGTTGTTCCACCAGCGACAATGATGCTATGGTAAGAGCGAGCAAGGTGATCCAACCCCAAAAGCGCCAGCCGGTGAGCGTAAAGAACTTGTTTCGGGCCCTGGCATTCATCATGGCAGCCTTGATAATTCAACTTGCCCAATTTGGGAATAATGTTGGATTGCTTTCAGCGGAGATGTCAGAGGCATACTATCGAGCCGGGCAGGTCCGCGATGTAGTTTGCGAGATGACGCAACCAGCACCTTTCACTATTTCAAAACCCGCTCCGAAATCATTCGGCTTGCAGCGATAATGTATGTCCACTTTCCGCTGTCAATGCGAAATGTCGAGAACCTTCTCCATAAACGGTGCATTGAAAGATTGTGTCCGGTCACCTGGTGTAACTGGGCTTCGAAGCTATCATTGGTTTCAGCCAGGGTTCGGTTGTCAAAATTGACCTGACGGACACCACCGATGACCGGCGAGATAATGAACAGGAAATTCCTTGTTGCGAACCGAAGGAGGATTCTGCAACTGACAAGAAGACCGAGTCAGAGCGCCAATTTCCCAGAAGCCCGGTTGGTCGCTGTTGATGCGATGACGGATAATCCCGGTCGTCGAACACCGAAATCACGGTTCGCACGGATGTTCAAGATCAAAGGCGAAGACCCGCCCAAGCTACACATACTTAAACACACAGACCGGGCATCTCCCCTTGGTGAGAGCCGGCGGTAATTCGGGATAAGACGAGCGAATTTCAATCGCTGAAAGACCGGCTTCGAGCTCTTCGTCAAAACTGGAATCGTCGTTTGAAAGCTGACAATCGAAAAAGCCGGGTATTGCTAGCCGGGTCTTTATCGCGGGAAAGGGTCGTTTAATTGCAGACGGTCACCCGCTTTACGATCAGGTTGCCGTAGCGGTCGAACTTGCGGATTTTCTTGACGAAGCAATAGTCGTCTTCATAGCGGGCTTC
>JBGSIT010000047.1:0-25107 GCA_041742335.1 Rhizobiaceae bacterium
ACCCGAAGGGCCGGGCGCATTTGTCTGCCGGCGTCGTCGAAAATCCTCAATGGACCTATGGGTCCATTTCCGGGTTTCTCCTAGCCGGCAGACAAATTCGCCCCGGCGCCATGGGTCATTATCATTGAACATTGGTATAAATTCAGTTTGAAGCCACGCGCCTGGCGGGCCGGACCTTGCCGTTCTCATGGCCGCCGCCTGTCGCATGCACCGGTTGGTCCGCGGCTTCCGGGTCAGAGCGTTGGTTGTGATTGGCCGTCGGCCAGTCGCTGTCAGATAGCTGGCTGTTATGGGTATAGCCATCGGCGCGAACCCAGCTTTCCACCCTTTCGACGGCCTGACGTCGATCAAGACCGCTCAGCAGCACCGCCGCACGGCTTCGTGCACCGGAGGATTCTGCGGCCGGGGACTCCAGATGCGGATAGATCCGGCACAGGATGAATTCGCTTTGCGCTGCGTCCATGTCGAGTGCGAGCAGCGTCGTGGCAAGCTGCAATCCGGACAGGTCCAGCATGATGCGCTCGGTCAGCCACAGGCTGGACGCCAAAGCATCGGCAAGGGTTACCGAAAAAGCCCGGCTTTGGCGCTGGCGGGCAAACCTGACAAGCAGCGCCTCGCTCATCCCGTCCAGTCGGCCGGTCTGCAGCTGACTGGGTGTATGGGTATGTTGCACCCGGTTCTTGAGTTCCTGACGAAGCTGCTCTTCGGCAGCGATGCGTTCAGCCGCGCGTCGGTCCGGCAAAGGCAGGATCGTGGCTTGATTGACAGGCTTGCCTGTTTGGCCTGGCGCTTGCTGGCGCATGGCGACGAGGGCGTCGACCACTTTGACTGAAAGGTCGGCGCGCGCAGCGATCGCCTTGGCGTGTTCGCCGCCCTGGGTCTTGGCAATGGCAATCAGGTCGTCATCGTCGAGAGCGCGCGAGGCGATGAGAAAGGGGGCTGCGATGGCGATCGGCTGGGTGGCGATGAACAGGGTGACGGCGCGGGGCAGGGTGGCGCATTGCGAAAGGGCGGCAACGGCAAGACGCCGGGCTTCGTCGCTGGAATTTGCGTAAAGCGGCACAAACAATTCGGCAAACTGCCTCAACTCGGTTTTACCGGGCATCGACAAGCCTTCAAAGCTTGTGACCGTGGCCATCAGCACGACATCCTTTTTCCGCACCAGATGCGGATCTTCCAAATCCCGAAAGCGGTCTGACACGGAGTCACCTGTTTTACGCAATACCAACTATCAATAAAGTTATATAAAAATCGTTTACGAGGTGTTAACTATGCCATGATTTGATCGCAAATCATGGTGATGTTAAAGTCATCGAAATGATACAACATGTTTCTTGCGTTACAGTCCTGAATTGGAATCCATGCAACAAGGTTTGTAACGGATGACGTGAGTGAGGCGCAAATGATTGCGGGAAATCGTTCCGCATACTGCGCTAGCCAGCCAAGCGGTTGGCAGGGTGAAATCGTTGCTAGTTCATCCGTCTCGACAGAATTGGAGACGAGCATGGCAGACGTGGTACATATTGGAGAGAAACTTTCTCGATTGCCCAAACGTCCGGCTGAAGGGCCGTACGAAGCCAAGATCCTGTTTTTTACCGGTGTCCGTTACGAAAAATTCAGCGACGACCACGAGGTAAAGCAGCAGGCAAATACGCTTAGGCGCACCGGCGGCAAGGGAAAGAAACACTGACGGCGGGCTGCGATCCGCCCGGCACCTGAACCGGGCTGAAACGCCTGTGTGTTCAGAAGGTTGCGGCGCGCAGCGTCGCAGTAGCGCAGGCCCGGCGGATCGGGCCTGAAAATTGGCGGAAATTCATTCGGTTTTCAACACAATCGCAGAGCAACCGGCTTGCCTGTTGCCCCCGGTTCGTGAAAGGGTTTGGCCCGAAACAGGGGTCAGACACCATGCATGTTACGGAAATAATCATTGAAGGCGACGTGCCGGGCCATGACTGGACCGTGCCTGTGATAAATTACGAAGGCCACGCCGATGGCCCGAAAACCTATATCCAGGCGGCTTTGCATGCGGGCGAACTTCCCGGCGCCGTGGCGGCCCACTACCTGGCCGGACTGCTGGCTGAAGCCGAAAAGCGCGGTGAAATCCTCGGCGACATCACACTCATTCCACAAGCCAATCCGATAGGCGCTGCGCAATGGATGAATGGCGAAATGCAGGGCCGGTTCGATTTCGCCAGCCGTGTCAACTTCAACCGCGGTTATCCGATCATCTGCCTTGAAGACCGCGCCAGGCTGCTCGACGGGTTGGATCGCCATCACGCGGTCGAACAGATCAAGCGCCGGTTGATCTCCATGGCTTTGGCCGCCGACCTGGTGCTTGATCTGCATTGCGATGACCAGTCTTTGCCATATGCCTATATCCATGGCGCTTTCTGGCCGGAAGCCGCGGATCTTGCCGCGGCTTTGGATGCGCAAGCCGTGCTGCTGTCGGATGGCCTGGATGATTCCTTTGAGGACGCCGTCGTGCGCGCCTGGCTGAACCCGCAAAAAGACAAGGTTGTCACCGCGCTGCCCGGCCGCATCTGCGCCACGGTGGAATTGCGCGGAACCGCCGATGTCGATCCGGTTCTTGCGCAAAAGGATGCGGCGGGCATTTACCGTTTCCTGCAGCAGCGCGGTGTAATCGGCGGGACGACGACGCCGCTGGGAACGTTTGACGGGCCGGCCGAACCGCTCGAAAATATTGAAATGGTCAATGCCCATGTCGCCGGCGCAATACTGTTTCACCGCAATATCGGCGAAGCGGTCAAGAAGGGCGATCTTCTCGCCACCCTGATTGCCGCGCCCGGCATGGAAGGCAGCGAATACAATGTGTTTGCCCCGCAGGATGGGCTGATCGTCACCCGGATTTCGGTGCGCTATGCACGGCGCGGCGACAATCTGATGAAGATCGCCTGCGCCAATCCAACGGCGGAAATCCGCAAAGGCGGCGCGCTGGAGGATTGAGGATGGTTGCGGTTGGTGTAAGCCGGTGATTGTTGGCCGCTGCCATTATTCTTTGCCGATGCTTTGCCGACCTGACACTATCGCCTGATGGTCTTGCTTCCCTGACGGGATCAATACTCTGGGCAAGACGGCGACATGAATGTGTTCAAGATTGTTCCTTTATCGGCTTTCATACTGTTTTCAGTGCCGACATTGCAGGCCCGGGCCCAGATGCCGCCGAAAATGGATGGACCAGTCAGCGGGACCGCCATGCCGCCGGTGATGGAACAACCGGACGATGGCGCCCTCATGCCGCCAGTCATCGAGGAGGCGACGCCGGAAATGCCGACCAATATTCCTGCCGGCAGGTCTGATGACGAATTGGTGGATACCACGACTGCACGCTGGGTGGTCATCACCGGTTCCTACCCGCAACCGGATATTGACCTGGCGATCCGGCGACGCGACGAACTTCGCGATGCAGGATTCGATGTGCTGGTCATCGACAGCAATGCCTATTCCAAGCTCTCAGACGGCCTGTGGGTCGTTGTCATTGAGGCGCAAAACCGTGGAAATGCGCTGGCAATGGTCGAAGAAGTCCGGGCAGAGGTGCCCGATGCCTATGCCAAGGGCCTGCAATGAGTTGGATCTTCAAGCACGTTTCTATCATGACGTGCTCAACCCACTTTTTTCAAGATCGCGCTGCTGACGAAAGCATTGAGCGACTGGCCGCTCTCTGCGGCCTGCCAAGCGGCCTTCTTGTGCAGATCCGGGTCGATCCTGACGTTGAAAGTGCCTTTGAAAGGCTTGGTAGGCTGCTTGCCGATGGCTGCGCATGTTTTGAGATAATCGTCAATCAGGACCCTTACGCTTGGCTCCACTTCGGACGCTTTTTCGCACTGGCAAAGCAGAAGATCGTCAATGTGCAGGACCTTGATGAACAACGTCCCGTCCTCATATTCGACAGAAGCCTGATAGCCCTTGTAGGACACGGTTTTCACAACAAATTCCTCTCGCGTAATGCCTCCCGGATCTGGCGCACCAGATAGGGTTTGAATTCATCGCCCGGATGCGGTTCATGAAGCAGGATTAAATGCTTCGATTCCGGATGTCGAAATCTTCTTCCGCTGCCACCGTTGGATTTCGGTAATTCATAACCAACTCCGCTCAACAGTTTTACAAGCTTTTGATATTTGAATGGCCCCGAACAGGTTCTGAATTCTTCTAAAAGTGTTTTCAGCCTCACCATTCCCGCGAAGCCTGCCGATCAGAGCGGATGATTGGTGATTTGCAACTAAATTTCAGTTGCTAAAATATACTGTATGCGAGAAGTGCGCGCAATAAGATTCCCTTTCAAAGTCAATCATTTTATCAGTCCGTATCAAAAAATTACGTGGTATTCGGACCAAAAATCAAGTTCAACATCAATAGCCATATAAGATAAAACGAATATTAATTTCGAAGACTAACGCCACATCTCCTTCGGCCCAAGCGAAGCCATCGGGAGGGTTACACCGCTGGCCGCGCTTCTGATATCCGTCACTCCGCAAACACTTCCGCTTGAATGGCTTCGTTACAACAGAAACCGCGCGAACCTTTCCTCCCAGATCCGCTCAAACACCTTGGCGTCGTCTTCAAACACGGCAAGGCTTGCCTGCATCAGAAAGTGATCGTGGTCCGCCGTCAGCCGGGTCGTGATATCGGAGGCAAAGGCCTTGCCGGCGACGATCATTTCGTAGCGCTGGGTAACATCGGCGCAGGCTGAAAGCGGGTCATTTCCCTTGATGGTCATGATGCGTTTGAGGTCGTGGCTCAAGGTCACGTCGATATCATCAAAACGCAGCACGCCTTCGCCAAACACCCCGCCGCGGCCATCGGTGACATAGGTCATTTCGTCGTTGAGCAGGTCAAGGCTGGCAAAGCGCTGCAATTGGCCCTCGCGCACCAGGGTGGTGGGGGTAAAGGTTCCATGGGTCGGCGGCAGCATTTCGACAGGTTTTTCAGCCGGATCGATGGGCCGGACCGGCAGACTGAGCGTGCTGACGCCGGTCTTGACGGAAAGCGTGGCGGCATCGCGCGCGGGCCAAATCAGCGGCCAATAAGCGGTCGATACGGCCAGCCGGATGCGATTGCCTTTCGGGAAACGATGGCCGGCCACCTTGAGCGGAATGCGGATTTTCAGAAAACGGCCCGGCTGCAGCGCTTCCGGCTTTTCAAAGCCGTCCTGGTGGGCAAGGTTGCGCACCATGTAGCTCACCCGCAGCGATGCGCCGTCAGGGCTGACGTCGTTGAGGCGTATGGCAATCTGCGCGGTCGGCAGGTCGGAAGCCAGTTCAAGTTCGACCACCGCAAAGCCCAGCATGTCGAGATCGGCTTCCAGCGGCCCGCTGTCAAAGCACAGCGAAAAGCCGTCATCAAGGCGCTGGTCGGCGGGCATTTCGCTGGCGCAACCCGCGCCCATCCATTCCCCGGAGGCAGCACCCGTATAGGCCGGAGACCTGATCTGCAGCACCTCTGGCGCGACATAGGCCTTTTCCAGCACGCCGCGGCCCAAAGACCAGACTTCAGCCCTGATTGTGGCGCTCGGCCAAACGGGTTCAGCGACAAAGCGGCCGGGCGAGGCCATCAGCGTTGTCGTCGGCGGTCGGTTGTCTTCGATATAGGCGATCATCATCGGCTGCTTTTCAGCGCCATTGTCGATGCCCTCCAGCCAGCGGCTCCACCAGTTGCAGGCCTCATCGAGAAAGCCGATGGCGGGCGTGGGCGTGCCGTCCTGCGGATAGATATGCGCCCATGGCCCGATGATGCCGCGACGCGGCACGGTCAGGCCTTCCAGCAGCCGAGGCACGGCATTGGTATAGGCGTCAGCCCAGCCGCCAAAGGCCAGCACCGGCACCTTGATAGCGGCAAAATCCTCGTTGACAGAACCGTGTTTCCAATAGGCATCCCGCGTCGGATGCTCCATCCAAAGTGCCGGCCACAGCGGCATGGCATCCAGCCGCTTGAGCCATTGCTCGCGCCAGCTTGTCCCGGCAAAGCGGCTGTCCAGCGGCCGGGACTGATAGGCCAGCATGATCGCCCCCCACCACAAATTGTCATTGAGCAGCGCGCCGCCCATATAATGGATATCATCGCCGAAACGGTCATCGGTCGAACAGACGGTGACAACAGCCTTCAAGGCGGGCGGCTGAAGGGCTGCGACCTGCAGGCAGTTAAACCCGCCCCAGCTTTTGCCCATCATGCCGACCGAACCAGAGCACCAGTCCTGCCGGGACATCCAGTCGATCACCTCAACGGCGTCGGAAAGTTCCTGGGTGGTATATTCGTCATGGCAAAGCCCCTCGCTTTCGCCCGAGCCGCGCATGTCGACGCGGATCGCCGCAAAGCCTTGGGCGGCGAAATAGCCGTGCATCGGGTCGTCGCGGCCGCGTGTGCCATCGGTCTTGCGATAGGGGATATATTCGAGGATGGCGGCGGCCGGGCGCTTTTCCGGCAACCACAGGCGCGCCGCCAGCCGGGTTCCGTCCGCCAGTGGAATCCAGACATGCTCGATGATTTCTATTGCGGCTGCTGTCATGAGACCCTCCCGTTTGATATTCAAGACTTTCCGATCGAAGCGTGGATCAATGCCGCAAGGCGGCCTGTTCACAGCGCATCGCAGGACGCTTCTGCAAGAAAATTCTTCGCCGCACGGTCAAAGCTCGGATAGGGCGCCATGGCGCGCAGCACCACATAGCCCTCGGCGCGCGGCATTTCCACCAGGATCGACTGGGCGACAATGGCCGGATTGTTCTTGCGCAGTGCGGTCAATTGCGCCGGCGAAGCGACGATCGTGTCAAGTTCCCGGCCGACGCTGGTGCGGTCATTCATCGAAAAAACTTCATTGGATGAGCTGTCATAGACGGCATAGGACCAGAAGGGCACATTGCCGGAGGCCAGCAGATGCACCGGTTCTTCCGCCACCGAAATCAGGCAGACCGCCACCTTGATATAGGGGTCGCCGTTTGAAAGCCCGACCTGGTTCTTTTCGTCATTGAGCAGAAAGAACTGGCCCGCCACCTCATAGCCGGTCAGCCGCGTATAGGCGTCGGTGCCGGTAAAATGCGGCACGGTCAGGATGATCAAAATATGCAGCACTGCCGCCCCGGCAATGCCGGTGGCCAGCGCGTAAAGCAGGCTACGCATTCGGGCACCCCAGCTTCCTGACGACCGGCATGGCAAGATCGATGACGCCGGACGAACCCGCCGTGGGGCTGTCAAACAGGGTCAGCACCAGCCGGTAGGACTTCTCTTTGGAAACCGCCAGCCAGTTGCCCGGCTGGGCGCGGCTGGAAATGGTGACGACGAAGGAGCCGTCGGCGGCCCTCAAAACGGTCCATGAATTGAACGAAGTCGGCAGCATGGCGCCGGCCGAAACCGGCTCAAGGCTGTTATCGGCGGCAAACAGGGTGAAGAAGCGGGCAGGCGGCGTGCGCCCGATGATCTGGTAGTCGCATTCCGGCCTGAGGCGCGCGCCGTCATCATCGACGCCGGCCTGAAAGGCCAGGCCCTCGCCATTGCCATAAAGCAGCTTTCCCGCATAGGCGCGGTGCGCCTTGGCATAGGGATCGGCTTCCACCGTATTGGCATCGGGAAAAGCAATCCACGCGCCCAGCCTGATGGCGCCGAAGCCTGAAGACGCATTGAGCGCCACAAGCGTGGAGCCGATGCCAAGGCCGAAAGCCAGGATCAGCGTCAGCGCGACAAGAAAGGGGACACGAAACATGAAAGCGGCAGATTTCCGGTTGGCACTGCCCAAGCGTTAGCACTGATTCTGGCCGGGGGAAACAGCGGGCAGTCGGCTACCCGCCTGCCTTTTCATGACCACCCCTCAAAAATCAAAATCCCCCTTGTGCAGATCACCAATCTTCGCACCTTCAAGGATCAATTGGTCCTTGCCGGCAGTGATGATCACATCGCCATGGGCGGTGCTGATATGGTTTTCTTTGAGATCGGTAACGGAGATGATGGCGGAGAGGTGGGAAGGTAGTCGGTGCAATATTCGGCCACATAATGATCAGCGCCTCAAACAGGCCAATAAAAATCATCGGCCGTCAGATTGGCGGCGTCGAAGTTCTGGATGGTGATTGTGTCGTCCTTGGTGATGGTGATCACCGTGTCGGCGCCGTGCTGCTTGATGCGGTTTTCAACGTCGCCGAAATCGCTGATCTTCTTCAGACCGGAGAGCCAGATCTTGTCCATCCCGTCTTCAAAATCAGTAATCTTGTCCTTGTCGAAACCGGTGGTGAATTTGAAAGTGTCCATGCCCATGCCGCCGGTCAGCATGTCGTTGCCGGTGCCGCCGTTCAGCGTGTCATTGCCGTCCAGGCCTTCCAGTATATTGGCGATCTTGTTGCCGGTGAGGATATTGTCGAGCCCGTTGCCGGTCGCCTTGGCGGCTTTTTCGAGCAGGGTCAGGTTTTCGAAATTGTCGCCCAATACATAGCTCGACGTGGATTGCACCGTATCCTCGCCTTCGCCTGAATATTCGATGATGATGGTCTTGGCGTTCTTGACCTTGTAGACGTCGTCGCCAACCCCGCCATAGGCCTCGCCGAACAGCGTGCCCTTGCGGCTGTCGAAAGTGTCATCGCCGCCGCCCAGCCTGACATCGCCATAGAGATGGCCGCTATTGGTGATCCGGATATGGGCATGTTCGCCGCCATTGTTGTTGACGGCGTTGATGGAGGTGAAGCTGCCCGATACCGTGCCCTTGTTGATGATGGTGACCGTGCCGACATCCATGGCGTCGTAATTGGAGGTCTGGATCGCCACCTCGATGCCGTTATTGGAGGCATAGATGAGGCCGTGCTTGCCATTGATCATCTTGTTGGGGGCGTTTTCAATACGCACGCCGGTGGAAGCGTCGATGCTGGCATTGTTGGTCATGACAGCACCGGTGGAAGTGGCGGTAAAGCCATAGGCGCTGGCGTTGATGTCGCCATTGTTGATGACCTTGGTATTGACGCCGCGCGCCATCACCCCGAAACCGGTATGAATTTCGGCACTTTTGTCGATGATGACATCGGTGCTGAAGCCTTCCGCCGCAATCGCGCCATTGGTGCCGTTGGGCAGGATGATATCGCCCTTGATGACGATCTTGTTGTTCTTGGCGCTTGTCGATTCCTGAATAGCCGATATGAACTGGCCGGGGTCCGGCTCAATCACCACTGTCTTGGTGGCGGCGAGTGTGAAGGTGGAATTGCTGTTGTTGACATTGATAATCTTGCTGATGGTCTTGCCCATGATGAAATCCCCTCTTTGAAATCCCTTTTGAAACAATCTGCACCCGGCGAATCTGTCGCTTCCGGATGTGTTAATATAAAGATATTCTAATATAAATCATCAGACCTTTGCCAGAGCGCCCGGAATAATCCGGGCGCGTTGGTTCGAAATCACGTCAGCATCGGGAAATCGGCTGCGGTGAAGGTGAGCATCGCCCCGTCTTTAATGGTCAGAACATCGCCGCCGCCGAAATCGATGACCGCATCCAGGCCGTTGGCTGCAACTTCGATCTTGAAATCGTCAAAACTGCCGATGCCGGAGAAGCCTTGAATGCTGATCGTGTCGTCGCCTTGCGTGAAATCGGTGATCAGGTCGCGGTCGCCGCCTTTGGCGAAAATGAAGAAGTCAGAGCCCAGGCCGCCTGACAGAAGATCGTTGCCGGCCTTTCCGTTCAAGATGTCGGCGCCATCCTGGCCATAAAGCGCATTGGCGGCCTTGTTGCCGGTCAGCACGTTATCCAGCGCATTGCCGTTGCCGACGAGTTTGCCCTTGCCCAGCAGAACAAGGTTTTCGATGTTGTCGCCCAGGGTGTAGGAACCGGCGATCCTGACGGTGTCGTTGCCGCCATTGGCATATTCAACATATTGGGTTTCGGCCTTGTCGAGCGTGATGGTGTCATTGCCGCCATAGGCGTAGATGACGCCTTTCACCGTGCCGCCGCCGGTGTTGAAAATATCGTCGCCATCACCCAGCACCACATCGCCGATCATGGTGCCGGTGTTCTTGACATGTGCGATGGATTGGGCGGCGGTTTGGAGAGAAAAGTCCGAACCTTGAAGCGTCCCGGCGTTATTGATCGTCGCAATGCCGCCAGTAGATACGGTATCGACTTCGATGGCGATACCGGCGGAAACCAAGCCGTGTTTGGCATTGGTGAAGGTTGTTCCCGCACCTCTGATTTCGATCCCGGTATCGGCAATCACATGATGGCGGTTGATGATGTCCACGTTCGCGGAGCTGTTGCCAAACAGGCCGATGCCGTGTGAAAAAACCGTGCCGCTATTGACGATCTTTCCACCTTGTTGATCCAGTTCAATGCCCCATTCAGCCGCATTGATCCACCCGGCATTGTTGACAAAGGCCTTGCCACTGTTGCCTTCCATGCCGATTCCGACAGTCGCAGTAATCTCGCTGGAAGCACCAACCTTGACGGTGGTATTCATGCCGTTTGAGAAAATGCCATAGGTGCCGTAATTGCCATTCAGCATGGTAATGTCGCCATTGACCTTGATGACATTGTTTTTCGATGGTTCCGCTTCGTAAATCCCGGCAAAAATTGAACTGTCCAAGGGAAGCACGGTTATCTCCGCCTTCTTTCCCAATTCCCAATATTGGTTGTTGCCCTTGATATTCAGTGTCGCATCGCGATCATGCTTGATGATGTGCTTGGCCATAACGGGCCTCCTCGTAAAAATGGTTCAATGAACAGGTTGGCGACAATGCGCCCGGACCTCAGACAATCATGAAATCATCGGCGCCAAGTTGCGCCATCATCACCCCGGTCAGCGTCAGGCTGTCGCTGCCCAGATCAATGAGCGTGCTGGTGACGCCGTTTTCGGTAATTTCGGAAAACTGGTTTTTCAGCGCGTCAAAATCGGCAATGACGGTGAAATTGGCGATCCGGATGTGATCCACGCCATCGGTGAAATCGGCGATGACATCGGCGGAGGAACCCTTTTCGAAGATGAACAGATCCGCACCCGCGCCGCCGGCCAGAAGATCCTTGCCAAGCCCGCCGTTCAATTCGTCGTCACCGCCGAAACCGAACAGGTGGTTGGCGGCTTTGTTGCCGGTCAGCACGTTGTTCAGGCCGTTGCCGGCGCCATTGACACTGGCCTTGCCCGGCAACACCAGATTTTCAAAGTTTTCGCCGAGGGTATGCTCGCCGGCGGATTTGACCGTGTCATTGCCGTCATTGGCGTCCTCTATCACTGCGGTGTTGGCGTCCTTGACGATATAGGTGTCATCCCCGCCGCCGCCGTTGATTTCACCGACAAAGACGCCGTTTCGGACATTGATGATGTCGGCGCCGCCGGCCAGATAAATATCGCCGATAATGGTGCCGGTATTGGTGAGATGAAGGCCGCTGGTGCCAACGGCAATGCCGCCTTGAATTGTGCCCTTGTTGACGAGTGTATAGGCGTCGTTGACAGAATCCCCAATCACGACAACCGCCGTATCGCCGGTGATCAATCCTTGCTTGTTGTTGGTCAACTGCCCGCTGTGGCCTTCAACAACGACTCCGGATTGAGAAAAAATCCGGCCGGAATTGCTGACTTGGACGTCATCGCCGTAAACCAGAATGCCGTAATCGCTGGTGGCGATCTTGCCCGCATTGACGATTTCCCCATTGTCGTTGCCGCCGGAGCCGAAAATGCCGATGTCGCCGGTGAGTTTGCCCCGGTTGACGGCATTGGCATCCGGCCCTGTGAGCAAAATGGCTGTGTCCGCGAATATCTCCGAACGCGCCCCGATCCTGAGCCTGGTGCCTTGGCCTTCGCTCCATATTCCGTATGAGGATTCGCCCAGCACGGTGATATCGCCGTTGACGCGGATTGTATTGCCGTGCGTTCCGAATTTTTCAAAAATGCCGTAATTGATCAGCCCGTCATTCGGCCCGATAGAAATCTCCGCTTCGTTTGCCAAAGTCCATTCGGCATTGCTTTTGCTGATGGTCCAGACCGCGTCGCGATCATGCTTCAAAACATGCTTTTTCATTTCACTCTCCCTTTGAAATCATAGCCTCTGAAAATCGAATATCCGGCCCGCCTTAAACAGGCGGGCCGGTGCGCTTTCTGCCTGAACTGCGTACCTTTCCGTTACATGATGAAAATGAAATCCGACGCGTCGAAGGTCATGGACGCGCCGCCCTTGATGGTCAGTTTGTCGCCGTCGGCGAAATTGATGACGGCGTTATCGCCATGGATGGCGATATGGTCCAACACAAAGTCGATATTGACCTTGTTGGCAAAATCTTGAAGCGCGATTGTCTCGGTTCCGTCTTCGAAATCGGTAATCCTGTCGCGGTCATTGCCCTTGGCAAAGACAAAGACATCCGCGCCGCCGCCGCCAGTCAGGATATCGTTTCCTGCCGCGCCGTTGAGGATGTCGCTTCCGTCCATGCCCAAAAGGGAATTTTTGCCGGCGTTGCCGAGAAGATTGTTGGCGAGCGCGTTGCCAGTGCCGTTGAAATCACCTTTTCCAAGCAGTTTCAATTGCTCAAGATTGTCGCCGAGGGTGTAATTGCCCGCAATCTTCACGACATCGGTGCCGCCATTGGTATCTTCAACAATGGCAGTATTGGCCTTCTTCAAAACGTAAATGTCATTGCCGTCGCCGCCATGAATCGTGCCCTGAAAGGTTCCCTGTCTCGTATCGAAGATATCGTTGCCATTGCCGAGATAAATATCGCCGGAGATCTTGCCGGTGTTCTTGATCGAGACATTAACCCCGTCAGAGCCCGAAATGGCGGCGTCGGAGCCTTCTATGGCGCCTTTGTTGGTGATTTTGACTGTCTCGTCGGTTGCGTAATCTCCAACTTTTATTCCTTCATGAGCGCTGATGTGACCTTCTTTGCCATTGATGAAACTTGAATCCGCCCCTCCGAAATAGGCGCCGTAATAGCCGATCAAGGCGCCGTTATTTTTGATGTTTGACCCATCATTAGCGCTGAATATTGCAACTTCGGACGATTTGATCGATCCGTTATTAACGATTGTGCCGCCATTTGCGTAAATGCCCCAGTCGCCGCGCAGAATACCGTCGTTGATGATATGCGTGTTGATGGCTTGTGAAGTCGCCTCAACTCCGACTTCGGCCTTGACGATGCTGCCAGAACCAATCCTGACGGTGGTATTTTCACCCGCAACGGCTACTGCGTTTGTATTGGCTCCAACCAACGTGATGTCGCCCAAAACAGTGATGACGTTGTCCTGGAGTCCGGCATTCTCCTTGATGCCATAGGTTTCAATATTCGGATCAACAGAGGTGATTTCAATGCTGTCTTTCGCACCCAGCGTAAATGCGCTGGAACTTTTCGTGATTTCAATTGTGTCCGTAAATTTCTTGGCCTTTGCCATGTTGAAATATCCTTGGGGTTTAACGGTTGGTAGTATTAGGGGCAGTCTTTTCAATTCGTCAGGCCGGTTCAATTCCCGGTCAAGCGAAGTTGAAGTCGTTCATGTCGATCATGTTGAGCGCGACGCCGGTCAATTTCAGCACGTCGCCGTCGCCGAAATTGATGATGACGTCGCCATTCGCGGCTTCCGAAATATGGTTTTGAAGCTCGTCAAATTTGGTAATGCCGGCAAATCCGGAAATTTCGATGAGGTCCTCGCCATCAACGAAATCGGTGACGCGATCCTTGTCGCCGCCCTTTTCAAAGACGAAGACGTCAAAGCCCATGCCGCCGGCCAGAAGATCGTTGCCGCCGCGCCCGTTCAATGAGTCGTTGCCCAGCTGGCCGTAAAGCGTGTTGTTGGCCTTGTTGCCGGTCAAGGTGTTGGCGAGTTCGTTGCCGGTTGCAATGCGATTCTTGTCGCCCAGAAGCGAGAGGTTTTCGATATTGTCGCCGAGCGTGTAATTGACGGCGATCTTGATGGTGTCGTCGCCTTGGCCGGCATTTTCCAAAACGGTGGTCTTGGTCGATTTGAGAATGAAGACGTCGTTGCCTTGGCCTCCATATAGACTGCCGTTGAAGATGCCCTTGGATGTGTTGAAAATATCATCACCGGCGCCCAGCGAAATTTCGCCGTTCATCTTTCCGGTATTCTTGAAGGTCAGGTTGCCCAAGCCGTCAATGAGCGAATAGCTGGTTGCGTCGATCAGGCCGCGGTTGATACCGGAATTGCTGCTTTGGTTCGCGGAATCGAAAGAAATTCCCTCCGCAGCCTGTATGATGCCGGTCTTGCCGTTGACAACATGAGTGTTCTCACCAGAGACCCTGAAGCCAAAATAGCCGAACAGAAAGCCGCTGTTTGCAGCTGTGGCGCCATCGGACAGGGACCATATCGCACTGTCAGTGGCCAGGATTTTGCCAGCGTTGGAGACGGTCGCATCAGCAGCACCATTGATGACCATGCCGCTGAAGCCCTGGATACGCCCCAGATTTACGGCCGAAAAATTCGTGGCGTCACTGGTTGCCTCAATGCCGTAACCAGAAGTGACGCGCCCGCTCTTGCCGATGGCAACCGAAGTGTCGGATGCCGCTACCTTGATGCCGCGTGTTTCCATGTCGGTAGCAATATCGAGATTGGCGAGCTTGATGGAGCCGTTGACGATAATGTCATTGCCGGTTGCCGACGTGGTTACGTTGATGCCGGTCTTTTCAGGCTCCGGGCTGGTCAGTCCGATGACGATCTTGCCGGTTTTTGCCACAATCCAGCTGTCATTGTCCTTGTCGTCAATATTCCACAGGCTGGTGCGGGTGGTTTTCAGTGTGTGCTTGGTCATGTTCAAATCCATAAGATTCGGGTTAACGCCAAAAGCCGCAACGGGGTTGCGCGCTTTCAGGCAAAAATGAAATCAGCATCGGAAAAGGTCATGGCGCCGCCGCCTTTGATGATCAGCGTCTCGCCATTGCCGAAATCGTCGAATATGACATCGGCGCCGACTGTCGTCTTGTGGGCGGCGAGTTGGGCATAGCTGGAGATCCCGGTAAATCCGGACAATTCGATCTTGTCCTGGCCGTCGGCAAAATCGACGATCGTGTCAGTGCCGTAGCCCGTGTGGAAGACAAAGATATCCGCCCCGGCGCCGCCATTGAGCAAGTCGTCGCCGCCTGCGCCATCCAGACGGTCCGCGCCGGCCATGCCGGACAGAGAATTGGCGGCCGCATTACCGGCTAACTTGTTGTTCAGTGCGTTGCCGGTGCCGTCAAACTGTCCGGTTCCCAGCAGCACCAGGTTTTCGAAATTGGCGCCCAGCGTGTAATTCGACGCGGTTTTCACCGTGTCTTCGCCGGCGTTTGCCGCCTCGAATATCAATTGCGTGTCGTCCTTGACGATAAAGATGTCATCGCCCTTGCCGCCGGCGGCAAAGCCTGAAAGCACGCCGTCAGCGGTATCGAACACATCATTGCCTGCGCCCAACTGAACGTTGCCGAATATGGTGCCGGTATTGGTCACGTTTACATTGGTCACGTTTACCGAGGCATTGACGGTGAATATGGCATAGTTGGTTGCACCGACCACGATCTCGCCTTTGTTGACGATGGTGATCGTGTCATCGAGTGAGTTGTCTTCAACCATTATTCCGGAGTAGCCATTGACCACACCGGTAGCGGCATTTGTGAAACGGCTGTCTGCGCCAGAAAGACGGACACCGAATAATCCCGAAATCAGGCCCGAATTGCTCACCACCGACCCGACGCCAAGAGCTTCAATCCCTGTGTCGGTGGCAAAAATATCGCCGCTGTTGATAATCTTCGCGCCATTTGCGGAATTTGCATATATCCCGTAATCACCATGAATGAGCCCGGCATTGCGGACGGTCATGCCGGTGCTGGTCGATCCAAGTTCGATGCCATGGTCGGCGGCAATTTCGCTGGATCGGCGAACCTTGACGACTGAACTTGAACCCTCCGCATGAACCCCGATGGTCTGTTCGCCATAGACTGAAATATCGCCGCGAATATCGATCAGATTGTTCTTGGCGGCGGCTTTCTGGTGAATGCCGGTCGCCCCTGTTTCGCTGGAAAAGAATTCGATTTCCGCCTTGGGCGCCAGGATCCAGTCGTGGTTGCTCGTGTTGATATTCCAGCCATGGTCGAGGTCGCGGTTCAAAGTGTGGGTCTTCATGTCTGTCTCTCCAATCCTGATCTCTGTAAGCGCGGCTTGCTGATGGCTGCGTCCTTGTCGGGCGGTTCCGGAGTTCTGGTTGTATTTCGCCCAATTATCCGTGCGTTTGCCTGTTGGCGGTTCAAGCTGGCGAATTTCAAAATCGTGCAATTGATAGGTAAACGACAATGAAAGCCAGTTTATTCGATAATAACTCTAATATAACATAAAACCAACGAATAAAAGTACTATCTAATATTTTTGATAGATAAATTCTAAATAAGCAATAAATCATGAATATTTTTGCAGTAATTCAATTTTGAGTAGCGGTTTTTATAAGAAAATTCTCTACCGGGACGGAAATCCACCGGAAAACATCTTGATAAAATACGTCGCTGAACTGCGAAGGCGGCAGATCTGGAAAGATCCGCCGCCTGCAAATTCAGAAATGGATGAATCGTTGTTAACTTCTCGACCAGTGGCCGCCTGCCGTTCAACTGCGCAGGGCACTGTCTCCGGAAATGCTCAACTGGCCGGCTCTTGGTTGCCGGCTGCCGTCATCCTGCGTCGGCAACCTTGTCGGCAATTTTCAGCGGCGGTGCTTCCCTGAGGCGCCTGGCAATGTCGTTGAGCTGTCGGGTCGCCGTGACGCTGAGCATGCGCGGCCGGATCATCTCCGGCAGGCCGGTATCGGTTTCGGCCTTCTTCTTGGCGGCCTTGGCGGCTGCGGCAAGGGCCTTGGGGGATTGGTCGGGCAGGGGGTTTTCGATGCCGGGAATGGGCCTGATCTCAATGCCCTGGTGGGCATAGTCCATCAGGATCTTGAAGGTCATCGCCGGAAGCGATCCGCCGGTCATCCGGTTGGTCGAGGTATAGTCGTCATTGCCGAACCAGACAGCGGTTGTGTAATTGCCGGTGAAGCCGACAAACCAGGCGTCGCGGTAGGCCTGGGTGGTGCCGGTCTTGCCAGCCGTGACGATGCCGTTGTCAAGTGCTGCCCTGCGCGCCGTGCCCATGACCGGGATCTGGGTGAGGATCTGGTTCATCGAAGAGATGGCCTGCTCGCTGAGCACGCGCTTGGCCGGCGGTTCGTCGCGTTTGAAGTCATAGATGACCTTGCCGCTGTAATCGAGAATCTGGTTGATGCCGTGGCGTCGCGATTGCATGCCGTCGGCAGGAAAGACGCCGTAGGCGGTGGCCTGGTCCAGCACGGTGACTTCCGATGTGCCCAGCGGCATGGTCTTGTCGGTGCGAATGGGCGTTTCAACGCCCATTTCACGGGCGAGCTTGGCAATCGGTTCGGTTCCCAAACTCTCTTTGGCAAGCCGCACCGGCACGGTGTTGATCGATTTGGCCAGCGCCGTCATCAGCGTCACGCGGCCGGCATAGGAGCGACCGTAATTCTGCGGCGACCATCCGCGCCAGTTGATCGGCGCATCGACAATGGTCGATTGCGGCGTGAAGCCGTTTTCCATGGCCAAGGCATAGGTATAGACCTTGAAGGACGAGCCCGGCTGGCGCAAGGCCCGGGTGGCGCGGTTGAACTGGGTTTCGCCATAATCGCGACCGCCGACCATGGCCCGGACAGCGCCGCCGTTTTCCATCATCACCAGCGCGCCCTGTTTGACATTGTAGCTGGCGCCATATTGCCTCATGCCGCTTTCAACCGCCTGTTCGGCCGCCTGCTGCAGCCCCAGGTCGATTGTTGTGCGCACAATGAGGGAATGTTCGGGGGATTTGGCGGCAATCCGCTGAACCTCTTCATAGGCCCAGTCGAGAAAGTAATCCGGCGCTTCCCGGGCATTGCGGTCAATCACGGTGGCCGGGTTGCGGCGCGCGGCGATCACTTCGCCCTCGCTCATCATGCCGCCCTGGATGATGTTGGTCAGCACTTCATTGGCGCGCGCGCGCGCTGCCGGCAGGTTGACATGCGGGGCATATTTGGCCGGCGCCTTGAACAGGCCCGCAAGCATCGCCGATTCAGCCAGTGTCAGTTCCGGCACTTCCTTGCCGAAGTAAAACCGGGCCGCTGCCGCCACCCCGAAGGTGCCGCCGCCCATATAGGCGCGGTCTAGGTAGAGGCTGAGGATTTCCTTCTTGGAATAGTTGGCCTCAAGCCACAGCGCCAGGAAGGCTTCCTTGATCTTGCGGTCGAAGGTGCGCTCGTTGTTCAGGAACAGGTTCTTGGCCAATTGCTGGGTCAGGGTAGAGCCGCCCTGGACCACGCCGCCGGCGCGCGCATTTTCAAACATCGCCCTGAACAGGCCGAGCACATCAATGCCGAAATGATCGAAAAACCGCCGGTCTTCAGTGGCCAGCACAGCCTTGATCAGGTGATCGGGCAATTGGTCGATCGGCACGCTGTCTTCATGGATGATGCCGCGATGGCCGATGACATTGCCGTAGCGATCAAGAAAGGTGACGGCGAAATCCTGCTTCTTGCGCCAGTCGATTTTCTCGATCTCGAAGGCAGGCTTGGCCAGCGCCAGCATCAGCACCATGCCGACAGCCCCCCAGGTCAGCGCTTCGCCTGCCAGTTCCACCGGGATGCGCTTCCAGCCGGCGACACGAAAGCGGCGGAAAAAGATGGTGATGTCTTCCCAGATATCGACAAAGCGAAAACCCAGATTCCAGACGGTGGAATCGAGCCAGGCATCGAGCCGCCACAAATAATGGCGTCGCATCTTCGGTTTTTTGGCGGGCTTTTGGTCATTGCTCACGGATTTAATGCCACGTCCATCTGGTCAAAGGGCGCAATGGCGGATATCAGGCCAGTGCCGCTTTGTATTAGGTCATTTCCACGGCCGAGGGCAAGCATTTTGGCATATTGAAAGAGGGAATTGCATTTGTATGGCTAATGATGAAACGGAACTGCCGTTCTGGAAAACCAAGAGCCTTGAGGACATGAGCCAGCCGGAATGGGAGAGCCTGTGCGACGGCTGCGGCCGTTGCTGCCTCAACAAGATGGAATTCGAGGATACCGGCGAAATTGCCTGGACCAATGTCGCCTGCAAGATGCTGGACGGCCATAGCTGCCGCTGCAAGGACTATGAAAACCGCCGTGACCATGTGCCCGATTGCATCCAGTTGACGCCGCAGCAAGTGGCCGAACTGACCTGGCTGCCGCCGACCTGCGGCTATCGGCTGGTTCATGAAGGCCGCGATCTCTATTGGTGGCATCCGCTGATTTCCGGAGACCCGGAAACCGTCCACGCCGCCGGAATATCGGCCCGCGACAAGACGGTTTCCGAAGACGACGTCTCGCTCGATGATTTCGAGGATTACGAAGTTGTCTGGCCCGGCGAGGATGTGGCCGACAGGGACGACTGATGCATCAGGCCCGCGAAAGTTTGCCCGCCTAGACAGGACCTGACGGGCAATTCAGGAGCCATGACATGAACCAGCACGCCATCAAGCCATCTTCCAGTCCGCAAGCCGATCTGGACCGGTTGATCCATGAATTCCTGGCGGAATTTTCAAAGATCTCGCTGCCGCAGGTCTATAATCCCAAGGGCAATGAATTCATTCGCAAATTTCCGCCCCAGCGCGGGCTGGAAATTGCCTCGGCCTTGTCGCATGCCAATCCGTTTTTCCTGCCCGACATGGATGCAGAATCGGCGCAGAAGCTGAAAATCAGCCTGGAGCTTTTCAGCGAAATCACCATGCGCGCCAAGATCACGGCAGGCCGCGCCGGCCAGCTCAACATCATGGTGGCCTGCGCGCCGAAATCGGCTTCGACCTTCATCCAGAACGCCCTGTCCATCGGGTTGGGCCTGCCCGGCGCCAGCCTGTTTACCGCCTCGGCCAATCCTTCCGAGCAGGGCGCCAATCTGCGCGAGCAGCAGCCGGACGAATTGTCGCTGATCCGCAACGGCCTCAACATGCGCGGCTATGTGGCCCAGCACCATATGCGCTGCTCGCCTTATGGCGCCAGATTGCTCAATCTTTTCAATGTGAAAACCATTGTCACGGTGCGCAATATTTTCGACACGATTGTTTCGATGGACGACATGCTGGTGTCCTGGCGGCAGGTGGCGCCCGACAGTGAAGGCCATTATTTCGATGACGCCATGCCGCGCAATTACCTGACCATGGATTTCGAGGACCGGATCACCCTGGTGGCCGGCAAATGGACCCCCTGGCTCACGCAGTTCTATGTCAGCTGGAAGAAATGCGAGCGGCACAATTTCATCAAGCCGTTCTGGATCAATTATGAAAATGACATCATTGCCGACAAGGGGCGACTGGTGGAAAGGCTGGCAACCTGGCTCGGCCCGGAACAGGCCGATTTCGACCGCCTGATGGAAAGTTTCGTGGGCAAGAATCCCTCCAGGAACGTGCGCTTCAACAAGGGGGTTGCCGGTCGCGGCGCCAGCCTGCCCGACAGGATCCGCGCCGATATCACCCGCTTTGTCGGCTATTATGCCGATGAAGAGGACGTGACGCCGCTTCTGGGCGATTGAGCAGAAGGCGCCCGGCCTTGCCGGCTGGTCGGTGTTGAAAGCCTGCCCGGTTTGATCTGGCGCAAGGACCGCTGCAGGCCGGCGTGATTGATAGGCGCAGAAAACCAGAACCGAATGGAGCCGGAAATGGCCAAGAACTATCCCGAAATCATCAAGACGATCTCCCATCACACCCGCACCCTGCGCAAGGATATTCCCGAAACCATGCAGGGCTTTTCGGCCATGGCCATGGCGGCCTCCAAGGATGGCGCGCTCGACAAGAAAACCAAGGAGCTGATCGCGCTGGCCATCGGCATTTCCACCCGTTGCGAAGGCTGTATCGGTTTCCACATGGATGCGCTGGTCAAGCTGGATGTCAGCCGCGCCGAGATTGAGGAAACCCTTGGAATGGCCATCTATATGGGCGGCGGGCCGTCGCTGATGTATGCAGCCGATGCGATGGAGGCCTATGAACAGTTCACGGCGCTGAAGCAAGGGTGAGGGCACTGCTGAGACCCTGACAAGAGCCTGTATTTCCCAAAGCCATTTTCTTTCTTGCCCGCAGGCTGCCATTTCCGCATGGCGGTCTCGGATGGCGCTGAATAAAAGCGCGGCTGAAACGTTAAATCCTCATTGAATTGTCAAAGCCGCTACGGCAATCCTGATTGATGTATCAGGCTGCCGCTTTTGCGGTCATTGCTATACAAGCGGGCCATGAACGAAATTGGGCGCCCGTACCAAGAGATTGCGGATCATGGGATTGAAAATACTTCTTGCCGGCGTCGTAGCGGCCTTTTACGGCCTGTTCATGGCCGCCGTCATCACCAAATACCGCGAAGTGCGGCGCGCCAGCCTGTGGGTCGCTGCGCCGGCCAAAATCGTTTCGTCGAAATCGGAAGCGCGCAAGGTGGAAAAGCGGACGGGTTCGGAGGGCAGTGTCATCACCGACACGGAAATCCGCAACTTTGCCGCCGTCCGCTACATATTCACGGCAGGCGGCCGCCAGGTTACCGGCAGCCGGATCAGCATCAGCGAGGATCTGGGCAACTTCCAGGTCGCCGAAAAACTGGCGCGCTATCCGGTTGGCGCCAAGGTGACTGTCTATTATGACAGCAACAAGCCGGAAAACTGCGTTCTTGAACGCGACATGAACCTTCGTACCATCAAGATCGCCATGCTTGTCGGCTCGCTGGCGGGGGCCTGCGGAATGGCCTTCATTTTCGCCGTCAGCGGCGGTTATGCCTGGTTGAAAACCGCAGGCATGGGCTCCGGCCTGCCGCCGATTGTATTTCCGCTTGTCATCATCGGCCTGCTGGTCGCAGCCTTCGCCAATGCATTGCGCAAGCGCGGTGCTGCCACCGCTCATTGGCCGAAAGTGACCGGCACAATCGTCTCTTCCTCGGTTGATACCGTGAAAAGACGGCGGGGGCCGGACTTCGAATTCGGCTGGCGAACCCTGAATCTGTTCAGGGCGCGCACCCGCTACGCCTACAAACTGGCTGGCGTGACCTATGAGAGCGACCGGATCAGCTTCGGCGCCCAATATTACGCAAACTACCGCCTGCTGGCCAAAAAAGACGCAGCGCGGTTTACACCAGGCCAGCCTGTGGAGGTGTTTTACAATCCTGACGCCCCCGAGCAGGCGGTGCTGACACAGGGCGCGCCCGGCCAGATTTTCGTATGGCTGGCGGCGGCGGCGTTGCTGGGTGGTGCGGCGCATGTTGCGGGGGTGATTTGAGGGGGGGGTGATCACAGGTCACCATGGCGACCCGGAGACCGCAGCTCCGGGTACTCAGCAGGACCAGGGCCAAACAAGGCCGCTCATTGGAGGTTGCCAAATAACAACCATATCAACACCATACCCCATTCCCATGAATCACATTCTTCTCGCCCCGCTGTTGAAGCAGGCAAATCCGGGTTAGTTCAGGTCTGCTGCTTTTCTGCGAAAAGAATGGCCTCAATTCGGCCCATCACTTCCCACATCAGGTCACTATTGGCTTTGGAATGGAATCTTGCTTTCCGTGTAATCCAATCCAGCGACCTGAACTGGTAGGTAAGGATGACCCCCTTGAGTTGGACTCCGCGTGGAACCTCAACCTCAAACCTGCTTCCAGTTACGGTATTTGTTATGGGGCAAACGGCGGCAAGGCCTGTGGCAATATTGAAATCTCGAGGTGAGATGACCAGAGCAGGCCTGCGGCCTGCCTGCTCTGTTCCAGATTGGGGGTCGAAATCAAGCCAGATGAAGTCGCCTCTTTCCGGCTGATACGCTATATCGTCTACCAAACCTCGATACCCTTTGGCTTGCCCCAATCAATTTCGTGTTCATTGTGATCGCGCTGCGGTTCGCCTTCAAGCAGTTCCGATAACAGGAATCGCTTGCGTGCCGGGGTTATGCGAATTGCCCCGTCTTCCACTTCAACATTGACACTTGAGCCGTCTGTCAGGTTTGCTTCCTCGGTTATGTGCCTGGGCAGCCGCAGGGCAAGGCTGTTGCCCCATTTGCTGATGGTTGACTGCATCTGCCATCCTCCTTGTTGTGGCGGCTTGGGAAAAATTTGCTTGTATCTACATAATATATACGAAATGAATTTGCCAATCTTTTCCGCAGTAACGATCAAGAATGATGGTTCGGCGCGACGCCATCGGCATTTTTTCATCCATCCAAGATTTCTGGCCGTTTGATGTTCCGCATTGGCATCCAAATTCTCATGCCAGAATCGGGATTGGAAAAACAACTGTAGTGCAGCCTAATATGATAACAATATCAGATCAATACCACATTCCAATGAATCGCATTCTCCCCCTCCTTATCAATAAAATAGCAGGTACTAGGAAAATAATCCTTGACACCGTCACGGTGCTTTGATACCTTTATGCCACGATCCGATGATTGCGGCTTCGCTGAACAAGCGGGGTCGTTTTTATTTTCGGATGTTTCATGAAAATCAATGCGATAACGCTGCGGGCTTGCGCTTTCGGCGGGTTTCATGTTGCGCGAAGATCAAGGAATATATTCATGCTTGAAGAGGTTTTGCCTGATCCGGCTTTGTTTCGGCTATGGCCGAAGGAGCCGGTCTATGATGGCTGGATGGCGCCTGCGGGCGATGAGGCGGCCCGGGCTGCAGCTGCCGGTCTGATGCTGGAAATCAAATCGGCTGAAGAGCCGGAGCCGGATTTGCGGGCCTTGCTCAATGAGATGACTGTGGAACTCGGCACCCAGTTTGCGACCTTTCGCGCCATGCGGGCCGAGGCCGAGCGGGTGCTGGCTGCGCCCGGCGACGAGACCGAGGCCAAGCTGGCGCGCGCCGACATCAAGGCGGCGGCCGATTGCATCGGCCAGCTGGTGCGCACATTGGAAAAGATCGACAGCCTGCAGCGCACCCTTTCACAGGATCGCGCCCGCCGGCAGGAGGAGAATTTGGATGCGCAAGGCTTTGCTGAAAAACGCGAAAGGCTGCTTGCGCTCGTCAACCGGCGCGCCAATGAAATCGCCAACGAGCGCTTCCTCGCCCGCATTGCCTCCCAAAAAGCTGCAGGCGAACAAGGCATTACGGCAAAGCCAGAAACCAGACCGGCCGCACCGCCGGGTTGAGGCGAAAATTGCCGATGAGACCGCGAAACTGGCAACCAGGCTGGACGACAGGATGAACAGGATCAACGCGGCCCATGCGGTCGCCAGGGCAGCGGTGACTGCGGCCGGCAATTCGACCCGCCAAATGGCGGATCGCGCCGCGACAAGACCGCCGGAAGTGCTTGATGAGTCAAAAGGCGCGGCGGGAGTTGAAAGCGCGGCAGGCGCGGCTTGTGTCGGGCCTATTGCAGAAAGTGATATCGCCTTTATTGAAGAGGCGTTGACCCTGCCCATGCTGCATTTGCCGGATGTGAATTTGCGCTCCGCCCAACAGCCGCCGACAGGCGAATGGCTGACCTGGCTGCTGATGGGCGGGCGCGGCTCCGGCAAGACCCGCGCGGGTGCCGAATGGGTGCACGGACTTGCCACCAAAAGCGGCCGCCCGGTGCGCATTGCGCTTGTCGCCGAGACCTTGGGCGATGCCCGCGAAGTGATGATTGACGGCATTTCCGGCATCTGCCGGATTGCCCGAAGCCATGTGCCGGATTTCGAGATCACCCGGCGGCGGCTGGTCTGGCCGAATGGCTCGGTGGGCCAGGTGTTTTCCTCCGAAGACCCCGAGAGCCTGCGCGGGCCGCAGTTCGATTATGCCTGGGCCGATGAACTGGGCAAGTGGAAACATGCCGAGGAGACCTGGGACATGCTGCAATTCGGCCTCAGGCTGGGCGACCGCCCGCGCCAGATGGTGACCACGACGCCGCGTCCCATCCGGCTGCTCAAGCGGCTGATGAAGGAGCCTTCAACCATCACGCGCAAGATGACGACGATGGAAAACCGTGACCATCTGCCCGCCTCGTTTCTGGACGCCGTCCATCACCGCTACGGCGACAGCCGGCTCGGCAGGCAGGAACTTTCCGGCGAATTGCTGGAAGACCGTGATGATGCGCTGTGGAGCCGCGCCCAGCTTGAGGCGCTGCGCATCCGCGCCCCCGGCCCCATGGGCCGCATTGTCGTGGCGGTCGATCCGCCGGCCTCTGAAAAGGCCGCG
>JBGSIT010000048.1:0-59527 GCA_041742335.1 Rhizobiaceae bacterium
ACCCGAAGGGCCGGGCGCATTTGTCTGCCGGCGTCGTCGAAAATCCTCAATGGACCTATGGGTCCATTTCCGGGTTTCTCCTAGCCGGCAGACAAATTCGCCCCGGCGCCATGGGTCATTATCATTGAACATTGGTATAAACCGCAGGCCGCCAGTTATCGGGTCGCTTGTGCGCCCGATCCGCAAACATCGGTCAGGCTCTCTTCTTGCCTGCGCCAGGACGAGTTTCAGCAAGCGACGTTATAGTCGAGAAAGCGGCATGGATGTCCTTCAGGCCGATCGCGCCACAAGGCGGGTACTGATCCATTTAAGTAATGCAGAGGCGAACTTTTAACGCTGGAAGACGATTGTTGAGCGTGACGGCGAAGCCGGGTTGACCGGTTTGAACCCCGAGCCGGAAACGGCAACGTCGGCGCGCCCGGTCTTGGCTGCATGTTGGAAGCATGCGGTCAGCCAGGCATCGATTACCGGATCATCGGCCTCCGCAATCCGGCAAAAGTCACCTGCAAACTCAATAAACGACGGCAGTGACAACGGGCCGATGGACAGCAATACAGGTACACCGAACTCAATGGCTGCGGCAATCGCATCGCGCATGCCCCTGCCATCTTCCTCGGCCTTGCCGAATTTGTTGATGATCAGGAGATCGACACAATCGCGGCGAATGGTGTCTTCGACAGAAGCTGCGGCGCGGGTTACCGCGTTCCAGTCCATGCGGCACCCTCTCGCCATCCCGCCGCGGTCTTCAGAGATCCGGACGATGGCGCCGCTGGCAATATCCACCAGTTCCATGTCGCATTTCTTTTTTCCCGCTCTCATGGAATTTTGCTGGAGAACGCCTGCAAGCCGCATGCCCGCAGAGCGCGCCCGATCTGCCGCGCCTTTGATTTTCTGGTCGGTTGCAGCCGGCTCGTCCCGCCTGACGGCAAGGATCATGGGGCCTGATTGGGGGTGTTTCATGGGCCGGTCTCGTGGAAAGGAATGTTTTTAGAAGCTGGGTGGAAGGCCGCAGGTCCCGAGACCCGCGGCCGCCCTGATCAGACTTTGTATTCTTTCGATTTGAAGGAGGTGCCCTTCACCGTGGCTGGCGCATCGGAAATCTTCCTGATGTTGCCCCAGCTGTGCTTGTAGTCGGGCAGCACCAATTCGTTCACGCCCGGATTGATGACGTTGCCTTGAGAACCGGCAGGAGAGCCGAAGAGCATCATCACTTCACCGCGACGGGCTGTCTTGGTTGGATAAACCATGCCCTGGGTGGCGCCGTTGTCATTGTAGATCTCTACCAGCGCCCCGGCAGCGACGTCGAGTTCCGCCATGTCTTCCGGGTTCATCTCGATGAAGGGGAATGGAAAGCGGTCCTGTACGAAGTCGTTGGCCTGGTCCAGGAACTGGTTTTGCCAGAATATGTTGGCGCGACCATTATTGATCCAGTATTTGAATTTGGTCATTTCCGCTTCTTTGCCGGCAGCTTGCCATCCGCGCCATGTCGAAGCGCAAAACAGCGCCTTTCCGTCTTCACGTCCATGACGGGTAAACTTGCCATCGGTGTAAAGCCGTTCGGTGCCGACGAGCTTTCCATCCGCAAAGCCGGTGACCGGTTCCTGGACGCCATTGTTGCCCATGGCGCGCAGCCGCTCGTAAGTCACCTCCGGATTGCCCTTGTTGTAACCATCCATGAAGGCGTCTTCTTCGGTCTTCCAGTCATAGCCCTTGAACTTGTCGGCATAGGTATCGTCACCCATCTCGCGCAGCGCGCGTTCCATATGCTGGGCAACACCTGCGACGATCAGGCAATCGGGCTTTGAATTGCCAAACGGGTCCATGTATTTTTCCGAAAGGCGCAATCTGCGTTCGCCGTTCATCGAGGTCAGGTTCATTTCGCTGGCTTCAGCGGCGGGAAGCAGGACGTGGGCGCTTTCGCCGATCTTGCTGCGGATGATATCCACATCGACGACGAAGAGTCCGCCGGCGTTGACGGCGGCAACGATGGCTTCGACCTGTTGCTCGCGCGTGCCATTGGCCGATGCATCCATCGCGTCCTTGACCATGTCCGCACGGCGCTTGTGGGCCCGTTTGAACTTTGATGCGTTCAGCGTTGTCTTGTAGTGATCATTCGCCCAGATGTGGTGAACTTTGCCGCCGCCATTGATCAGCAGTTGATCGACATAGGTGGCCGGACGGCCGACATGGGCGTCGGATGGGCGGAAGTAGCCTTCCTGATGGCCGCCCAGACGGCAGACGCCGCTGCCTTCGCGGCCGATATTGCCGGTTGCCAGGGCGATATTCACCAGGCCGCCGATTGTGCGGTAATTGTCATTGCCCCAGATGATGCCCTTTTCGTAGGCGGTAACGCATTTGCGGCGCTGTCCATCCTTGGGTTCGGCAATCCAGGCTGCTGCCTTGCGGATGTCATCAGCCGAAACACCACAGATTGCAGCTGCTTCGTCAACCGGCAGACGACAGGCATCAAGCGCCTGCTTGAGGCTGCCTAGCGCTGCTGGATGTGCTTCATCTTCCGGCTGGGCCACGCCTTCCTGCAGGGTGGAATTGGCAATGAAGTCCTTGTCCACCCAGCCCTTGTCGGTAATTTCGGTAAAGAGGGCATTGAACAAGGCAAGGTCGGTGCCGGGCTTGATTGCGAGATGAAGAACATTTTCCGCACCGGCGACTTGCTCGGCGGCATTGACGGTCACTGACCTGCGCGGGTCGACCATGATGAACTTGGCGCCGTTTCGCATGCCCGGCACCATATGGTTCAAAAACAGGTTGGTCTGTGTCTCCAGCGGGTTGGCGCCGACCACAAAGATGGTGTCGGTCATTTCGTAGTCTTTGTAGGCATAGTTCAATTCATCGACGCCCATATCACGGGTGGAATGGACTTCGGAATTATAGGCCGGGCGGTTGTGAATGCGGCAATTCTTCACCTTCATGGATTCGAAGTAGAGCTTGCCGGTCGCCCAGGTGTTTTCGTATCCTCCGGCCGATCCGCCGTGGTCGAACATCGACACGACGAGATCGTCTTCCGATCCCTGTGTGATGACACGTGCCGTGACGCGCGCAACCAGGTCAAGCGCGTCATCCCAGCTTGTCGGCTGCATGGTGCCGCTGCGCCATATCAGCGGATCTGACAGCCTTTGCTGCTGTGTTCCGGTAACCTTGGAAGGACGATTTTCCGCCATGCGCGCGCCGCGGACCGAACCCAATCCGGAATTGACCACGCAGTCCTGGTCAGGCATCACCACAAGATGGACATCGCTGCCGTCCTGCTTGACGATGTTGTACATCGACGGCGCAAACCAGTTCGGTGTTTCCATGTCCTGCTGCTGGCTCAAATCCACGCCGAACTTGTTGCTCGACGGCGTGCCCTGCTTGTTGATCGGCCAAGTATAGGCTTTGTATCCGCACCCAACAATGCAGTAGTGGCAGGTGACATTATGCTCTTTGGCGTCTGCGGGAATAATCGGCAGACGATTTACTTGTCTCTTAAATGTCATGATCGTGTCCTCACCCTTCCAAGACGTTGGAGTAACGGCCGTAAATCAGCTCATCCACGCCTTCGGCAAATATGTCCCCCTTGTCATCGACGCGGAGCTGGAACTGCGGCAAGTTGTTGGTGGCATGGCCCCAGATCTGCTGGCCGCCATTTTCAGCGTCGAAGCGCGAGAAATGACCGGGACAATTCAAGGACTTGTCGGCTGCATCATAAGAGAGCATCCAGCCCTTGTGCGGGCAAAGAACCGAGAAGGCGACAATATCGGAGTCTGGTCCCACGCCGCTTTCCACGGCTGAGCCGAGTTTCAGGAGAACGCCGGGCGATCCCTCATCGGGAAAGGTGATGTCCATCGGCTCATTGACCTTCAGATCCTTGACATTTCCGAGGCGCGATGCCGGATAGCTGACCAGAGCCAGGCTCGGCGCGGCCATGGCCGCCTTGGGGGTTGAAATAGCACCGGCAGCGGCGCCGGCAGCGACAAAAGCGCCGCCACGTAAGAACTGTCGCCGGCCGACCTCGACCAGCTTGTCGCATTTGGACATGGGAATCTCCTCCTCGAAATTCATGCAGGAGAAGCTTTGCAACTTCCGTACCATTCCGATGGCAGCGGCAAGCTGTTGAAATCATTGAATCGACGGGAAATGCCGACAGGTCCGATGTCGGCCTTTCACGACCTGCCGATCTTCATGTCCGAAATTCCGGACATGTCAGCCGTTTCCATCGACCGAGATCTCGAGCCGGCGCATCTTTTCCCATAATGTCGAACGCGATACCCGCAGGATTCGTGCGGCCGGCTGGATCGCGCCATTGGTGGTCGCAAGGACTTTCAGGATATGCCTGCGTTCGGCATCCTCGCGCGCCGCGTCCAAGGGTTGAAGCGATTGCGTTTCGCCACCGTGCTGATCCTTGAGCCAGGATTTTTCGGGAAAAAGGTCGCCGGGCATGATCCAGGGGCCAAGCGCCAGGACGGTTGCGCGCTCGATCCGGTTGCGCAGTTCGCGGACATTGCCTGGCCAGTCATGCTCTTCGAGCGCCTCGATCGCCATGTCGGAAAGCCCGGTCGGACCTTCGGTGTGGTTTGCCGAGATCAAATCAAAAATCAGATTGGCAAGCCAGGCAATATCATCCCGGCGTTGTCGCAGCGGCGGGATGAAGGCCGACACGACATTTATCCGGTAAAACAGATCTTCGCGAAAGTTGCCGGCTTTGATGGCTGCGGCCAGGTCGGCGTTGGTCGCGGTCACCAGACGGGCTTCAAATTCAATGATTTGTTCGCCGCCAACCCGCGAAAAAGACCTGCTTTCGATCAGGCGCAGCAATTTGGACTGCAATCGCAGCGAAAGATCGCCGATCTCGTCGAGAAAAAGCGTTCCGCCCTTGGCCCGCTCCGCATAACCGAGATGGCGCGCCACAGCGCCGCTGAAGGAGCCCTTTTCATGACCGAACAATTCGCTTTCGAGAAGCTCCTCCGGAATTGCCGCGCAATTGACGGCGATAAACGGACCGGTGTTCTGGGCGGAAGCGGCATGCAGAAAATGCGCGCAGACTTCCTTGCCGACGCCGGTTTCGCCGGTAATGAGCACATTGGCGTTCGAGCGGGCCAAGCGCCGCAACAGCCTTTCAATCGCAATCATGGCTGACGACAGGCCCAGTCGCGGTTCGGCCACCGGCTCGTGACTGGCGATCAGATGATCGAGCCTGTCAAGGAAATCGGCCATGTCGAAGGGTTTGGTCAGATAGTCGCCGCCCCCGGCGCGGATCAGGCGCACTGCCTGATCTATGTCGCCAAATCCGGTCATGAACAGAAATGGCGGCGGGCTGCCCTGGCTGGAAACTTCACGGAACACCCTTTCGCCCGATCCGTCGGGTAGACGTATATCGCAGATCACCGCATCCAGGCCCGGCAGCCTTGACATCGCATCGATCGCCTCGCTGGTCGAATGCCACCAACGCACATCGGCACCCTCAAGACCAAGCCGCTGGCAGAGGGATTCTCCCATGATCACATCATCCTCGACCAGACCGATGATCCTGTTTTCAAGCCGCATTGCGTTTTGCTCCTTCCGCAGGCACCGGTATTGTAACCCAGACACGCGATCCGCCATTTTCGTTGGCGCTGACGCTGGCGCTTCCGCCAAGTTCATCAATCAGCCTCCTGGTCATCCAGAGACCAAGACCATGGACTGTCGCAAGCGGACTCGGGGCGGCAGATTCCGCAGTCAGTATCCTGGCCGCAAAATCGGGCATTCCGGTGCCGCTGTCTTCCACAGTCATTGTAAGAACATCGCCGTCTTCATTGACTGCAACCTTGACCCGACCGCCTCGCTTTGAGACCTGGCAGGCGTTGAGGAACAGGTTGAGCAGGATCTGCCTGATGCTCGAGGCTGGAAGTTTGATTGCACGGTCCAGTCCGACCGACCATACCAGTTCCAGTTCATTCCTGTTAAGCTCCGGCGATGCGAGAATGCGCAGATCATCGATATCATGCGGTTCCAGATGCCTGCCGTCCTTGTCTGCCCGCCAGGTCACCAGAGCGGACCTGACAATATCCCTGATGCCGCGCAGGCCGCGTTCGATAAGGTTGCTGGCTTGTGTTCGCGCCTCGGCGCGGTCGCCGTGATGCTTGAGCGTGTCGAGCGCGTTGAACAGGCCACCCAATGGATTGTTGATTTCATGCGCCATGCCCGATGCGAGCCTGCCCAGACTTGCCAGGCGCTCTTCTTCGGCCAGTTTTCTGACCAGTTCCTCACGCTCGGCAAGTCCCAGCGCCATGCCGTTGAAAGCCGAATAGAGCCGCTGGAATTCCACCCCCGCCTTTTCAACTTCTTCTTTCGAAATCGGCGATATGCTGGCCACGGTACTTTCTTCCAAATGGGCAACAAGAACGCCGACAGGTTTGAGCATGCGCCGGACGCTGATCCAGACGGCGGCAACCATCAACAGCGTAAGAAACGCGTTCGACAGCAACAGCGTCCACAGCACATGCCGTCGTTCATTGATGAGCGGCGCAATATCGAGTTTGGAATAGATCGCCCCGATTTTCTGGTCATTATAAAGGATGTCGCGACGCGCAAATGCGCGGGCTTCCGTTTCATCAATCACAAACTGGCTGGAATCATTATCCACCGGCGTATATTCGGCTGACAGGGCGGCGCCGGATGGCGCGCGTTTCGGATCAGTCGCGGCTATCACCATGCCTGCCATGTTGACCACCGTGGTTTCGAGCGCCCGAAGTCCTTCCGTGCTTTGCCTGGTGCGGTCCAGAATGGCAAACACCTCCCAGATGTCCTCGCGCAGAACAGCATCCGTCAACGATGCCGCCAGCCCGTCCAGATGGACGCCGGCCAGCGATTCCAGATGACTCGACTGGATCTGCTGAAGGCGGGAGAGGACCTGTTGCGAAATAAAGATGGAAACGGCAATCAGGAATATGGCGGCAACGGCCGGCACCTTGAACGTCAGCGCGGTCTTGAACATCATCCCTTGCCGCCTCCAATCCTGGCCATCATCGCAGCAATCGGATCAAACAGTTCCGGATTTTCGGCTTTGAAGCCGTCCAATCTCAGCATGTCGAGGACTGCGGTACCATCTGCATCATCGTTCATGTTCACAAAGGCATGGCGCAGGCGCAGGATGGCGGGTGAGGAACCTTGGGATATCGGGCAGGCAATCGGCGGAAATCCGAGCCAGGCGGATTTTTGCACGATCCTTGTGGTGCCGACAAGTTCAGGCTCCGTCTGGCGCATGACCTCGTAGACATAGCCGTCAACGCTGCCGCTCATGGCCAGGCCGGTTGCCACCGCCCTGATGACATTGCGATGGCCATAGGTAAAAAATGTCTGGCTGAAGAAATGCGGCGGGTCCGTCCCGATTTCTGCCAGCGCCGCCGCAGTGACCAAATAGCCGGAATTGGAGTCCGGGTCTGAAAAGGCGTGGATGTCGCCCTTCAAATCAGTGAGCCCCTCAGCTTTGCGTTCGGCGGAAGCAATGAGGAACGATTGATAGAGCGGCCGACCGCGCCAGACTGGCACTGCGACCAGCGCAAGCTGGCTGACATTGGCGACAAACGGATAGCCGCAGATCCACGCGGCTTCCAGTTGGCGGGAAATCAACATCGAGGTGATTTCCTGATAAGTCCGGCGGGTGATCAGTTTTACCGGATGCCCGGTCGCCCGTTCGAGATAGGTCTTCAGGCGTGACAGCAATTCAAGATCCGAAGTCAGGAATACCGGTGTCAGCCCGAAGCGAAGCGGTTGTTCTTCCCGCGCAATGGCCGGCGCAGCCAGGAGAACGCCGGCTGAAAGGCAAGACGACAAAAACGCCCTGCGCCCCGTATCGCGCTTGCGGGAAATTGTCCGTTTTCCAGTGGCAATCTCCGTTGTCGACATGGGCATCCTCCTGGCGGCGAAGTTAGCACAGGCAGACTTGGTTCAGCAAACAATGCGCTCCCTGCAATTGCCGATTTTTCCTGCTGCCAAAAATCTTTCTCGCGCGGCCGTCACCGGATCTTCGCCAACTGCAAATCAAGCCGGCGGCGGCGCGCTTATTGATGGCGCAGCGCTTCAATCGGATCCATGCGGGCTGCCCGGCGGGCGGGGAAATAGCCGAACACCACGCCGACTAGCGCGGAAAAGGCGAAGGCCGCCAGCACGATGGCCGGATCGGGTGAGAACGGCACCGACAGGAACCGCGAGCCAATCAGGCCCAGTGCCAGACCGAGCAGGATTCCGATCAGTCCGCCGATCAGCGACAGCACGATGGCTTCGACCAGGAACTGCAGCAACACCTGGCGCTCGGTTGCGCCGACCGCCAGGCGGATGCCGATTTCGCGGGTGCGCTCGGTGACCGACACCAGCATGATGTTCATGATCCCGATGCCGCCGACGAGCAGGCTGACTGCGGCGACCGCCGAGAGCAGGCCGGTCAGCACGCTGGTGATGCCGGTCAGCATCGAAGTGATCTGCTTCATGTCAAAGACATTGAAATCGTCCTCATCAAAAGTTCCGATGCGGCGGCGTTCGCGCATCAGGCTTTCGATGTCGGCCTTGGCCTTGTCGGTGGAAATGCCGGCCTTGATCGAGGCGTAGATCATCGAGACATCCGTGTTGCCGGCAACGCGTCGCTGGAATGTCCGGATCGGGATCAGGATGATGTCATCCTGATCGGAGCCGAAGCTGGATGCGCCCTTGACTTCCAGGGTGCCGATCACCCGGCAGGAGATCTGCTTGAGGCGGATATTGGCCCCCAGCGGATCGCCATTGCCGAAAAGCTTCTCGCGCACGGTTTCGCCAAGAATGCAGGCGGACGCCCCGGACCGGAGTTCGCTTTCGTAAAACGAGCGGCCGGAAACGATGTCCCAGTCGCGGGCGGTCAGGAAGCGATTGTCTGTGCCGGTCAGGGTGGTCGCATAGTTCACATTGCCGTAGATGGCGGTCATTGTGCGCGAATTGGTCGGTGTTGCAACCAGCACGCTGCCGATCTGCTGCTCGATGGCGTCGACATCTTTCAAGGTGAGGGTCGCCGCAATGTCGCCAGGGCCCGAACCCGGGCCGCGCGAGGGCTGTCCGGGCCGGATCATCAGCAAGTTCGTGCCCAGCGTTGCGACATCCGCCTTCACCTGTTCAGTGGAGCCCTGGCCGACGGTGACCATGGCGATGACCGCAGCGACCCCGATGACAATGCCAAGCACCGTCAGGAAAGACCGGAAGGCGTTGCGGAAAATGGCCTGCAAGGCCAGCCGCACAGCTTCATACAGCATTGCTTGTCACCTTCGCCTTGCGTGTATCGGACTCGATGCGGCCATCGACGAAATGCACAAGTCGGTCGGCATGTTCGGCCATGTCGGGCTCATGGGTTACCATCAGGATGGTTATGCCGTCCTTGCGGTTGAGATCGGTCAGCAATTGCATGATTTCCTGGCTGCGGGCTGTGTCCAGATTGCCGGTAGGTTCGTCGGCCAGGATCACGTCCGGATTGGTCACGATGGCGCGCGCGATTGCAACACGCTGCTGCTGGCCGCCGGAAAGCTGGGACGGGTCATGATCTTCACGCCCTTCCAGACCCACTTTTGCAAGCGCCTCGCGCGCAAGACGCCGCCTGTCGGCCCCACCCATGCCCTGATAGATCAGCGGCAATTCGACATTGTCCAGCGCCGATGTGCGGGCCAGCAGATTGTAGCCCTGAAACACGAAGCCAAGAAAATTCCGCCGCAACAGCGCCAGTTGGTCACGGCCGAGATGATCCACCTCGGCGCCGCCAAAGTGATATTGGCCGCTTGTCGGCTTGTCGAGAAAGCCCAGAATGTTCATCGCGGTCGATTTGCCCGATCCGCTCGGTCCCATGATGGCGACGAATTCGCCGCTTTCGATGTCAAGGTCGATGCCCTGCAGCGCACGGACTTCGGCATCCCCGGTTCCATAGACCTTGGTGATCCCGCGAAGACGGATCAGCGGCATTGCGGATGCCATCGGCGCGGCCGTCACTTGGTGGTCAGATCGGTAATCACCAGATCGCCCTCGGCCACATCGCCCTCCAATATCGCAGTCTTTGATCCGTCGCTGGCGCCCGACAAAACCGGCACGGCCAGGGCCTGTCCGTTCTTCAGGACCCAGATGTTGCGGCGGCCATCAGCATTTGCCTTCACAGGGGTGGATGGGGCGTTCGACGGGCGCTTGATCAGCATGCCCAGCAGGCCGCTGCCGCCGCTCTCTTCCACCTTTTCAGGCGGCGCAAAACGCAGCGCGGCGTTGGACACAGCGAGCGTGTCCTTGATCTCGTCTACAGTGATATCTGCGGTTGCCGTCATGCCGGGACGCAGCAGCATGTCGGCATTGTCGATTGACAGGATCGCCTCATAGGTCACCACGCCGTCAACAGTTTCGGGCGCAAACCGCACTTCGGAAATCACCGCCGGAAAGGTCCGTCCCTGATAGGCCTCAACCGTAAAGGCCGCCTTGTTGCCGACTTCGACCTTGCCGATATCGGCTTCATCAATGGCGACCTGCAATTCCATATGCTTGAGATCGGCCGCCAGGGTAAACAATACCGGCGCCTGCAGCGACGATGCAACGATCTGCCCGACTTCGACAGTGCGCGAAAGCACCACGCCGTCGATGGAGGAGCAGATGCAGGCCTTGGCCAGGTTTGCCTCGTCGATCTTGAGATCGGCCTGGGCTACGCGGATATCGGCCTCGGCGCTCTTGATCGCCGCTTGCGCCCGGTCATAGGCGGCTTTCGCCTTCAACAGCACCTCAACGGTGGCGACGTGTTTTTCCTGCAGCAGGATCGACCGGTCGTAATTTTCCTTCATTTCGATCAGCGTCACATTGGCCTCGGCCAATCTGGCCTGGGTAGCGGCCAGTGTGGCCCGGCTGTGCTCGACATTCGCCTCAAGCTTGTCGGTATCGAGTCGCGCCAGAACCTGACCTTTTTTGACCAGATCATTGAAATCGGCTTCCACGGACCTGATTGTGCCGGAAAGTTCGCTCGAAATTTCGACATTGTTGGTTGGCTCTACAGTCCCCGTCGCGGTCACCTGCACGACGATATCGGTGCGAACCAGTTTCTCGGTGGCATAGACCGGCAGCGCTTGTTGTGAACTGGCGCTCCACCAATACCAGATCCCGCCGACTGCGGCCGCAACCACCAGCCAGGCCAGCCAGCTTCGCAGCGGCGATCTTCTTTTGCCGGTCTTGACGATTGATTCGATGTCGGATTTCAAAGCTGTCATGATGGGGTCCTGATGATTGGGTCTCCCTAACACGGCGTCGCCATGACCGAATTGACTTGCATCAATACGGAGGTTCCATAGGCAAGGCTCTGTACCGCAGTGTCATGGCGGGAGCGCCATTGGACCGCCTGCATCGCCCATTCCGCGAGGCGGATTTCTGGTTCATCGCGGCCCCGTCGCCGAGTTCGTCAACTTTCGAATCCGGCTATATGTTGAAAGGCGGGATTGGCCGCATCGTCGCCTTCAGCATATGTTGTAAAAGGGAAGGCATTTGCAACAAGGCAAAGGCCCGACAAGGAGGTTCCTGATGATAAAATACATTTATCCGGATGGTTCGCATTGCTATCGCGCGCTTCATACCACCCATGCCGTGTTTCGAAACGATGAAGCAAAATTGATTGCCCGGGCGGAAAAGGCCGATGGTTCGCTTTATGAATTCGAGATCAAGGGATTTGAACTTCTGGAAGCCGGAAAATTCTACGATTAGCGGCAAAAACCGATCTGCCTGGAAATCCGGCTTGTCGCCAAAATTGCCGCATCAGCCCCGCCATCTGAATTGGCGAGGCCTGAGCGATGCCGTGGCCGACACCGGGTTTTTTCATTGAGTGCCGGCGTCTACTCCGCAGCAATCGCCTTGTTTGTCAGATTGTCCAAGGCGCCTTTCATGTTCTTGATGTATTCGGCATCAGCGGGCAAGCCATGGTCGGCCACAAGCGAGGAGGGCGCGTGATAGACCACATGCACCTGACCGGCGGCATCCGCATAGGCCAGCACCCGCAATGGCAGGTCGAGTCCAACAGTCTGGTTGTCAAGCATCGCCGGTGTGCCAAGTGCGGCATTGCCGAACATCAGCATTTGTGTGGGGCGCATTTCGATATTGATCGAATCTGCGCCCTTGGCGTGATCGACGCGTGCAAAAACGGTGGCGCCGGCGCCTTCAGCGGCCTCCTGAAGCCGGTCGATGGTGACGGCGACGGTATGGGGGCTGATTTTTTCAATCATCCCGGCATTGGCGGCCTGGCTGATGGCGGCAATACAAAGCGTTATTGCCAGAATAAGAGCATAGCGCACGGAATGGGCTCCTTTCATAAATTTTTGTTTGGGTATGGCGCGAGTCGGGTGCGATGCCGTGGAGAGCCCGGTGAGGAGTGCCGCTTTATTATGGAGTGTGCAGCGGGCCTGTTTTGCTGGATATCAACCAGATGTCCGAAGTTTACCCTACGGACCTCAAACGCATTGCACGACAATGGTACTGGAAATGGATATCGCGCCCAAAATTTGATCTTTGCACCACGGCTTTTTACCAGACCGGCAGAAAGGCAAAATGTTGGCGGCCCGGACAGAGGGCGTCGCACATTTGCCGATATCTCCTGCTTGGCAGCGATATCCCTCATTTGGTTGCGTTTTTACGTCTTGATCCGGGTGCCGGCGCGACCCGCCAGTATGGCGACCGCATCTTCAAGCCGGCCAATTCCGGCCAAGCCGCCGGTCTCGGCAAAATCGCTCGCTGCGACGACTTTCGGTCCCATTGAACCTGCGGGCGCACCGAGCGCCTTGGCCTCGCCGGGTGTCATCCGGGCAATGCGCGTTGCATTGTCCTTGCCATAATCGCGGTAAACCGCATCGACATCGGTCAGCAGCAACAACGCGTCGGCGTCAAGCGCGCGGGCAAGCAGGGCGCTTGCCGCATCCTTGTCGATGACTGCCTCGATTCCGATCAGGCTGCCATCGTCGCGCCTTACGACCGGAATGCCGCCGCCGCCCGCACAGATCACGATGACGTCGCGTCCCAGCAAAAGATTCAAAACGCGCAAATCGGGAATCTCGACCGGTTTCGGCGAGGCAACGACCCGCCGCCATTTGTCGCCATCGGCGGCAATCGCCCAGCCGGCGGCCTTGGCCCGCTTTTCCGCCTCGTCCTTGTCATAGACGGGGCCGACGAATTTTGTGGGCTTTCCAAATGCCGGGTCGCGGCCGTCGACCACGATCTGCGTCAGCAGCGTTGCGACCGCACGATCATGGCCCAGCGCATTCTCAAGCTCCTGCTCGATCATGTAGCCGATCATGCCTTCGGTTTCCGCGCCAAGCACGTCGAGCGGATAGGCTTCATCGGGCTTGTAGGCGGCGCCTTGAAGCGCAAGGAGGCCCACTTGCGGGCCGTTGCCATGGGTAACCACCAGCCGGTGGCCGGCGCGCACGATTCCGGCAAGCGCCTCGGCGGCGATTTTCACATTGGCGCGCTGCGCCTCCGCAGTCAGCGGCTGGCCCCGTTTGAGCAGGGCATTGCCGCCCAATGCTGCGACGACCAGCATCTCAGGCTCCCAGCGTGGCGACAAGCACCGCCTTGATTGTGTGCAGCCGGTTCTCGGCCTGATCGAAGACGATTGAGGCGGGACTTTCGAAAACCTCCTCGGTCACTTCCATGGCGGTGATGCCGAACTGCGCCTCGATGTCCGCGCCCACGCTTGTTTCGGTATTGTGGAAGGCCGGCAGGCAATGCATGAACCGGGTGCGCGGGTTGCCGGTCTTGGCCATCAGGGCGGCATTGACCTGATAGTCCATCAGCAGCCTGATCCGCTCGGCCCATTTCTCCTTCGGCTCGCCCATGGAGACCCAGACATCGGTATAGATGAAATCGACGCCGTTCACCGCTGCATCGATATCTGCGGTGATCATGATGCGCGCACCGGTCTCAGTTGCGATTGTCTGCGCCTCATCCTGGATAGCCTGTGAAGGCCAGCAGGCTTTCGGCGCGCACAGCCGCACATCCATGCCCATCTTGGCGCCGCCGATCAACAGGCTGTCGCCCATATTGTTGGCCGCATCGCCGATGAAGACATAGGAGACCTGGTGCAGGGGCTTTTCCACATGCTCCTGCATGGTCAGGAAGTCGGCGAGGATCTGGGTGGGGTGAAATTCGTTGGTCAGGCCGTTATAGACCGGCACGCCGGAATATTTGGCGAGATCTTCGACGATGTTCTGGCCGAAGCCGCGATATTCTATCGCATCATAGATCCGCCCCAGTACCCGGGCGGTGTCCTTGACCGATTCCTTGTGGCCGATATGGCTGCCGGTCGGCCCGAGATACGTCACACGGGCGCCCTGGTCATAGGCGGCCACTTCGAAGCCAACCCGGGTGCGGGTCGAATCTTTTTCAAAAATCAGCGCGATATCCTTGCCCTGCAGTCTTGGAACCTCGGTGCCTGCATATTTGGCGGTCTTGAGATCGGCTGCGAGCTTGATGAGAAAGGCGATCTCGCGCGGCGTATAATCACGCAGCGTCAGCAGGCTGCGGTTTTTCAGATTGAATGCCATTGTCGTTGTCCTTCCAGATCAAATTGCATCGCGGATGGTGGGGCAGCTCATGCAATGGCCGCCGCCGCGGCCACGGCCAAGTTCGGCTCCGGGAACCGCCAGCACCTCGATGCCGACCGCCTTCAGCGCGGCATTGGTGTCGTCGTTGCGATCATAACCGACCACGACGCCGGGACGCAGGGCCAGTACATTGTTGCCGTCGTTCCATTGTTCCCGCGCGCGCTCTTCATCGGTATTGCCGCCGGTCGGCACGATCTGAAGCTTCTTGTAGCCGAGAACTTCGGCGACGATATCAAAGATCGGCCGCGGATCGTGGCGGAACGACAGCGGCTGTTTGCCGTCGCCGGGGCGGATGTCATAGCAAACCAGTTCGTCGGCAACTTCCTTGAAGGTCGTCACCACGTCGTCGCCGCACAGGGTGAAGACCGTGTCGAGATGCATGGCGGCGCGCGATTTCGGAATGCGGAAGGCAAGAACCCGGTCAACGACGCCCTTGGCAAACAACGCCTCGGCCAGTTGGCCGATGCCTTGCGGCGAGGAACGCTCGCCCATGCCGACCAAGACCGTGCGGTTGCCGACCGGCATGATGTCGCCGCCTTCCAGCGTCGCCAGTCCATGATCCTTGGTGGGGTCACCCCAATGAATTTCGACCTTGCCTGCAAATTTCGGGTGAAACTTGTAAATCGCGGCATTGAGCAGCGTCTCCGGTCGGCGCGCAGGCCAATACATCGGATTGACCGTCACGCCGCCATAGATCCAGGCGGAGTTGTCGCGGGTAAACAGCGCATTCGGCAAGGGCGGCAGAATGAAGCCGTGATGGCCGAGATAGCTGCCGAACAGGCCCGTCGGCGTGAAGTCAAGATCGTCTTCGGCCAATCCGCCCAGCAGATATTCCGCAAGCTGCGCAGCGGGCAGTTCTTCCATCCAGCTGCGCAATTCGTCGATCATGCCAACCCCGACCTGGTTGGCATTGATCCGGTGGTCGAGCACGAAGGCCAGGCCTTCCTTCGTGTTCAGGGTTTCGGCCAGAAGCACATTGACATCCAGCACTTCGACGCCTTCGTCACGCATCAGGCCGGAAAAGACGTCGTGGTCCTTCTGGGCCTGCTTGACCCAGAAAACATCGTCAAACAGCATCTCCTGGCAATTGGATGGGGTGAGGCGGCGATGCGCCAAGCCCGGGCGGCAGACGATCACCTGCCGCAGCTTTCCGGTTTCGGAATGGACCCCGAGTTTTGCAGATGTGTTCATCATATCGTTCCAATATTTGAGACAGTTACAGGGCGCTGATGGCGCCGGTCCACATCAGGTAGCCGGCAATGCCCGCAGCAACCACGATGCCGACCCCGATCAGGGCTTCGACGCCCGAAAAGGCTTTCTCGCCGCGCGCGAAGCGGGCAAACCAGTAGACCGGAACGCCAACGGCGTAGAGAATTGCGCACATCAACAGATAGTTGGGGCCGGCCGCATAGATCAGCCATGCGCCATAGACGGTCGCCAGGGCACCGGTGAACATGTCGCGACCGCGCCGCTCTTCGGCTTTGTAGCCTTCCCCGCTGATCGCAAGCTTGAATGCATAGGCGCCGGAAAGAACGTAGGGCACCAGAATGGCGGTCGAAGCGATGTAAAACAAAGCGAGATAGGTCGAGTTTGCATAAAGCGTGACGATCAGGAAAATCTGCACGAAGATATTGGTTATCCACAGCGCGCCAGCCGGCGAGCCATTCTTGTTTTCCATCGCAAACACATCCGGCAACATGCCTTCCTTGGCGGCGCGATAGGGAATTTCGGCTGCAAAAAGGGTCCAGCTCAGGAAGGCGCCTGCAACAGAGATGACCAGCCCGACGCGAACCAGGACCGAGCCCCAGGGGCCGACGGCCTGTTCAAGCACATTGGCCATGGAAGCCGCAGCCGGCAAGGCGGCCAGTTCCGGCTGGTTCATGATGCCGAAGGACAAAAGCGAAACCGCCAGATAGGCGACCAGGGCGATGACAAATCCGATGATGGTGGCGCGACCGATATCGGTGCGTTTTGCGGCACGTCCAGAAACAACGCTTGCACCTTCAATGCCGATAAAAACCCAGAGCGTGACCAGCATGGTGCTCTTTACCTGCGCCATGACGCCGCCCAGATCCGGCGTTTGCGTGCCCCAGAAGTCGAAGTTGAATTTCGGCAAATTGAACGCAACCGCGACCAGCAGGATGAAGAGCAGGATCGGGACCAGCTTGGCGATTGTGGTGACAACGTTGATGATGGCGGCTTGGCGTATGCCCATCAGGACCAGTGCATGGGTGACCCAGAGAACGATTGACGCCCCGATGATCGCCTGGTTCGTATTCCCCTCGGCGCCGAAGGCCGGATAAAAATAGCTCAGGGCGCCAAAGATCAGCACGACATAGGAGACATTGCCGAGCCAGGCGCTGAGCCAATAGCCCCAGGCGCTGTTGAAGCCGACAAAATCGCCAAAGCCGGCACGCGCATAGGAATAAGGTCCGGCGTCGAGCTTCGGTTTGCGGGTAGACAACCCCTGATAGACGAAGGCCAGCGCCAGCATGCCGACACCGGTAATCAGCCAGCCAATGATGACGGCTCCCGGAGATGCGCCCTTGGCCATGTTCTGCGGCAGGCTGAAGACGCCGCCGCCGATCATTGAACCGACGACCAGAGCCACCAGTGGCACCAGGCCAAGCTTGCCGGCAGGTTTTTCGGCGGAAGCCGAGTTTGCGGCTACATCCAAAGCGCTCATGATCATATCCCCTTGATTGAATATCTACTGGTTTTGCGCCGTGCCGCTTCAAGGCGGAATCGATATCGACGCGCGCGCCGCCACCAGAAGTATATTTTTACAACATTGCGACCGGGGCGCGTTGATGCTTGTCAAGAAACGGAAATAAGTTGAGGAGAGGGGTTTGGTTCGCCTGACCGCTGACACTGAGCGGTGGTTGCAGGAAATCGCCACATCGGTCTTTGGCCTTTCGCCCTTCTCGGGTTGTCGGATGCCGGACTTCATTTGAAAGTGCTGCAGGAACAGGCCTATGAATTAGGCAGGCCTCCGCGCCCCGTGCCCGGCGCGATGGACATGTGAAGCCAATGGGGAAGGCAACACTTGCACTGCGAATGGCCGGGTCGGAAATCAAATCAATGGCTTGGACAATGATTGCCTGCATCTAAGCGGAGGGGAAACCCGGGGCCGTTTAAAAACCCCATATGCTTCTTGATCAATGGTTAAATATCCGTTATTCTGGATATATGGATGAATCTCAAGCCATCAACGCCTTGGCGGCGCTGGCGCAATTGACGCGCCTTCAGACCTTTCGCCTTTTGGCGGAGCGGGAACCTGAGGGCATTGCGGCCGGAGAACTGGCTCGAATCGTCGGTGTTCCACAAAACACCATGTCCGCCCATCTGGCGACATTGGCAAATGCCGGCCTGGTCAAGGGTGAACGACAGAGCCGATCCATCATCTACCGCGCGGACCTTGTCCAGTTCCGCGAAGTTACGCTTTACATGATCAAAGATTGCTGCGGGGGCAAGCCGGATCTATGCGGACCGCTTGTCGCCGACCTGACACCGTGCTGCCCTCCCAAGGAGGTTGCAGACGCAGAGCCACTGTTCATTTCCGGAGACATCAAATGAGCGACAAGATCTATAACGTGCTCTTTCTTTGCACGGGCAATTCAGCACGCTCCATCATAGCCGAAGCCATCCTCGACAGGCTTGGGCGGGGCAAGTTCAAAGCCTTTTCCGCCGGGTCGCATCCCAAAGGTGAAGTCCATCCCTTCGCGCTCCAGCTTCTCAAGGGCCTGAACCATGACACCGCCTTCGCCCGCTCGAAAAACTGGGACGAATTTGCGGTCGCGGGTTCGCCGCAAATGGATTTCGTCTTCACAGTCTGCGACAATGCCGCAGCCGAAGCCTGCCCGGTTTGGCCGGGCCAACCGATGACAGCCCATTGGGGCGTTCCTGATCCTGCCGCAGCAGAAGGCAGCGAAAGCGAAAGGCGTTTTGCTTTCGCCGAGACCTACCGGATGCTGAACAACCGCATCGGTATCTTCATCAGTCTGCCAATGGTGGCCCTTGACAGGCTCGCCCTCCAAAGACGGCTTGATGAAATCGGTCGCGAGATACCGAAGGCCGGATGACGCGGTGACGTTCGATCTCAACCGCCGCCTTGTGGCGAAAGCGCCTGGCACAGCCATCCTCGTTGCCGGTTGGATGCTGACCGAACCGAAAGCGACCTATCAACAATCCAAAATACCGGAAGGCGCAAGCTGAAAATGGAAGTCACGATCTACCATAATCCCAACTGCGGCACATCGCGCAACACGCTCGCCTTGATCAGGCACGCAGGAATCGAACCGCGCGTGATCGAATATGTTCAGACGCCGCCTTCCCGCACAGACCTCAAGACGATGATTGCGGCGGCCGGCCTGACGGTCCGGCAAGCCATCCGGGAAAAGGGCACGCCCTATGGCGAGCTCGGTCTTGCCAATCCAGATCTGACCGATGACCAACTGCTGGATGCGATGCTTGAACACCCGATCCTGATCAACCGTCCCTTTGTCGTTACCCCATTGGGAACGCGGCTGGCGCGGCCGTCTGAAGCCGTGCTCGACATTCTGCCGCCGGACGCCTTCAAAGGTGCTTTCATCAAGGAGGACGGCGAGGCAATTCTTGACAAGGAGGGCAAACCTGTTGGCTGATTTTCCCGCGGCAATGATCGAACATCTTAAAATGCCTGACCGCGAGGCGCTTCGCCCGGTATTCTCGACGCACAAGCCGCGCATTCTCATTTTGTGCGGTTCACTCAGGAAAGTATCCTACAGCCGTTTTCTCGCACAGGAAGCAAGGCGCCTGCTCGAATATTCCGGCGCGGAGGTTCGACTCTTTGATCCCTCCGGCCTTCCCCTGCCTGATGACGCGCCGGCAACCCATGCAAAGGTGCAGGAACTGCGGGAATTGTCGGAATGGTCAGAAGGCCAGGTCTGGGTGAGTCCGGAGCGCCATGGCGCAATGACCGGCATCATGAAGGCCCAGATCGACTGGATTCCGCTTTCAATCGGCGCAGTCCGGCCTACCCAGGGCAAGACCCTCGCCGTCATGCAGGTATCCGGCGGTTCCCAATCGTTTAACGCCGTAAACCAATTGCGGGTTTTGGGTCGCTGGATGCGCATGATCACGATTCCCAACCAGTCATCCGTCGCAAAGGCCTACCAGGAATTCGATGCGGACGGCAGGATGCGGCCGTCTTCTTATTATGACCGGGTGGTAGATGTCTGCGAAGAACTAATGAAGTTCACATTGCTGACCAGAGACGCGTCATCCTACCTGACTGACCGCTACAGCGAGCGGAAGGAACACGCCGACAAGCTGGAGCAAAGGGTGAAGTTGAAATCTGTCTGACTGAATTGCCCTGAAATTCATCGACACCTCCCGCTTTCATTTGAACCGGATGGTTCGACTTTTCTGTCTTGTTCGTGGGCCGAATGCTTGTCAATTTGCCGGGCGATGTGCTCGCTGCAGCTTTGAAAACTTGCCGAGAACCTGTTGGGTCTGCGGCGCCCATGCCGCCATTTTTCCGCAATCCGGCATTTTTATAGGTCGAGGCCGATTTCTTGCCTATAGTGGCATTTGAAACATGCACCTTCGAGAGAATTTGCCATGCCTGACAGAAGGCCCTTTCTGGCGCCGCTTTCCAACGAAACCTTCCGCAACATCTGGTTTGCCAGCATCGCCTCCAATCTTGGCGGCCTGATCCAGGGCGTGGGGGCGGCCTGGATGATGACGTCGATTACCTCATCGGAAAACATGGTGGCCCTTGTGCAGGCCTCCACCACGCTTCCGATCATGCTGTTTTCATTGACGTCGGGCGCGATTGCCGACAATTTCGACCGCAAGCGGGTTATGCTGGTGGCGCAATTGTTCATGGTCGCCGTATCCGCCTTGCTGACGGCATTTGCCTTTCTGGGATGGATTTCGCCCTGGGGGTTACTGGCTTTCACCTTCTTCATCGGATGCGGCACGGCGCTCAACAATCCGTCCTGGCAGGCATCGGTCGGCGACATGGTGCCGCGCGAGGATGTGGCCGGCGCTGTGTCGCTCAATTCGATGGGCTTCAACATGACGCGCAGCATCGGCCCGGCCATCGGCGGCGCCATTGTCGCTTTCGGCGGGGCGGCTGCCGCCTTTGCGGCCAACACGGCAAGCTACCTCGCACTGATCGTGACATTGCTGCGGTGGGAAACATCGCGAACGGCCAATCCGTTGCCGCGCGAACATATGGGGCAGGCGATCGGCGCCGGCCTGCGCTATGTTTCCATGTCGCCGAATTTGCTCAAGGTGTTTTTCCGCAGCTTTGTTTTCGGGCTGTCGTCGGTCGCAATCCTGGCTTTGCTGCCCATCGTGGCGCGTGATGTCATAAAGGGCGGCCCGCTCACCTATGGCCTGTTGCTCGGCGCCTTCGGCATCGGCGCGGTTGCAGGCGCCTATTTCAACGCCGGTCTGCGCGAAAAGATGACAAGCGAAAACATCGTGCGCTGCGCCTTTGCCGGCTTTGCACTGAGCGAGGCGGTCATGGGGGTGACCTCCAACCCCATCCTGTGCGCGCTCGCCGTTGTCCTTGCGGGCGGTTGCTGGGTGATCGCGCTTTCCCTGTTCAACACCATCGTCCAGCTTTCGACGCCGCGCTGGGTCGTCGGCCGGGCGATTTCCTTCTACCAGACCGCCACCTTTGGCGGCATGGCGACGGGCAGCTGGGTTTGGGGCACGCTTGCGGAGAATGGCGGCATTGGCAATGCGTTTTATGTCGCAGCCGCCATCATGGCCGGCGGCGTGCTGATCGGCCTGTTGTTGCCCATGCCTGTATTTGAATCGCTGGATCTCGATCCGCTCGATCAATTCCGCGAGCCCGAACTGCACCTCGACATTGTGCCGCGAAGCGGACCCATCGCCATCCAGATCCAGTATGAAATCCGTGATGAGGATCTGGCCGAATTTCTGGTCACCATGGTCGAGCGCCGCCGCATCCGGATTCGTGACGGCGCGCAGGCATGGGCGCTGATGCGGAATCTGGAAAACCCCGATATCTGGACTGAAAGCTATCATACGCCCACTTGGGTGGATTATGTCCGGCATAACCAGCGGCGCACCAAGGCGGATGCGGAAAATTTCCAGAGCCTGTGGGCCTTGCACAGGGGCGAAGGCCCTCCCAAGGTGCAGCGGATGATTGAACGCCAGGTCATTCCAGCCGCCGGCGACATCTTTCATCAGGCCCATATCGAGCCGCATTGAAAGGATGGGTGCGTAGCAGTGCTCAATATAAGGAACGACGCTGTCGTTGACCGCAATGTGTGCGGGTGCAGGCCCCGATAGACACCAAACAGAAGCTGGGTTACTAATCGGGCCTCACCACATCATGGAGATTTTTGATGAGTGGAGCGGATCCCAGGATTGAGGCTTTCTTCGAAAGGGCGACCGTCAGGCGCGGCGAATTGCAAGCATTGAGAAAAATCCTGCTCGATTGCCCGGTTACTGAAGAATTCAAGTGGCGTTCACCCTGTTACACATTCCAGGATGGCAATGTCGCCACGCTCTGGGGTTTCAAGGATCGCAGCGCACTGGGGTTCTTCAAGGGCGTATTGTTGAAAGACGAGCACCGGATTCTTGTCGCGCCCGGTGACAATTCACGCTCGGTGCGGATGGCGCAATTCACCAGCATTGCGGAGATTGCCGGGCAGGAAGCAATCCTGAAGGACTATATCAACGAAGCTGTTGAACTGGAAAAAGCCGGCCTGAAAGTGGAATTCAAGAAAGACGATCTCGTCTTTCCCGAAGAACTCACAAAACTGCTCGAAGACGACCCTGAACTGAAGGCAGCATTCGCGGCGCTGACACCGGGCCGGCGGCGCGGCTATATCCTTCATTTTTCCCAACCCAAGCAATCCGCGACAAAGGTTGCGAGGATCAAGAAATACACAGCGCGCATTCTCGCCGGCAAGGGGCTGAATGACCGGTGACAGCGTGAGCCTGCCGCTGCCAAGTGCTGCCGGTTGCGACCTGCATCAGCCTTGATACTGCTGGTCGCTGACCTTTTCCATCCAGTCGACCGCTTTGCCATCCAGTGATTCCTGAATGGCAATGTGGGTCATTGCGGTGGCGGGTCCGGCTCCATGCCAGTGTTTTTCACCGGGTTGGAAGCTGACAACGTCTCCTGCGCGGATTTCCTCTATCGGTCCGCCTTCGCGCTGGGCCCTGCCGCATCCGAAGGTGACGATCAATGTCTGGCCAAGCGGATGGGTATGCCATGCCGTGCGTGCGCCCGGTTCGAATGTAACCGTGTTGGCCGTAGCTCGGGCAGGCGGCGCAACCGAAAACAGCGGATCAATGCGCACCGAACCTGTGAACCAATCGGACGGACCCTTGGTGGAGGGTTGCGAACCGCAACGTTTGATTTCCATGATGGTCATCCTTCCTGAATTTCTGCGGGCCTGAATTTCTGCGGGCCTGAATTTGCGCGGGCCTGAATTTGCGCGGGCTTGTGCGTTCGGCCCGTTTGCGCAAGGTACTTAGCAGCTGCAGGTGATTTCGATAAGGCGCTTGTGTCACTATCACCCATGTCAGCACTCCGTGAAAGCCGCGCCATAGTCCCAGTGGTTCCGCTTGGCCGCATGGGAGCGAACAGGCAGGCAAATTGCAGCACGAAAATCGCGCCGATTGCTATTTCGAAGCGCGGGCATCCAGCTGCAGGATTTCTCCAACGGCGGCTTTGGCCGATGGCAGCCAAGGCTGAACAGCCTGCCGGATGGATATGTTCTTGGTGTCATCAACAAATCACACAATTTGAATTTCGTGGGCCTTCCGGTCCGTCGGTTGGTTAACGGCAAGACATGGCCGAATATTCATGGCCGATGGCGATTTCATGCCGGATCGGGCGGTGTGCGCCACTGGAAATAGATTTTGACTCCGGATGCCGTCAGAGTCAGGATTGGTCAATATCCTTCTCGCGCGGTTCCGGGAGGAAGCGGCTTGCAGGCACCGGTCACTATTCAGCTTCAGCTGTGGTTTGCCGACACACCAGAAAACCACTTCATTCGGCAAGGGAGGAAAGCATGAGCAAAGTCACAATACACCCGGCATTGGACAATGGCGTCCCCAAGGGTTCGGGAAGTTTTTCAGGCGGCGTGCTAGTCTGCAATTGTACCGATCGTCCCGTCAAGGTGCGCATCAAGGGCGATGTCGCCCACAATCATGCCTGCGGCTGCACCAAGTGCTGGAAACCGGAGGGCGCGAAATTTTCGGTCGTCGCCGTCACGGCCCACGGCAATGTCGAAGTGCTGGAAAATGGCGATAAGCTGGATGTGGTCGATAAATCGGCGCTGATCCAGCGCCACGCCTGCAAGGCCTGCGGCGTCCATCTCTATGGACCGGTCGAACGGGATCACGCCTTCAAGGGGCTGGATTTCATCCATCCGGAGCGGTTTGAACAAAAGGGCTGGGCGGCGCCCACATTCGCTGCCTTTGTGTCATCGGTTATCGAGGCGGGTGTCGATCCGTCGGAGATGGATGGCATACGGGCGCGGCTACGCGAACTGGGTCTTGAACCCTATGATTGCCTGTCGCCGGGCCTGATGGACTTCATTGCGACATGGACCGCCAAGAAGAGCGGCGTGCTGAAGGGCTGACCATTCAGCCGGACGCCGCCGGGCAAGGCTTCACCGCGCATTGATCTCAAGGCGCGGTGAAGCTTCCCGCGCCTGCCAATCGCCCATATTGCTGACCGATGCGATGATTTCAAATGAACGCAATCGCGCTTCATGGTCGAAAATGTCGGAAACCACGATCAGTTCGTCAGCGCCGGTTTCGGCCACAAGGTCATCGATGCCCCTTTGCACGGTCTGGGGCGAACCAATGATCGAGCGCGACAGCATCTGCATGGCCTGCATCTTTTCCGTCGGTGACCAATAGGTTTCGATGTCGTCAATCGGCGGACGGCTGAGACCGCGCGCGCCGCGAAACATATTGACGAATGACATCTGCTGGGTGGTCGCCAGCCGCTTTGCCTCGGCGTCGGTTTCAGCCGAGATTATGTTGACGCCGACCATCGCATAGGGCCGGTCAAGTTGCTTGGAAGGTTTGAAACGGCTGCGATACAGATCGAGCGCCGGCAACAGCATTGAAGGCGCGAAATGCGATGCGAAGGCATAGGGCAGGCCGAATTCGGCTGCCAGCATCGCGCCGAAATTGCTTGACCCGAGAATCCACAAGGGAACTTCGGTGCCTGCGGCGGGTACGGCCTGGATGCGCTGCTCGGGCATGACCGGGGCGAGGAACGCCTGCAGTTCAAGCACGTCTTCTGGAAAGTTTTCAGCCGATTCATTGGTGCGGCGCAGGGCGCGCAGCGTCATCTGGTCGGTGCCCGGCGCGCGGCCAAGTCCGAGATCGATCCGCCCGGGGAATAATTGCGCCAAAGTGCCGAATTGCTCGGCAATGATATAGGGCGCGTGATTGGGCAGCATGATGCCGCCGGCGCCGACGCGGATGGTTTTGGTGCCGGCGGCAATGTGGGCAAGGACAATGGATGTTGCGGCGCTGGCGATGCCGGGCATGTTGTGATGTTCTGCGACCCAGATGCGGTTATATCCCCAGCCTTCGGCATGGGCGGCCAGATCCCTGGCATTGTCCATCGCGCCTCGCGCATCTGTGGCTTCGGTAACGCGGACAAGTTCAAGAATCGATATGGGCACGGTGAAGGCTCCCTTTGGGGGCTGTGAAAAGGTCTGGCGCGGCATGAACGCAGCGCGCCTGCCGGCAAAATGGATGTGCTATTGGCGGCCAGCCTGATATGGCGACTGTACAGGCCGCAAACAAGGCATCACCGGACCTTCGGTCTCATGCAGCTAAAGCAGGCTGCGCGAAGCAAGGTTGGTCATCAAGGCGCGGACGCCGAATGTCCAGGCCGGGCATTCCGTTGAGAGCCGCACTGTATTGGTCAGGCTGCCCAGGTCGGCGTTGGCGATGGTGACGATATCGCCGATATGGTGGGTGAAGCCCTGGCCCTTGGCGTCGCGGTCTTCGACCGGGGCAAAGAGCGTGCCCATGAACAGCATGAAGCCATCGGGATATTGATGATGCCGGCCGATGGTCTGGGCGACGAGATCCAGCGGATCGCGGCTGATTTCCTTCATCGAGCTTTTGCCCGTCATGTGAAATCCGTCAGCGCCGGTGACAACGAGATCAAGCTCGGCATTGCGGACATCGTCGATGGAATAGCTGTCGTCAAACAGCCGGATGAAGGGGCCGATGGAGCAGGAGGCATTGTTGTCCTTTGCCTTGCCAAGAAGCAGGGCCGAACGCCCTTCGACATCGCGCAAATTGACATCATTGCCAAGTGTTGCACCCTGTACACGGCCCTTTGAATTGACCGCCAGCACCACTTCCGGCTCGGGATTGTTCCATTTGGAAATCGGATGCAGGCCGACGTCGGCGCGGTGGCCGACCGATGACATGACCTGTCCCTTGGTAAAGACCTCGGCATCCGGCCCGATGCCGACTTCGAGATATTGCGACCATACCCCGACTTCGATGAGTGCCGCCTTGACCTTGGCTGCCTCCGGGGAACCGGCTTTCAAATCGCGCAGGCTGTCGCCGATAATCGCTGTAACCTTGGTGCGGATGCTGGTGGCGAGATCGGGATTGCCGGCGGCCTTTTCCTCGATGACCCTTTCGATCATCGATTTGGCGAATGTCACGCCGCAAGCCTTGACGGCCTGCAAGTCACAGGGTGAAAGCAGCGTCGCATCCGCAAGCCGGCCTGCCAGCAGGTCATCAACCGGGCCGATATTGTCGCCGCCCGTACCTGCCAGCCAGGCAACAGGATTTTCCCTTTCCATCAAATCACGCATGGTTGGGACCTCGCGGCAGGTAACGTCAATCACTGAACCCTCGCGAAGTGTGACGACCGAAGGCCCGTTGGCCCGATTGCTCCAGATACGACCGACAAATGTTCCCGTTTTCAAGATTTCCTCCATCTGTGATTTGCATTGCCACCCGCCTTGCGCCGGCCGGGCCCCTTTTCTGTTCGGCGATCCTTGCACAGTTGTTTTGGCAGCGTAAGCCGCATTGTCGCTGCTTTTTGATGTCGCAGCCACTTCGTCATGCTTGAACCGATGGCCGTGGCCGCTTCCGGGCTGCAGGACAGGCAATGCCGACCTGAAGGGAGACTGCGCTGTTCCGGCTTTGGCTTGCTGAATGAGCGCCATTCCGGCGCGGCGCAAGGGCACTGATATTTCGCCGTGAGCATCTAATATAGAGGGGCATTCCATATGATAAAGCGGCTTTATGGCGCCTTTGGATAATTAAAAATCCCATTTTCATTTATATATCTTCGCTATTCAGATTTGTATTTTGTCTATTCTTGCGACGTCTCTTTGTGCACATGTTGGACGGCTGTGTCTCATAATGGGGCAAGTCGTCAGATCGTTCAATATTTAATATAAATATATATTTCATTTCAGAATATTTTTTTGTTTCAATTTTATTTATTAACTATGTTGCGATGCACAATGTTTAAACATAAACCTAATTATACTCACTTTAAAATAGTAAATTGTTCTCAATCCGGTCAATTATGACAAATTAATTCTCAAATTTGTTAATTTTTGATCAAAATATGGGCATTAATACTTATTATGATATCGTTGACAAAAAATAAATACTGAATTGTATTAAGACAAGATCAAGTTTGGAGTAAATCTGATGGCCCGAGTTTCTGTTTTCGTGATGTGGATTCTGTCCGCTCTGGTTATATCGGCATTTATTTTTCAGCCGGTAGGTGTGAATGTTCAAATTGTAATTTCAATTTCCACTTTGGTAATATTGACGATCCTTACAAGATTTGGATCAAGTGGGCTTGTTCGTCACGTCATATTAGCATCCGCCAGCATCATTATCCTGCGTTACGCCTATTGGCGGACGACAAGCACGCTGCCTCCATTTGAAGACCTGTGGTCCTTCGTCCCCGGCATGATCCTGTATGTCGCGGAAATGTTCTGCATTGTCATGTTCGCCATCAGTCTGTTCGTGATATCGGATCCGTTGACCCGCAAGAAGCCGCCGGTCCAGAACGACGACGAGCTGCCGAGCGTTGACGTCTTTGTGCCGACTTATAATGAAGACCGCGAAATCCTGGCGCTGACTCTGGCTGCCGCAAAAGCCATGGAATATCCAAAGGACCGGTTGCAGGTCTATCTGCTGGATGACGGGGCGACCGACCAGAAACGCAATCACGAGGATTCCGAAATTGCCGATGCCGCCAACAGCCGTGCGGGGATGCTGAAGGACCTCTGTGCGGATCTTGGCGTCACTTACCTGACGCGGACTGAAAATACCCATGCCAAGGCCGGCAACCTGAATGCGGGATTGTCCAGGACAAATGGCGAGATCGTCGTGGTCTTTGACGCCGACCATGCGCCGGAGCGGAACTTCCTGAAGGAGACGATCGGATATTTCGCCGCAGATCCAGACCTGTTTCTGGTCCAGACGCCGCATTATTTCTCAAATCCCGATCCGGTCGAGCGCAACATGGCGACATTTTCAAAAATGCCGTCGGAAAACGAGATGTTCTACAGCAACATCCAGAAGGGCCTTGATCGCTGGAATGCGTCGTTCTTCTGCGGGTCGGCCGCCTTGCTGCGCCGCGAGGCCCTCGAGGATGTCGGCGGATTTTCAGGGATCACGATCACCGAAGATTGCGAAACAGCCTTGGAGCTTCATTCCCGCGGCTGGAACAGCGTCTATGTCGACAAGCCTCTGGTGTCCGGCCTCCAGCCTGAAACTTTCGCAAGCTTCATCGGCCAACGCTCACGCTGGTGCCAGGGCATGGTGCAGATCCTTCTGTTGAAAAACCCGCTTTTCAAGTCGGGCCTCAGCCTGCCGCAGAAGCTGTGCTACCTTTCGAGCGCCTTGTTCTGGTTCTTCCCGCTCGTCCGCATGACCTTCCTGATCGCGCCCGTCCTGTTCATTTTCTTCAACCTGAAAATCTTCAACGCCTCCGCCCAGGAATTCTTCGCCTATACCGTGACCTATCTGATCGCGTCGGAAATGATCCGGAACTATCTTTACGGCACCGTGCGCTGGCCCTGGATTTCAGAGCTTTATGAATATGTGCAGTCCGTCTATCTGCTGCGCGCCATCGTCACGGTCATTTTCAACCCGCGCCGTCCGAGCTTCAACGTCACTGCCAAGGGCCAGACGCTGGACCAGAAGCATCTTTCAGAACTGGCGCTGCCGTTCTTCCTGATTTTCGGCTTCCTGGTTGTGGTTCTGTATGTCGGCTTCACCCGCTACCAGACAGAGCCGGCGCTGGGCGACCTGATCATCATCACGGGCTTCTGGAACCTGGTCAATCTGGTCATCGCCGGGGCGGCGCTCGGCGTGATCATCGAGCAGCGCTCGGATGTCTCCGGCATCGACATGCCGGTCAAATATGCCTGCGAGTTGCTGGTCGGCGAAAAGGCGATCCCGGTCACCGTACTGCAGGCTTCAGCCAGGCGTGCCGAAATCCGTATCAAGGGCGATGCGGCCAATGGCCTGCGAAAGGGCGACTACGGCCGGCTTTCCCTGGTCAACGCTCCAAACGATGTCTTGATTTCCACCATTCCCGTGTTCATCGGCAAATCCATGACCGATGCGCAAAACATGATGACGCTTGATCTTGATGCAGACGCAAAGCATTTCCCGGCGATTGCCGAACTGATGCTGCACGACATGGAAATCTCGCGTTCCAACCGGGCAGGCCTGCAAGTTCGCCGCGGTTTCATCGTCTCCCTTTTCGTGTTGTTGAAATGGGCTCTGCTTTCGCCCTTCGCAGCCCTTTCCGCAGCCTTGGCTTCCAAGGGCGCGGCTGGCAAGGCTCGCTCGAGAAAGCAAGTCTCCGCCCGCAAAACCAACCAGGCAAAAGCGGCCTGAACGCAATTCGCTCCGAGGATGTTTGTCATGAGTAAGACCCGGAAGAAACTCGCATTGCTGTCCACTTTGGTGTTTGCAGCCACCGTCAATTTCGCTTCAGCCGAAACCGCACCGGCCTTCAAAGTTTCCAACAATCAGAAGGGCCAGCGCGTCGGCGCGACGGCAACTGCCGATGAAAAGATGCGGTCGCTGTCGGGAGACAAATTCGATTTGTTCTTTTCCGGTGAATTCGCCGCCAAGAACATGTCGTTCTTTGCCCTGCCGGACGATGCTGCGGGCGCGGCCCGCCTGGTGCTCACCATGCAGACGGCAATTTCGGCAGCGCCCGAGCAATCGACAATGCGGATTTTCGTCAACGGCAATGATGTTGGCACCGCCCAGCTTGTGTCGGGGGACAAATACAGGATCGACCTGGCCTTGCCGACCGGCGTGGTTCAGCCGGGATATAATTCCGTTGCCTTTATCGTGCAGCAGAAGCATCGCGTGGATTGCAGCATTGAGGCCACCTATGAGCTATGGACGCAGATTGAACCGGAAAGCAGCGGCTTCATTTTCGCCCATCCTTCGGCTTCCAGCCCGTCCTTCGTCGACCTGCTGACGGTTTCAGGCCTGAAAAATGGCCGGACGCCGATCAAGGGGTTGGTACTTGAGGGCGCTTCCATGTCCGAAATGGACCAGGAGATGTCCGTCATCCAGGCGTTGACGATTCTCGGCAATTTCGACCATCCCTATATCGAATTCGGCAAGGAGCCGGGCGCCGGTCCGGGCATCGACGTGATTGTCGGCACGCCGGGCGTCATCAAGGGATTGACCCAGAAAGATCCAAAATGGTCGAATATCGGCCGCAAGATTGCCGTCGACATCGACCCCAAGACGCAGCGCCGGACATTGATGGTGTCGGGCGATTCCCAGGAACAGATCCTTGCCAATGTGCGCGATCTGGTTGCGCTGGCATCCACCGACAAGCCGGTTGGCACCGCCCAGGGATTGCGGGCGCTTGAAAACCAGAAAGGCAAGCTGATGACGCCCGGCACACGGGTATCGCTTTCCGAACTGGGCTTTGTGGCCCAGCCCTTTGCCGGCAGAAGACTGGTTTCCAGCGTTAATTTCAGCATGCCGTCGGATTTTTATCCCGGCGACTACGCCAACATGATTTTTCACGTCAATGCGCTTTACGCAGCCGGTCTGGCCAAAAATGCGGTCCTCACCGTCAAGGCCAATGACAAGATTGTCGCCAATATTCCGCTCAGCTCGTCCAAGGCCGGCGCGATCGAGGATCAGCGCCTGCCTATCCCGCTCAGCGTGTTGCGGCCCGGCCAGAATACGCTGCAGATCGAAGCGCGGGTTCCCTCCCGTTCCGACGCTGTGTGCGAGACAGTCGAAGGCGCTTCATCGTCGTTTCGCATCCATGTGCAGGACAACTCCTATCTCGAGGTTCCTGAATATGCCCGCATCGGCCGCTACCCGGATATTGCCGCGCTGACGTCGGGTTCCAACCCAGGATCGGGAAAGCGCGGCAATGACTTTACCTATCTCTTCGTTCCAAACCTCGAAAAAAACGGGTTGAATTCGGCCGCCACATTCGTCGCCAAGATGGCCTATTCCTCAGGCAAGGTGATGCCGGTTCGCTTCACCTCCGTCCTGCCCGAACTCACCAGCAACAACATGATCGCCTTTGGCAGTTTCGACAGCCTGCCGGCTGACCTGTCATCAAAGATGAAACTTGATTTCGTCTCCATGCCGGTCGACAGGCCTTCAGGCACACTCGATCTGATTTCAGGTGAAATGGCAACTGAGGGCGGCGCCAAATCCGACATCGGATTTTTCAATGAAGGTTTCGGCCAGGACAGCCAGCCGGGCGAGCCGTCATTGTCGCCCGCAGATGAGCGCGGCATCGCGGCCTATCTTCGCGATGTCGTCGATTCACCGGTCGATCATGTTCAGGCGCTTGGCGGCATGGCCAAGTCGTGGGCGTTTTCCACTTTGAGGGAGCTTGGTGTTACTTTGATGCCGAAACTGCTGTCCGGCCAGACCGACAGCCTGTTTTCGCCCTCGCTCGACGCCAGCATCGTGCTTGCCCAGAATGGCAATCAGCAGGGCGGGATCTGGACAATCGTTGCTTCAAGGACATCTGCGGCGCTGCTGCCCCAGACCGATATCCTGACCAATCGTTCGGTGTGGAACAAGCTCGGCGGCTCGGTGCTGACGGTTTCCGATACCGGCGATATCATCGATCAGCATTTCAGCGAAGACGAGGTGTTGTTTCCAACCCAGCCATTGACGCTGGCAAATGTCAGGCTGATTGCCGCCGGTTGGCTTGCGCGCCATGTGGAAATCTATGTTGCAGCCTTGCTGGCGGCGGCGTTGCTGTTGGGCATGAGCACATTTGTCATCTTGAGGATGGGGCGGCCAAACAATGATTAAGCTCATTATCCGCTGTGTCGCAGCCTCGATCATGGCCGGCCTTGCACCCGTCGCCGCCCAGGCGCAGCAGAACCCGATAAGGGCGACGGATCAGCAGATGGTTTTTTCTCCCGAGGATTATATTGTCGGCTCCTGGTTTCTCTACAAGGAACTGTTCGTCAAAGACGGCCGCGTGATTGATCAGGGCAATGGTCATATTTCCCACAGCGAAGGCCAGGGCTACGGCATGCTGATAGCGGCGGCCGCCGACGACCGCGAAGCCTTTGACGCAATATGGGCCTGGACCAAGCGCGAGCTTTACATTCGCGACGACGGCTTGGCGGCATGGAAATGGGACCCCGAAAGCGTGCCCCATATCGCCGATACCAACAATGCGACAGACGGCGATCTGCTGATTGCCTGGGCGCTTTATCGCGCCAGCGTGAAATGGGATGATTCCGCCTATCTGAAAGCGTCCGAAGACATTACCGTGTCGATTGCCCGCAATGCAGTGATCGACGACAAGACGTTCGGAAAACTGCTGCTGCCTGCCAGACGCGGCTTCACGGCGGTCGACAGGGCCGACGGACCGGTGGTCAACCTTTCTTATTGGGTTTTTCCGGCGCTGGCGGATCTTGCCAATGTGTCGAAGGATTTTCCGTCCAGACAGTTGATCTCATCGGGCCTGAAGCTTCTCGAAAAAGCGCAGTTCGGACCGGGCAACCTGCCAGCGGACTGGATTTCGCTGACCGCCGCCGCACCGCGGCCAGCCACTGAATTTGCGCCCAATTTCGGCTACGACGCCGTGCGCATTCCGCTTTATGCAGCCTGGTACAAGGATACGCCCAAGGCGCTGCTGCGCCCCTTTTATGACGCATGGTATGCCGGTGGCAAAGCAACGGTGCAAGTCATTGAACTGTCCACCAAGCTGCCGTTGGCCTCCATGCCGGACCCCGGATATGAAGCCGTTGCGGAACTCGTTTCCTGCGCCATTGGCCGGACGAAATCATCGCCGGTCATCGCCGGTTTTTCACCTACTGACTACTATCCCTCGACCCTTCACTTGGTCAGTCTCATCGCTCTGACAGAGAGGTATCCACAATGTCTCCCAAGTTTAAACTGATTGCCGTGCTGATGGGGGCCACCGCCCTTTTCATGGGCAAGCCCGAATTCCATGCTGACAGCCTGAGCGCCGGAGAATTTTCGTTGCTTGCCGCGCAGGACGACGTGCTGCCTGACACCTCGGCTCTGCTCGACGCGGCGCCTGCGGCCGTCATGCCGGATTCCAATCAGTCCGGTCTGATGGCGTTGACCAATCCGGGGGCGGTGACCGGCCAGGCCATCCTGCCCAACGCAATCAGCCCGGTGGAGACTGTTGCCGTGGCGCCGGGCGAAAACCCCTTCGTGCCGTCTGTGGCGTTGCGACCGGTCGCGGTTCCGGTTGTCAACCAGCCGCAAACCAAGGCTTCCAGCTTGCCATTTGATTTTTCGGCTTCCACCGGCGCTGGCGGCGTCAAGCTCGATGCTGCGGCCAATCCGGTTCAAGTCCAGCAGGGCGGCATCAAGGTTATACGGCTTGATGCTTCTGGCGCCGAGCGCTCCGGCCAGTCAGTGCCAGCCGACGCCAATAGAGCGGCCTCCAAGGTCGACGAAACAGCGCTGCGCTATTATGCCGTTCACAAGGACCTCAAGCGGTTGGGCGCTGAAATGCGCCGGTTGAAATCGCTCTATCCGGGATGGCAGCCGCCGGAAGACATGTTCACTGCAAAAAGCAATGTTTCGGAGCAAAATCTCTGGCAGCTTTATGCGGCCGGCAATTATGCAGCCGTGCGGGCCCGGATCGCCCAGTTGCAAAGCGCCAATCCGCAATGGCAGCCTTCTGACGATCTCGCCGGCAAACTCTCAAGCGCCGAAACCAGGACTTTGCTGAACAGGGCTTTTGCCCAGAAAAGATGGCAGCAGGTCATCGCAACCGCTCAGGGCGCACCGAAACTGATGGTTTGCAACGAGATGCAGACCTTGTGGAATGTCGGAGAAGCTTTCGCCCGCATGAAAGATTATGCCCATGCGTTCGATCTCTACAAATATATCCTGACCAATTGCCAAAATCCCGAAGAGCGGCTGGCAACTGTGCAGAAGGCTTCGCTGCTCATTCCGTCCGACGGAATAAGCTCGTTGGTGGCCGTCGGCCGCGTCCTGCCGGACGGCACGTCTGAATTCGAAGATATCGGCTTTGATCCGACCCGGCGCAAGATCGCGCAATTCATCAAGACCGCCGACCTGCTGGCGCAGCCGACAAAGGACGAATTGCAGGTTTTTGCCGAATTTGCGCAACGCAAGAATTCGGTCAAGGATGCCGGTCTCATCGGCTGGTACTATTACGCCCAGGAAGAGTGGCAATCGGCCAATGCCTGGTTTCTGGCGGCCGCCACTTATGAGCGCGATGCCAAATCGATCGAGGGTGTGATCCTGACGTTGCGCAATCTGCAAAAGCAGGACGAGGCGCTCAGGCTTGCCGACCGCTTCAAGAAACAGTCTCCGGAACTGATGCAGCAATATATTGAAATCATTGCCAGTTCTCTGACGAGTGAAGAACCGGAAGTCAAACTCGACGACAAGGATCTCAAAAACTTCGAAAAGGTTGTGGCTTCGGAAGAATCCGCGCTTGGAGCCCAGGCCCTTGGCTGGAAATATCTCAATGACGGGCAATCGGTCATCGCCAAGAGATGGTTTACGGAATCGGTTTCCTGGAAACCGACCCAGGGCGGCGTCGTCGGCCTGGCGGTGATCGCCAGCCGCACGAAGAATTACCGCAGCCTTATTTCGTTGAAGGGAAAGTATTCAGACGAGTTTTCTGAATTGAAATCCTTCAAGACCTATGTAAAGCGGCGCGTCGTCAAGGAAAAGCCGGTTGAAAAGAGACAAGTTGCTGAAGAAAAGAAACCAAAAAAGAAGAGGTTTTGGTTTAGTTCAGACAGTTAATTTTCGAATTCAATATCTGGCTGCACCACTGCGGCCATATAATCCAATCGCATATCACAGATGTCGGACCTGGGGAGATTGGTGCGGCGGGATAGATGTACTGCCCGGAGTGAGACAATGGCAATTCCAGTAGAATATGACGTGACTTCGACCTTTGACGCGACAAGTCCAGGCGGAGAGTCTTGGTTCTTTGAGACCCAGTATTCGATCACGACAACTGGCCTCGGCATTGACGCGTCCGGCACGGCCACGGGTCGGACCCTGACCGTCAAGGGTCACATGACGTCCACGTCAGGCCCATTGATCAATGTCGGCGATGCCGGAATTGCTGAAAGCGACACAGAGATCAAGATAGATATTTTGGCCCATCTGCTGAGCGGCGGAAAGGGCATCGTCACGGCCAATGGCGGTCTCGACTTCCTCAATGTCGGCTATATCGAGACGGTTTCAACGCTTTTGCAACTGACCGGCATCAACAATATCGTCAATAATAGCGGCACGATGCTTTCCACTTCGGGAAGCGCGATTGTTTCGGATGGCGCCTATGCCAGCATCACCAACAACAATCTGATCACCGCTGAATTGACCGGCATTGAATCGTCGGGCGCCAATTCCGCCCTGTCGAACAATGAACAGCTGCTGTCGCTCAGCGGGATCGGCATTGATTCTCGCGGTGACGATACCGTCATTGCAAACAACAGCAACGGATTGATCAAGAGCGAATTGGCGGGCGTCAGGTTCAGTGGCGACAGGACGAGCTTTGACAACAACAACCGGGTGGTCAGCCTTAATGGCAACGGGGTTGAGGCCGACGGCCTGGACGCGCGCGTGACCAATACCGACAGGATCGTTGCCGCTGACAACGGTATCCTGTCGGCCGGCTATAGTGCCAGAATTGTCAACAATGGTGTTGTCGTTGCGGGCGGCGCTGCAGTGTTTTCCACCGGTGATGGGGCGACGATCCTCAACACCGTGAAACTGAAAGGCGCAACGGCGGTTCAATCTACCGGCGACGATGTGAGGATCGTCAACGACGGAACATTTTTGACAACCGGGGTCGCAATCGTGTCGACTGGGGCCGACGCCGTCATCATCAACAAATCATATATCGAAAGCAATATGGCGCTTTCGCTTGACGGTGTGAATGCCGACGTCACGAATTTCGGCGCACTTGTCGCCGATTCCACTGCCATCAAATCGATTGGTGACCATGCCACAATTCTCAACCAGTCCTTCATAGACGGCAAGACTGCGTTCAATTCCTCCGGCCAGTTTGCCGATTTTACCAATAATGGAACCATCACGGCCCGGCGCACAGCCATAATTTCGACCGGCGACGATGCCACGATCGTCAACAATGCCGTGCTCAAGGGAAAGGTGGCGTTCTACTCCACCGGGGACGACGCCCACCTGACCAACGGCCATATCGCCTCCGGAACGTCGAAGACCGACGCTGCAGTTCAACTGCTGGGAACGGGCACGACCTATTTCACCAATACGCACGAGGTTCACGCGCGCTCCGGTACTGTGATTCAGGGTGGCAACGGCGTCGAAGTGATACGCAATACGCATTGGCTCGATGGAAATGTCAGCCTTGGCGGCGGCGATGATGTCTTCAACACCATCTATGGCGATGTTTCGGGCATAGTACGCGGCGGCAGGGGCAATGACACCTATGTCATCGATGATCTGACCCGCATCCGCGAGGGTAACGGCCAGGGAATCGATACCGTCAAATCGGTCTATGATTACACATTGGGCGACAATTTCGAGAACCTGGTCCTGACGTCGAAATATGACACGACTGGCAAAGGCAACAACCTTGCCAATGATCTGAAGGGCGGAAAGGGTGACAATGCGCTTTTCGGTTTTGGCGGGCGAGATCACCTTGACGGCGGATCGGGCGACGACAGGCTGACCGGCGGCGGCGGCAAAGACCTTTTCGTTTTTGAAAATGACCATGGCAAAGACACGGTCACAGATTTCGAAAACGGCAAGGACCATATCGAAGTCCATGACTTCGGCGCCTCCGAGACCGCCAGATACGTTGTCGATCATGCCATTCAGAAGGGCGCCGACGTCATATTGAGAATTGGCTCTGACAGGATGGTCCTGGAGGATTTCCGTCTCGGCCAGTTGTCAACCGACGATTTCCTGTTCTGATCACGTCAGCCGCCCGTGTTGTTCAGGTAGTCGTAGATCGCCTGCCGTTCCTGCTCGGAAAAGTGGGAGAAGTCGTCGCGGGCCACTGAAGTCATCAGACCCAGATCCCTGCCGCCAATGCCTTTTCCAGAGGTCATCAGCACCGTGAATTGCTGGCAGCTGTAGCTTTGCACCATCATTCGAAGCGGTGGTGTCTTCATGCCGAATCCATCGTCATGGTCACTGTTCATCTGATGGCAATGCAGGCAGGTGGCATTGACGAGATAGCGGCCGAGATTTGGCGGACGGGTGTTCATGCGCGGCGCCTGCGGTATGTGATCGGCGGCAAAGGGGATCTTTCCGGCGGCCAGACCAATCCGGCCGAGCGGGCCCCAGCGATTGCTGTTGGGCATCGAGTCCGGCAACAGGGGTTTTTGCCGAAGCCAGGTCACGATGGCGGCGATGTCTTCATCAGCCAGCAATGCGTAATTGTCCGACGGCATGGAAACAACGGCGGTGCCGTCTTTCTTGATGCCGTGACGCAGCAGCCTTTCAAGCTCGGCATCGCTGTATTCCCTTGCCTTGCGCCCCAAATTCGGCGCGATCAACCGCCCTACGACGGCGTTTTCAAACAACACATTGCCTGCCTCGGCATGGCATCCGTTACACATCAGTGTTCGCGCCCTGCGTTCGGCTTCATGGGGCGCAATATTGAAGGCGGCCGCCTTGAAATCCGTCAGCGCCACTTTATAGCGGCGCGAAAGGCGCACTTCGGAAGCGATGAAAATGCCGATAATTGCCATTGCGACAATGGCTGCGACTGTTGCCCCGATACGTTTCATCCATGTCTTCATGATCCTGGCCCCCGATTGCCCGGCCGGCATACGCTTTCGGCGTTCTGTGTCGGCGCTGGTGAGTTGAACTGCACGTCGCAGCGACCGGTCGAATCGATGCCTTTGCCGCTCCGGTATTCCGGGCGGTTTAACGTGTCGACAGGCGCTGCTTGATGCTTGGCGGGTCTAATAGGGCCGAACGGAAAAGTGTTCAAACACCGTTATTGCAAAGTTGTTCTGCATAATTGCATAATGGCGCATGAGCGATTGGAACGACCTCAAATATCTGCTGCATGTCTACCGCGAGGGGTCAACGCTGGCGGCTTCACGCGTGTTGAAATTGAGCCAAAGCACTGTGATGCGGCGCATTGCGGTGGTCGAAGAGATGCTGGGGTTTCAACTTTTCGAGAAATCGCGCAGCGGCTATGAGCCGACGGCTGCGCTGGAGCGGTTGCTGCCCAGCCTTGTGGCGCTCGAGGACGCCCATCTTGCTTTTGACCGGGAGGCGGCGCTGGCCGGTCGCAATCTTTCCGGCACGGTCAGGGTCACGGCGGCGGCGCTTCTCGTATCCCACCTTCTGTCACGGCCGCTGATGGAATTCCGCAGGCAGCACCCGGATATCAAGATCGAGTTGATCACATCCGATCATTTTCTCGATCTGGCAAATGGAGAGGCGGATGTGGCGCTGAGGGCCGGTGATCGACCGACCGAACCGGCCTTGTTCGGACGGCGTATATTGGCGGCCGATGGCTGGAGCGTCTATTGCAGCAAATCCTATGCGGCGGTTCATGGCATTCCGAAGACCGCCGATGATATCCGCAACCACGATTTCATTTCCACCGTCGAGGGGTTTTTCACCGGCCCGCTTGTTGACTGGATCGAACAAAACATTCCTGAAAGCAAAATAGTGCTCCGGCAAAACAGCCTGCTGTCTATTTTCAACAGTGTGAAATCGGGCCTGGGCGTCAGTCTTTGTCCCGACATGATTGCTTTGACGGATACCGATTTCGTTCGTTGCCTGCCGCTTGCATGCGATGTCGGCAAGGAGCTTTGGCTTCTCGCGCCTGAACGTCACCGCAAGAACCGGCAGATCCGGACGGTCGTGGATTTCTTCGCCAGACAATTGTCCGCCAATGTGCAAAAACTGAAGCAGGAACACGGCATCGATTGAAACAAGCGGCAGATCCGGTTTCAGGATTTCGCTTGGTATGGCCGCATGGTTTCAATGGCATCCGCCAGGTCAACCAGCCCCCGCCGCAAATCCTCCAGCCGCGCGCGACCGGTAATATGGGCAGCTTCAGCCTCGACTTCGGCGCTCAGGTCGATCAAAGCCTGCCAGACGGCCTCACCGCGCTCTGTCAGTTTGACCAGTTTGGCGCGTCCGTCAGCGGGGTCAGGGCCGATATTTACATAGCCCAGGTCGCAGAGCGATTGGGCGAGATAGGCCATGCTCTGCTTGGTCATGCTTGCCTTTTCGGCGAGGTCCGATACCCGCGACCCGGAAGGCAGAATGTAGCGAAACAGGCTTGAATGGGCCGGGCGCACATCGCCAAAGCCTCTTCCGGCCAGTCGGGAATAGACGATTTCCTGAAGTTTCTCATAGGGTTTGCGCAATAGAGATCCCAAGGTTCCAACTCTTTCTGAAATAGTTCGATCAGTCATCAATTCACCTATTGACAGATAAACTGTCTAAATATAGACAGACATTCTGTCAATATCATTGGAGACTGGAAAATGGAAGACATTATTTCACTAAACCTGAAAGTGGCCGCTGAACATATTGAAGGGGAGGGCATTGATCCGGCGTCGGTGATGGATCTCTACACCGATGACATCGTTCTCGCGATGCCGAGCCGCAATCTCACCATCGTCGGCAAAGCCGCGATCGAGGCCAATTACCACCGCATGTTTGGCGCCATGCAGCTTATCTCCATGCAGCCGCTGGACCGCTTTGCCACCGAAACGCGGGTTGTCGATGAATGCTTGGTGCGCATCCGGTTGGTGGGGGAGGGTTTTGACAATGCCCCGGTGCCGCTTGGCAGCACGGTTGATCTCCGCCTCCTGCATGTCTTTGAAATGCGCGACGGAAAAATTGCCAGGGAAACTGTCTTCGAGGGCTGGAAACTCGCGAGCTGACGTCCGGTCTGGCGGTTGCCACACGGTTCGGTTCACACCATAAAATCAAAGGATACGAAAATGGTCTCGAAATGGTTCTTGCGCGCAGGCGTCTTGTTTGCGTTGGCCGGCATGGGTCTCGGCATATTCATGGCGGCGTCGCAGGATCACATCCTGGCGCCTGTTCATGCCCATATCAATTTGTTGGGATGGGTGACGATGTTTCTCGCCGGGCTGTTTTATGCATTGCGCCCGGAGCGGCAAACGCGGATGGCGGTTGCCCACCTTTTCCTGTCGATTACCGGGCTTGTCATATTGACGCCCGGACTTGTCGGCGTGTTGGAGGGCTATAGCTGGGGTGACCCGATCGCCGGTATCGGCTCTGTCCTCACACTTTTGGCTGCGGTGCTCTTTGCCTTCATCGTCTTTTCCGCCACCGCCAATCAGCCAAACTGAAAATCCTGCAGTCAAACAGTACTTTTGCACACCGCGCGTCAACCCTCGCTTTATGGCTTGCAGGCATTGTCTAACAGCACTGCCTGTGGTCGTATGGCGCTGGTTTCAATTCTTGATTTTGAGGCGACATGGCGCGGGTACTGGTATTGTTTTTCCATCCGGGACAAAGGCATTCCCGGGTCAATGTCGCCATGGCGCGGCAGGCCGGCTCAGTCGACGGGATCACCTTCCTCGATCTCTATGCCGAATATCCGAAATTCAACATCAATATCGATCGAGAACAGCAACGCCTGCTGGACCATGACGTCATTGTTTTCCAGTTCCCGATCTATTGGTATTCCACGCCGTCGCTGATGAAGGAATGGCAGGATCTGGTGCTGGAATACGGCTTTGCCTATGGCCCCCAGGGCGATCGCCTCAAAGGCAAGTTGTTTCTGCCGGTGGTCACCACCGGCGGCGCGCAGGATGCCTATCACGAGGAGGGGCGCAATCACTTCCGCCTGCGCATGCTGCTCTCACCGCTGGAGCAGACGGCCAATCTCTGCCAGATGCCGTTCATTCCGCCGTTGGTTCTGTTCAGCGCCCAGCGCGCTTATTCCGACGGCCGGGCAGAAAAGCACATCGCGATCTATCGGCAGATGCTCGAAGCGCTTCGCGACGACCGTTTTGATATCGAGGCGGCAAGCCGGCTTGAATTGCTTGATGATGAACATCTGCCACTGACGGCGGGAGGCCTGACATGAACAGCTTTATTTTCCAGGCCTTCATCTATCTTTGCGCCGCAGTCATTTCCGTGCCGATTGCCAAGCGGCTGGGCCTGGGATCAGTGCTGGGCTACCTGATTGCCGGCATCATCATTGGTCCGGTTTTTCAATTTGTCGGCAACGAAACCCAGGACCTGCAGCATTTCGCCGAATTCGGCGTCGTCATGATGCTGTTTCTGGTGGGGCTTGAACTGCAGCCCCGGGCGCTTTGGGACATGCGCGCCAAGTTGATTGGCCTGGGCGGCCTGCAGGTGGCGGGCACCGCTGCGGTCGTCATGGCATTTGCCATGCTGCTTGGCCAGGTCTGGAGCGTCGCGCTGACTGTCGGCCTGGTCTTTTCACTGTCATCGACCGCCATCGTGCTGCAGACACTGGGCGAAAAGGGATTGCTGAAATCAGACGGCGGCCAGGCGAGTTTCTCGGTCCTGTTGTTTCAGGATATTGCCGTCATCCCGATGCTGGCGCTGATTCCGCTTTTGGCTCTTCCGGAATTGGTCACCGCCCTTCACGCCAGCCATGCGGGCGCTGAGGAACACGGCATGGTCAGCCTCGTTGACGGACTGCCCGGCTGGCAGGTCACGCTCGTCACCATTGCCGCCATCGCCTTCGTGGTGGTCGCCGGCAACTATCTGTCGCGCCCGATTTTCCGGTTCATTGCGGCGGCGAAACTGCGGGAAGTCTTTACCGCAGCCGCCCTGCTTCTGGTCATCGCCATTGCGCTTTTGATGACCATGGTCGGATTGTCTCCGGCACTCGGCACCTTTCTGGCCGGCGTGGTTCTGGCAAACAGCGAATTCCGCCATGAACTGGAAAGCGACATCGAGCCTTTCAAGGGCCTGCTTCTCGGCCTGTTCTTCATCACGGTCGGGGCGGGGATCGATTTTCAGCTGCTCTATGCCAAGATCGGCACTGTGCTGGGCCTGACCCTCGGCCTGATGCTCATCAAGACCCTTGTTCTGCTTGTGCTTGCCCATATCTTCAAGTTGAAAGGTTCGGACAGGTGGCTGTTTGCGCTTGGGCTGGCGCAGGCCGGCGAATTCGGTTTCGTGCTTTTGTCCTTCACCGTTCAAAATGCAGTCCTGCCGCAGGATCTGGCCGCCACGCTGCTTCTGGTCGTTGCCTTGTCGATGTTGCTGACGCCGGCTCTTTTCATCCTGTTTGACAAGGTGATCGTGCCGCATATGAACCGCGCCCAGGCGGAAGAGGCCGATGAAATCACAGAACCGGCCACCGTGATTATTGCAGGGCTGGGCCGCTTCGGACAAATCATCAATCGCGTCCTGCTGGCCAATGGCCACAAGACGGTGGTTCTCGATCATCAGGCCGACGTGGTCGATGGTATGCGGCTATTCGGCATAAGGTCGTTTTTCGGTGATGCCAGCCGGCCCGATCTCATGCAAGCGGCCGGCCTGCACGAGGCGAAAATGCTGGTGGTGGCCATTGATGACGTCGAGCGCGCCATTGAATTGGTCAAGCATGCCCGGCGCGAAAATCCCGGGCTTCATATCATTGCGCGGGCCTATGACCGTGATCATGTCTACCGGCTCTACCAGGCCGGGGCCAATGATATCGTGCGCGAGGTTTTCGACAGTTCCGTGCGCGCTGCCGGCTATGCCCTGACGGCGCTCGGAATGCATCCCTATGAAGTTGAAAAGAATACAAATGTATTTGTCGAGCAGGACAGGAAAAGCATCCGCGATCTGGCGCCGCTCTGGAAGGAAGATGTTTCTGCCTATGACAATCCGGAATATGTCGCCAAGGCGAAGGAGATCCGGGCGCAGACCGAATTGGCCATGCGCGGCGACCGCGCCGCATTGCATGACAAGACCGAACGGGGCTGGACGCCGCCCGGCGTCTATCGACGCCCTGACGACGAGGCTGCAGAATAATGGAATCGGCTGCGCCGAAATTTACCCAGGGCGGCCTGATGCGCCATGTCGTGGTGATGAGCTTTACCTCCTCGATCGGCGTCATGGCGATCTTTGCCGTCGATTTCGTCGACATGATTTTCATCTCGATGCTCGGCAACGCGGCCCTTGCGGCCGCCATCGGCTATGCCGGCACGATCCTGTTTTTCACAACCTCCATCAGCATCGGCGTGTCGATTGCCGCCGGCGCGCTGACGGCACGTTCGGTCGGCGCAGGCAATCAGGCTGAGGCGCGCCAATATGCGACCAGCGTGATGATGGCGGGTTTCATCGCTTCCGTGATTATTTTTGGCCTGGTCTGGCTGTCGATGGATTCAGCGCTGGATTTCCTCGGTGCGAAGCAAGAGACCAAGTTGCTGGCGCTGGATTATCTCCGCATCATCCTGCCGTCCATGCCCGTTCTGATGATCGGCATGGTGGCAGGCGCCGTGCTGCGCGCATATGGAGACGCCAAGCGCGCCATGTACGCCACCCTGGCAGGCGGCGTCGTCAACGCGGCGCTCGATCCGTTGTTGATCTTCGGGCTGGGTCTGGATTTGCAGGGTGCAGCCTTGGCATCGGTGGCCTCGCGGGTCACAATCACGCTGGTCTCGCTTCTGCCGGCCATCCGGCTTTATGACGGTTTTGCCGGCCTGAGCGTGAGCCTGATGCTGCGAGACTTGAGAGCCGTGCTGGCCATTGCCGTTCCCGCAGTGCTTGCCAATATCGCCACTCCGATCGGCAGCGCCATCATGACGCGGGAAATGGCGCGCTTCGGCACCGATGCGGTCGCCGGCCTGGCGGTGATAGGCCGCCTGACGCCGGTTGCCTTCGCCATCATCCTGGCCCTGTCCGGCGCTATCGGGCCGATTGTCGGGCAGAATTTCGGCGCGGGACTGAACGACCGGGTTCGCGGATCATTTTTTGCCGCACTGCGCTTTACCGCTTTTTATGTTGTCGGCGTTTCCGTTATCCTGTTCTTGCTGAGAGGGTCGATTGCAGAGCTGTTTTCCGCAAGCGGTGAAAGCCTGACGATCATCTATCTGTTTTGCGGACCGTTGGCGCTGTCATATATTTTCAACGGCTGGATCTTTGTCGGCAATGCCACTTTCAACAATCTCGGCCATCCCTTTTATTCGACTTGGGTCAATTGGGGCCGGCATACGGTCGGCACCTGGCCTTTGGTCATCCTTGGCGCGTCGCTGTGGGGTGCTGGCGGCGTGCTGATAGGGCAGGCGATTGGCGGGGTGTTTTTTGCCGGACTGTCAATCTGGATGGCGCTGCGACTGATGGATCGAAACGCGGCAACGCCGCCCGATGGTCCGTTCACGCCGGAAGCGCGGTTCCATGTCATTCAAAGCCGCAGGCATTAGCCCGTTCATCCATTGTGGACGGCATGAATGGAATTGACGGCGGGCCGTTGGCTGACGGCCAGGGCCAAGGCTGCAATTTTCGGGCAATGTTGCGAGAGCCACGACCAATCCATCCAGAAAACCAGCATCCAGATATAGATATCCAGCATGGTATATTGGTCGCCGAAGAAATAAGGGCCGTTGCCCATGGCGCTTTCGAGGATTTCGTATTGCCGCTTCACATAGGCGTCGGCCGCCAGTTGAACGCCTTTTTCGCCATTCGGGTCGCTGGTATAGCGATCAGCGTAATTTTTCCGGAGTTCGCCTTCATAGACATTGACCGCCATGAAAATCAGCCAGCGGTCATGCTGCGCCCTTGCCGATGAGCCTGGCGGCGGCGCCAGGCGTGCTTTGGGAAAGGCATCCGCCAGATGCAGCATCATGGCCGCACCCTCGGTCATAACGGTGCCGTCAGGCAGCTTGAGCGCAGGCACTTGCTGGCGTGGATTGATTGCCGAAAACGCCGGTTCCAGATGGTCGCCATTCTTCGTGATGACCGCGATGTTTTCAAAAGGCGCTCCGATTTCTGCCAGCGCCGCCTCGACGGAAGCACTGCCGGAACCTGGCGATCCATAAAGCGTATACATGAGCGTCTGCTTTCTTGATTTTTGCCGGGGCGACCTTTGCCCGGGCCTTTCGCGATTCCGATATGAGCAGCAATTCCAACCAATGGCCATTGCCATTTTGCGCCGGGGCAAAGATTTTTTGCGCTCCCGCGGCAGGTCCGCAGCCAGCGACTGCGAGGCCGGGTTTCGATCCCGGTCTGTGCAACATGATCCGTAACCCGTGACTGTCATTATGCCCCGCGATCAGCAGTCGGCTTGCAGCCCTGTTGCGGCCAAGTCGCTGGCTTGGCGTCCTTTTTGCGCTTCGGCCAACAGCCAATCCCGGAAAATGGCGGTGTCCGGATGTTCCAGGCTGTCACCCGGAGAGATCAGGTAGAATGCCTCATCAACACTTAGCGCCAGATTAAAAGGGCGCACCAGACGCCCGGAGGCGATTTCACTCGTCGCCATGGAGGAGCGACCAAGCGCTATTCCGCCGCCGCGCGCCGCAATTTCGAAAGCCAGAAGGGAATTGTCAAACTGGATGCCCTGACCGGAATTGATATGGCCGACCCCAGCGGCTTTCAGCCACAGCGCCCAACCTTCCTTATAGCCCATGACATGAAGCAACCGCTCGTTCTCAAGGTCTGCCGGCTCCTTCAGATGCTCCAGTTTTTCCGGTGAGCAAAGCGGCTCCAATACGTCCCAACTCAACCTGTCGGTCCGGAATGCCGGCCAGTTGCCATGACCATAGCGAATGTCTAGATCGAAACGCTCGCGGTCGAATTCTTCCGCCCAGATGCTGCTGACGATACGAACGGGAATTTTGGGAAACGTCTCGAAGAAATCGATCAATCGCGGAGCGATCCAGTTGACTGCAAACCCGGCAGGCGCCCGCAAGGTCAGCACCTCCGAACGCCTGTTGCCGAACACTTCCTGCGTGCCCACGCTCAGTCGCTCGAAGGAATCGCGAACCTTCGGCAAATAGGCCGCGCCCACCTTGGTCAGCACAAGGCTTCTGGCGTTGCGCTGGAAAAGCGGTTCGCGCAGATAGTGCTCCAGCAGCTTGACCTGTTTGGAGATGGCGGCTTGCGTCAAATTGAGTTCGCCCGCCGCATGGGTAAAGCTGAGATGGCGGGCGGACGCTTCAAAGGCGCGCAGCCAGGACAGGGGCGGCAATCTGAGCGTCATGACTTACCTGACCATAATAAAAGGATGTTTCAACGCCTATCCTGCCGACATTGACATTGTCAATCACGCATTCATGGCAAACCCATCCATTCCCAAAACGGGGCCTCAGACTGACAATTCGTTGATTGTCAAAAGCGGCGATTGCAACGATCTTTCGGTCTGCCGGCGGCTGCCATTTGCCATAAGCATTCTGGTTTGCACCGACCGGCCCTTTTCGTCCGCCTCTTTTACAGGATTTTCCAGATGTACGGCATCACTCCCTCTGCGCGACTGCGCCCGTCTCCGTTTTTCGAAGCAACGCTGGCAGAGGGCGTCACAGCCTTCACCACCTATAACCAGATGCTGATGCCGACCAGCTATGGTCACCCTGAGGAAGAATATTGGCGCATCATCAATGGCGTGTCGCAATGGGATGTTTCGGTGGAGCGCCAGGTTCAGCTGAAAGGCCCGGATGCAGGCCGGCTGGCGCAGATCCTCTGCCCGCGCGATCTGAGCAAATGCAAGATCGGCCAGGGAAAATATGTGCCGATTTGCAACCATTCCGGCGTGTTGATCAATGATCCGATCCTGCTCAAACTGGATGAGGATCTCTTTTGGCTGTCGATTGCCGACTCCAACATCTGGTTCTGGGCGCGCAGCATTGCCGCAGAGCGCGGACTGGATGTCGAAGTCAGTGAACCGGATGTATCGCCGATGGCGGTGCAGGGACCCAAGGCGGAGGCCGTCATTGCCTCGATTTTCGGAGACTGGGTGAAGGAGTTGAAATATTTCTGGTTCAAGCAAACCGAGATCCAGGGCATTCCGGTGGCCGTCGCCCGTTCAGGCTGGTCAAAGCAGGGCGGGTTCGAGATCTATCTTATGGACGGTTCCCGGGGCGCCGACCTTTGGAACCTCGTCAAGGAGGCCGGCCAGCCATGGGGCATAGGCCCTGGAAATCCCAATTTCTGCGAGCGAGTCGAAAGCGGGCTGATTTCTTACGGCGGCGATACCGACGACAGAACCAATCCTTTTGAAGTGCGGATGGGTAAATATGTCGATCTTGACGTCGCTGATGATGTCGTCGGCATCAAGGCCTTGCGCCGGATCCATGCGGAAGGGCCGAAGCGCCATTCGCTGGGTGCGATTTTCGATGGCGGCGAACCCATGACGCCGGGCTTTGCCTGGCTGGCAATCCACAAGGACGGAGTCAAGGTCGGGGACCTCACCAACAGCACCTGGTCCTACCGGCTTGAAAAGAATATCGGCTTTGCGCTGATTTCGCGACAATGCAATGTCGGTGACAGGGTCGACATTACCCGTGACGGCGTGGTCTATTCGGCTATATTGACCGAATTGCCGTTCATTTGATTGAGAGCCCACGCATGACAAGCCAGCCTGCCTTCATTTCCGAGCCTGCCCGTCAAATCGAGGTCATCCATTCAACCGATGTTCTGGTGGTGGGTTCGGGGCCGGGCGGACTGGCTGCGGCACTGGCGGCTGCCCGGGCCGGGGTCAGTGTTTGCCTTGTTGAACGCTTTGGCTGTTTTGGCGGCAATATCACGGCTGTCGGCGTGGAGGGTTTTGCCTGGTACCGGCATGAGGCGACGGTTGAAGCCAATGGCATCGGACGGGAATTCGAGGAACGCGCCAAGGCCATGGGGGCGGCGGTGCCGGAAAGCCAGTCATTGTCCTATGAACTTGATTCCGAGGGCTTCAAGCTTGTCGCCGACCGGCTTGTGGAGGAGGCGGGCATTCATGCCATGCTGCATCGGCAATTTGTTTCCCCGATCATGGACGGCCATGCGATTACCGGGATCATCGTGGAATCCAAAGCGGGGCGGCAGGCCATTCTCGCCAAGCGCGTTATCGATGCGACCGGCGATGCCGATGTCGCCCATCGCGCCGGAGCCTTGACCAAAAAGACCCCGGTCGAAGAAATGCAGGCGGCCTCGGTGATGTTTCATCTGGCAGGCGTCGACAAGCAGGCTTTCATGGCGGGCGTGAAGGCGGATCCGCAGACCTATTCCGATTGGTCGACCGGCGAGTGGCAGATCGAGACATCCGGCAAGGAAGACAAGATGTTTTCACCGTTCCTGGCCAAGCCCTTTGCCCAGGCGATCCGCGAGGGCCTTATTCCCAAGCATCTGAACACCATTGCCGGCACTTGGGGCGCCATGCATGACAGCGGCGAACTGACCTATATGAACCTTGTCCATCTGGCCGGATGCGACGGTACCGACCCCGACAGCATGACGCGGTTTGAAATTGAAGGCCGCAAGCAGGCCATGCTCGCCATCGAGGCCTTGCGCCGATATACGGCCGGCTGCAAGGCGGCGCGCTTGCGGAATTTCGGCATGACCATCGGCATCCGCGATACCAGAAAGATTGACGCCGTCTACAACATGACTGAAAACGATGTCCGCAATCAGGGCCGGTTTGAAGACACGATCGGCATTTACCCGGAATTCATTGACGGTTACGGGGTCCTGATCCTGCCGACCACGGGGCGTTACATGCAGGTGCCTTATCGGTGCATGGTGCCGAAGGGCGTCGATAATCTGCTTGTTGCAGGTCGCGCAATCGGCGGCGACAGGATCGCCCATGCAGCGACCCGCAACATGGCCTGTTGCGCGGTGGCGGGGCAGGGCGCTGGTGTGGCGGCAGCGCTTTCGCTGCGCCAGGGCGGCGGTTTTGACAGGCTTGATCTTGTTCCGGTTCAAGCGGAACTTGTGCGCCAGGGCGTAAGAATTCACTGACAGGCGAAGGCCTTGTACCATCAACTTGTAAGGACGAGCCGAACATGACAGCCACGCACGCGCTGAGCACCGAACATCTGATTGTTGCACTGGACGATGGTGTGGCGACCGTTACCTTGAACCGGCCGGAAAAGCGCAATGCGCTTGACGTCAATGTCATCGGTCAATTGATCCAATTGTTCACGAACCTGCCCGGTGCTGGCGTCAAGGCGGTCGTGCTCGCAGCCGCCGGCGATCATTTTTCCGCCGGACTTGACCTGGTGGAGCATTACAAGGCGGACCGGACGGCGGCTGAATTCGTGATGGTATGTCGGTCATGGCACGAGGCCTTCAACAAGATGGAATATTCCGGCATTCCGGTCGTGGCGGCGCTGAAGGGCGCGGTTGTCGGCGGCGGACTGGAACTGGCGTCATCGGCCCATATCCGCGTGGCGGACGAGAGCACCTATTTCGCTTTGCCCGAAGGACAACGCGGCATATTTACCGGTGGCGGCGCAACTGTTCGCGTTGCCGACCTGATCGGCAAATCCCGGATGATCGACATGATGCTGACCGGACGGATCTATCGCGGCCAGGAAGCCATGGATGTCGGCCTGTGCCAGTATCTGGTCGGCAAGGACGAAAGCCTCGCCAAGGCGACCGAACTCGCCCGCACTATTGCCGGCAATCCCGCATTGTCCAATTTCGCCATCACCTCGGCCATCGGCCACATCCAGAACATGTCCTCCATGGATGCGTTCTATGCCGAAGCCTTCATTGCAGGTGTGACCAATACCCAGCCCGATTCCCGTGATCGTCTCAGGGCCTTTGCCGAAAAGACCGCAGCAAAGGTCAAGCCGCCCCAGGATTGATCAGCAAATCAACTGACCGCCATTCACCTCGATGATCTGGCCGGTAATATAGCCCGACAGGTCGTTGCTTGCGAGAAACAGATAAGCAGGCGCGCAATCGGCTGCGGTTCCCAAGCGCTGCAGCGGTATGGTTTTGCGGGTCGCCTCGAGCTTTTCCGGTGACGAATAACGCTCGTGAAAATCTGTGGTGATGGTGCCGGGAGACACGCAGTTGACCCTGATTCCATCCGGCGCCAATTCCCGCGCGAGCGCCTTGGAATAGGTCGACACGAATGCCTTGGTGGCGGCATAGATGGAAGATCCTGCAGAGCCGCCGGTCAAGGCGGATATTGAAACAGTGTTGACGATCGCCGGTTCTTCGGCAAGCCGCAGAAGCGGGATCATGGCCTTGGTCAGCATAACCACCGACGTCTGGTTGAGATCGACAACAGTCCGGTATTCCGTGTCGCTCAGGCTGTCGGCCGGGAAACGGCCCACCATGGTGCCGGCATTGTTGATCAGCACGTCGATCGCGTTGTAACGAGAGGCCACTTTGTTGGCGAAACCCGTGATCTCTTCAGGTTTCAGGAAATCGGCAACCAGCAGCAAGGCACGGTCCGCAGCCTCCGCCTCCAGCAGGAAATCCGGCAGGTCCGGCGATCTTTCGCGACCGAGATGGGCGACGACATCAGCGCCAGTCTCCAAAAACCGCCGCGCAATTTCCAGCCCGATGCCACGGCCTGCGCCGGTTACAACGACTGATTTTCCCTTGAACAATTCTGGATGGAACATGGATTTTCCTCGCAAATAAATAACCTCAGGGAAGTTTCGCATGTCCGTACCCGAAACGAAAGCGAAAGCAGCGCCCTGATTTCATATTAGTATATATTCATATTAAGATGACCCCTGCAGGAGGAAATTGGCGACCGATCCTGTGCTCGCCTGTGAAAGTCCCGAAAAACCGGAAGCGGCTTTTCACTCTTCAATCGCCATGCCTTGGGCAAATCAGGTGCCGTAGTCATCGAAGCTGGACAGGGCATGACGCTAAGGCCGAATAAATCTATAAATAATTGATAATAAACGTTAAATATTGAAATTCCTTTCTGTCGCCGAATCCAAATGTGCGGGAATTCAGCTTGAATCGAACTTTTTGGCGCGCCATTTTCTGCCGGGTCAGGACTACGAAAGACCATGCCGTTTTGCTGCTTCCTTCACAGGCGGTTGAAGCGCCCGTTCCATAATGTGGAATATATCAATGGAATTTTCCTATTCTTTCGTTTGACATTCGAACGGTTTTCGTTTTAACTATTTCTAGTTTCGCATTGCAATATATTGCTGCATTGCGAAAGCGGGAGGATTGGATGCCGGCAGAGGCGCAATACGATATTTTCGTCGTCGGGGGCGGGATCAATGGCTGCGGCATAGCCCGTGACGCGATTGGTCGCGGCTACAGCGTCGGCCTTGCCGAAATGAACGACCTTGCTTCCGGGACATCGTCCGGCGCCACCAAACTCATTCATGGCGGTTTGCGCTACCTTGAATATTATGAATTCCGTTTGGTGCGTGAAGCCTTGATGGAGCGTGAAACTTTGTGGGCGATGGCGCCGCATGTCATCTGGCCGATGCGATTTGTCCTGCCGTTCCACAAGGGGGGCATCCGCCCCGCATGGCTGATCCGCTTGGGTCTTTTCCTTTACGATCATCTTGGCGGCCGCAAACTCCTGCCGCCGACCAAAACGCTCGACATGACCCGCGATTCTTCTGCCAAACCGTTGAAATCCTTGTTTACCAAGGCGTTTGAGTATTCCGACGGCTGGGTCAATGACGCCCGCATGGTGGTGCTCAACGCCATGGATGCGCGTGAGCGCGGCGCGGCAATCCATGTGCGCACCACGGTGACATTTGCGCGTCGGGAAGGCGGCGTTTGGCGCATCGGGCTTGAAAATCAGGAGAACGGGCAAGCGACCGAAGTTACGTCGCGCCTGCTGGTCAATGCTGCAGGTCCCTGGGTCGACAAGGTCTTGCAAGGCTCGCTCGGGCGCAATGACGCCCATAATGTCCGTCTCGTCCAAGGCAGCCATATCGTCGTCAAAAAGAAATTTGATGACCCGCGGGCCTATTTTTTCCAGAATCCGGACAACCGCATCATCTTCGCCATTCCCTATGAAGACGACTACACATTGATCGGAACGACCGATCAGGATTACAGCGGCGATCCGCACGATGTGAAAATTTCGCAAGCCGAAGTCAACTATTTGTGCAATGCTGCAAGCGAATATTTCAAGGAGCCGGTCAGGCCGGAAGACATTGTGTGGCATTATTCAGCCGTGCGCCCCCTGTTTAACGACGGAGCAAGCAAGGCGCAGGAAGCGACAAGGGATTATGTCCTGAAACTCGAGGGCGAGGCTGGCCAGGCGCCGCTGCTCAATATTTTTGGCGGCAAGCTTACGACCTATCGGCGGCTTGCTGAATCGGCGCTTGAAAAGATCGGTGAGGCCATCGGCGTCAAGGGCGGCAAGTGGACGGCCGGCAGTTCGCTGCCCGGCGGAGATTTTCCGGCCGCCGGCTATGAAGCCGAAGTCGGCAAGCTGGCGGCACTTTACCCGTTTCTGGAAGCTTCCCTGATCCGGCGACTGGTTCGACTTTACGGCACGCGCGCCCGGAATTTGCTGGGAGATGCAAGCGCGGTCGCGGATTTGGGAAAGTGTTTTGGCAGCGATCTGTATGAGATCGAAGTCAAGTACCTGATGAAGGAAGAATGGGCGCTGCGCCCTGATGATGTCCTTTGGCGGCGCACGAAGCGCGGACTGAAAATTGGTGAAGATGGGCGGAAGGCGCTGGAGGCTTATATGGCGGAGACTATGCAGAAAGCTTGATGGCACGGCAGTTTTTGCCGCGTTGCAGACGATTCCGATGAATGGGTGGAGCACCGGAGATACCATGCTTGAAGTGATCAACGTAACCAAGGTCGTCAGTGGAGAGGTTCATATCCACCCGACCAGCCTTGTTTTCGAGAAAGGCGCGCTGAACGTGCTTCTCGGACCGACGTTGTCCGGCAAGACTTCACTCATGCGGCTGATGGCCGGACTCGATCGCCCTACTTCCGGAAGCTTGCGGTTTGACGGCAAGGATGTGACCGGCGTCCGTGTTCAGGAACGCAATGTCGCCATGGTCTACCAGCAATTCATCAACTACCCCGCCATGACCGTCTATGAAAACATTGCATCCCCGATGCGCTTGACCGGCAAGGACAAAGCGACGATTGACCGCGAAGTCCGCAAGGCCGCGGAGCTGCTCCGGCTCACGCCCTATCTGGACCGCACGCCGCTCAATCTTTCGGGCGGCCAGCAGCAGCGCACCGCGCTTGCCCGCGCCATCGTCAAGAATGCAAGCCTGGTGCTTCTGGATGAACCTCTGGCCAATCTTGACTACAAGCTGCGCGAGGAATTGCGCGAGGAACTGCCGAAGATCTTTGCGGAATCCGGCGCGATTTTTGTCTATGCGACGACCGAACCGTCCGAAGCGCTGCTTTTGGGCGGCAACACGGCGACCCTTTCCAAGGGCCGCGTGACCCAGTTCGGCAAGACCATCGATGTCTACCGCCAGCCGGCGGATTTGCTGACGGCGCGGACTTTCGCCGATCCGCCGCTCAACACGATTGAGCTTGTCAAAAAGGGCGGACAGTTTCTTGAAGGCGGCAGCACCGTCTTTGCGGTGCCGGCGCATTTGCAATCGATTCCGGACGGGCCGGTTACGATCGGTTTCCAGCCGCACCATTTGTCACTGGGGCCGGTCGGCCCGCAGCCGGCCTCTCTCGAAGCCAGGACAATCATCTCGGAAATTGCCGGCTCGGAAAGCTTCGTGCATATCGAATTCGGCTCGGCGCGCTGGGTGATGCTGGCCCAAGGCATCCACAATATCGATTCCGACGAGATAATCACGATCTATCTCGATACCCGCCACCTGATGGCTTTCGATGCTAACGGCAAATCGATAGGCCAGACCGAAATGCAGGGAGGTTGAGGACAGACCATGGCTCGCATCAATCTCGATCATATCCGCCACGCTTATATGCCCAATCCGAAATCGGATGCGGATTATGCGCTCAAGGAAGTCCACCACGAATGGAATGACGGCGGCGCCTATGCGCTGCTGGGGCCTTCCGGTTGCGGCAAGACGACCTTGCTCAACATCATTTCCGGCCTGCTGCATCCTTCCGAGGGCAAGATCCTGTTCGACGGCAAGGATGTCACGCAACTCACCACCCAGGCCCGCAACATCGCCCAGGTGTTCCAGTTCCCCGTCATCTACGACACCATGACCGTTTACGACAATCTGGCCTTCCCGCTGCGCAACCGGCATGTGCCTGAAAATGAGGTCAAGCGCCGGGTCGTTGAAATCCTTGACATGATCGGACTGTCTGACTGGGCCCGCAAAAAGGCCCAAGGACTGACCGCCGACCAGAAGCAGAAGATCTCGCTTGGCCGCGGACTGGTGCGTTCGGATGTCAACGCCATCCTGTTTGACGAGCCGCTGACGGTGATCGATCCTCACATGAAATGGCAGTTGCGCTCGCAGTTGAAAAAGCTGCATCGCCAGTTCGGTTTTACCATGGTCTATGTCACCCATGACCAGACCGAGGCGCTGACCTTCGCCGACAAGGTGGTGGTGATGTATGACGGCGAAATCGTTCAGATCGGCACGCCGGCGGAACTGTTTGAAAGACCCAGCCACACTTTCGTCGGCTATTTCATCGGCTCGCCCGGAATGAATGTGCTGCCGGCAACGATCGATGGCGCAACCGCCCGCCTTGGCGACCAGACAATAGGGTTGACCGGCACGCCGAAGATCCCGGCCGGCGCCAAGACCGAGTTGGGCATCCGGCCGGAATTCGTCCGTCTGGGCCGCGATGGCATGCCGGTCAGCATTTCCAAGGTTGAAGACATTGGTCGCCACAAGATCGTGCGGGCTGATTTCTCAGGCCAGCCTATCGCCATCGTTGTTCCGGAAGACGCTGAAATTCCTGCGGAACCCCGCGTCATCTTTGAACCGGACGCAGTCAACATCTATGCCAATTCGTGGCGTGTCGGAATGGAGGGCTGAGGATCATGGAAAAGTCATGGAACAACAAAGCCTGGTTCATGGTCCTGCCGGTCCTGTTGCTGGTCGCATTCTCGGCCGTGATCCCCTTGATGACGGTGGTCAATTATTCTGTGCAGGATACATTCGGCAACAACCAGTTCTTCTGGGCTGGCACGGAATGGTTCAGTGACGTGCTATCGTCATCCCGCTTCTGGGATTCCCTGCAGCGCAATCTGGCATTCTCCTTCATCATTCTGGCGCTTGAAATTCCGCTTGGCATCTTCATCGCCCTCAACATGCCGAAAAAGGGTATCGGCGTGCCGATTTGCCTGGTGATGATGTCGCTGCCCCTGCTCATTCCCTGGAATGTGGTCGGCACCATTTGGCAGGTCTTCGGCCGCGTCGATATCGGCCTTCTGGGCTACAGCCTGGCTGCTCTCGGGCTGGATTACAATTACGTCAATGATCCGTTCGACGCCTGGGTGACCTTGATTGTCATGGATATCTGGCACTGGACCAGCCTTGTCGTGCTGCTTTGCTATGCCGGTCTGGTTTCCATCCCCGACGCCTTCTACCAGGCTGCCAAGATCGATGGCGCGTCGCGCTGGTCGGTGTTTCGTTTCATCCAGTTGCCAAAGATGAAGCGCGTGCTTTTGATCGCTACCCTGCTGCGCTTCATGGACAGTTTCATGATCTATACCGAGCCTTTCGTGGTGACTGGCGGGGGTCCGGGCAATTCGACGACCTTCATGTCGATCGACCTGGTGAAGATGGCCATCGGCCAGTTCGATCTCGGTCCGGCGGCGGCGCTGTCGATCATCTACTTCCTGATCATCCTGCTGCTGTCATGGGTCTTTTATACCGTCATGACCACCAGCGACGCCAAAGCGTGAAAGGGAGGATGAAATGAGCACTGCAACCATGAAATCCGGCCCCGGCTTCTCCTGGATCATCCCGACGGTCTATATCGTCTTCCTGATCCTGCCGATCTACTGGCTGATCAATATGAGCTTCAAGGAAAACACCGAAATCCTCGGCGTCTTTTCGCTATGGCCGCAAAAACCCACTTTGCACAATTACGCGGTTATCTTTACCGACCCGTCCTGGTATTCCGGCTATATCAACTCGATCATCTATGTGTCGTTGAATGTGGTGATCTCGGTCAGCGTGGCATTGCCGGCCGCCTACGCATTTTCGCGCTACCGCTTTCTCGGCGACAAGCATCTGTTCTTCTGGCTGCTGACCAATCGCATGGCGCCGCCGGCGGTGTTCGCGCTTCCTTTCTTCCAGCTTTATTCGGCATTCGGGCTGATCGACACCCATATTGCGGTGGCCATCGCCCATTGCCTGTTCAATGTGCCGTTGGCGGTGTGGATTCTTGAAGGCTTCATGAGCGGCGTGCCCAAGGAAATCGACGAGACCGCCTATATCGACGGCTATTCGTTCCCGCGCTTCTTTTTGCGCATCTTCATGCCATTGATTGCCAGCGGCATCGGCGTCGCGGCCTTCTTCTGCTTCATGTTTTCGTGGGTGGAACTGTTGCTTGCACGCACGCTGACGACCACCGACGCCAAACCGATTGCCGCCATCATGACCCGCACCGTTTCGGCGTCGGGAATGGATTGGGGGGTGCTGGCCGCAGCTGGCGTCCTGACCATCATTCCGGGCGCCTTGGTCATCTGGTTTGTCCGCAACTACATCGCCAAGGGTTTTGCCCTGGGTCGGGTTTGAGGAGATCGTCATGGATTTTTCTTGGATGGCTTGGACAATGCCTACGGCACTGTTTTTCATCTCTATTTTCATACTGCTGGCAGGTATGGCAGTCTGGGAGTATTTTTCGCCCGGCGGAAATCCGCGCGTAGGAATCCTGCAATTCGAGACAACCCGCGGGGATCGTCTTTTCGTTTCGCTGCTCGGCAGCGCATTCATCCATATCGCATGGTTGGGGCTCAGCAGCCTCAATCTGTGGTGGGCTCTTGCCCTTTCCGTGGTCTACGCCATCGGCGTGTTCCGCTACGTTTAGGCAAGCACTGAACGAGGGGCCGGGCATCGGCCTGACCCCTCCTTATGCAATCGCAAACTCCAGGGAGGGACATAATGCGAAAGCAACTCATAGCATCCACAGCCATCATGCTTCTGGCATTCACCGGTTCTGCTTATGCAGGAATGGATGAGGCCAAGAGCTTCCTCGATGCCGAAATCGGGGACCTGTCGACGCTTTCACGCGCCGATCAGGAAAAGGAAATGCAGTGGTTCATTGATGCCGCAAAACCTTTTGCCGGCATGGAGATCAAGGTCGCCTCGGAAACGCTGACGACCCATGAATACGAGTCCAAAACACTTGCCAAGGCATTCGCCGATATCACCGGCATCAAGGTCACCCATGACCTGATCGGCGAAGGCGACGTGGTAGAAAAGCTGCAGACGCAAATGCAGTCGGGCGAAAACATCTACGACGCCTATATCAACGACAGCGACCTGATCGGCACCCACTGGCGCTATCAGCAGGCCCGCAACCTGACGGACTGGATGGCCGGCGAAGGTGCCGCCGTGACCAGCCCGACGCTGGATCTGGCCGATTTCATCGGGGCCAAGTTCACTACCGCGCCCGATGGCAAACTGTACCAACTGCCCGACCAGCAGTTCGCGAACCTGTACTGGGTCCGGTATGACTGGTTCAACGACGCCAAGACCAAGGAAGATTTCAAGGCCAAGTATGGCTATGATCTGGGCGTTCCGCTGAACTGGTCGGCGTATGAAGACATCGCCGAATTCTTTACCGGGCGCGACATGTCGTATGCCGGCGGGCCGGTGAAGGTCTATGGCAACATGGACTATGGCAAGAAAGACCCGTCCTTGGGCTGGCGTTACACCGACGCGTGGATGTCGATGGCCGGCATGGGGGATGTGGGTGAACCGAACGGCCTTCCGGTTGACGAATGGGGTGTGCGGGTGGACGAAAACTCGCGTCCTGTCGGGTCGTGCGTGACGCGCGGCGGGGCCACGAACGATGCGGCGGCAGTTTATGCGGTCAGCAAGTCGATCGAATGGCTGCAAAAGTTCTCGCCCCCCGAAGCGGCGGGTATGGTGTTCGGCGAAGCCGGACCCGTGCCAGCACAGGGCGAAATCGCGCAGCAGATGTTCTGGTACACCGCGTTCACGGCCGACATGGTAAAGGCAGGTCTGCCCGTGATGAACGACGATGGCACGCCAAAGTGGCGCATGGCCCCGTCGCCGCACGGCGCGTACTGGCAGGAAGGCACCAAGGTCGGCTATCAGGACGTGGGGTCGTGGACGTTGATGAAATCAACGCCCGTGGATCGCGCCCAGGCGTCTTGGCTGTATGCCCAGTTCGTGACGTCGAAAACCGTGGATGTGAAAAAGGCCCACACTGGCCTGACCTTCATCCGCGAATCCACGATCCAGCACGACAGCTTTACCGAGCGTGCACCGCAGTTGGGGGGATTGATCGAATTCTATCGCTCGCCCGCCCGCGTGCAATGGTCGCCCACCGGCACCAACATCCCGGATTATCCGAAGATGGCACAACTGTGGTGGCAGAACATCGGTGACGCAATGTCGGGGGCAAAAACCCCGCAAGAAGCGCTGGACAGCCTGTGCGCCGAGCAGGAAAAAGTGCTGGAGCGTCTGGAGCGTGCGGGTGTCCAAGGTGACATCGGTCCGAAGATGAACGAAGTGCAGGATGCCCAGTACTGGCTGGACCAGCCGGGTTCGCCCGTGGCCAAGCTGGAAAACGAAAAGCCCCAGGGCGAAACCATCGCCTATGACGAGCTGCTCAAATCCTGGCAGTAACCGGAAAATGGGGGGGCGGGGTCACAGGCCCCGCCCCCTTTTCCGATCCCACCGAACGCTGTGATATGCGCGCGTTCAGTAAAAATTTCCTGGTCCCGATGGCGCAAGCGACGCCAGCACGATGACCGCGGCCCCATGGACGACGCGTTGATGCAGGTCGATGACATCCTGATCCAACATGCGGATGCAGCCGGACGATACGGCGTGCCCAAGTTCCTTGGGGGCCGCATTTCCGTGGATGCGATACAGCGTATCAACCCCGTTCTGGAACAGATACAGCGCCCTTGCCCCCAGTGGGTTGTCCAGACCGGGGTCCATGCCGCCATTCGCCACCGAATAGGGTTCCAACTCGGGTCGCCGTTCGATCATGCTGTCAGGCACCTTCCAGCGCGGCCATTCGCGGGTGAACTGCAGGCGGGCCGCACCGTTCCATTCGAACCCCGCCGCACCCACGCTGACACCATAGCGCAGGGCGGTGTCGGGGCTTTCGACATAGTGCAGCACTGCCGCATCGGGATCGACGATGATCGTCCCGCGAGGATGCTCGGGCCAGGGATTGGTCACCGACTTGCGCCAGTATTGCGGGTCAAGCGACCCTTCCGGCACGGCGGGGATGGCAAAACCACCATCTTGAACCGCGCCGTAGAAATCCGGCAGGGGCGGAAAGACGGGCGGGGCCACAACGGCTCGGGCCACGGGCGGTGTGGTGGGGCGGGCACAGGCGGCAAGCCCGGCCATGACGCCAAGGGCGCCAAAGCTGCGTCTGGTCAACATGAGAATATCCTTTGGTTTCTGAAAAACGGAACGGTGCGGCGC
>JBGSIT010000049.1:0-60890 GCA_041742335.1 Rhizobiaceae bacterium
TGTTGCCGGCAGCCCTGCTTGGCGGCGTGGTGGCTCTGGCGGGCGCAGCCGGCCTGCAATATGCCGGCGTGCTGGCCTCGCTTGCGCCTGACACGGCCTTGATGGAGTCCAATCGCAAATTGACTGAGGACATGGCCGGCCTCAAGGCGCAACTGGACAATTTGCCGAAAGCCGAACCGGTCGATTTTTCCGCCATTGACGCCAAATTTGCCGAACTGGAATCCAGAATTGACAAATTGCCCATGGCCGATGGCACGACGGCGGATGGAATGACCAGGATTGCCGCCCTCAGCGATCAAATGGCGGCCATGGAAACAAAGATTGCCGCGCTCGGTCAGGAAGATGCAAAGGCGCGCGCAGCGCTTGAAATGCGGCTGGAGGCGACGGAGAAAAAAATCAATGAACCGCGCGATGATGTTGATGTCGCCCGCGCCATTGCATCCGCCGGCTTGAAGGCCGCCATTGATCGCGGCGGTTCCTTCATGAGCGAATTGGACACATTGGCCGGTATTTCGCCGGATGATCCGGCAGTCGCCGAGTTGAAATCCTTTGCAGCAACCGGCGTGCCGTCGCGCGCCGATCTGCTGAAGCTTTTCCCCGATGTCGCCTCGGCCATGATCGGCTCGCTTGAAAGCAATGACCCCAACCAGAGCATGCTTGACCGTCTGGCCGCGAGTGCATTGTCTGTCGTCAAGGTCCGTCCGGTCGGTAATGTCGAGGGCGAAGGCCCGGATGCGATCGTTGCCCGGATGGAAGTCAAATTGCAAAATGGCGATTTGAAAGGGGCCGCGCTTGAATGGGAAAACCTTCCAGAGGCCGCCCGCAAGGCTTCAGAAGCCTTCAAGACCAAACTCGATGCGCGTATCCGTGTCGAAGACCTGGTGGGATCAACACTGAACCGGGCTGTATCCGGCGCCGGCAAACAGGGTTGAGGGAGTTTTGAACATGCTGCGTATCCTGGTTTTTCTTGTCTTTCTTCTGGCGATTGGTTTCGGATTTTCATGGCTTGCCGACCGTCCCGGTGAATTGTTCATCATCTGGCAGGGTCAGCGCATTGAAATGAGCATGATGGTGGCAGCCACGCTGCTGGCCGGCCTGATCTTTACCATCATGCTCGCCTGGTGGCTTGTGCGTTCGATCTGGACTTCGCCGCACAGTGTCCGCCGCTATTTCCGTGCCCGAAACCGCGATCGCGGCTATCAGGCGCTTTCCACCGGGTTGATAGCCGCCGGCGCCGGTGACGCCGCCATGGCGCGCAAGATGCTGGGTCGCACGAAAAGCCTGCTCAATTCCGATCAGGAACCGCTGATCCATATTCTCGAAGCACAGGCGGCACTGATCGAGGGTCGGCATGACGAGGCGCGGATCAAGTTTGAACAAATGGCTGAAGACCCAGAAACAAGGGAATTGGGCCTGCACGGGCTTTATCTGGAAGCGCTGAGCCACGGCGCCCATGAAGCGGCGCGCCACTATGCCGAACGGGCCGTGGAAAAAGCGCCGCACTTGCCTTGGGCTGCCGAAGCGACGCTGGAATACCGGACCCAGTCCGGCCAATTCGATGACGCCATCCGGTTGCTGGAGTCACAAAGGGCCCTGGTCGGCATGGATCGCAAACTCGCTGATCGCAAGAAGGCGGTGCTGTTGACCGGTCGGGCCATGTCGAAGCTTGAAAATGATCCAAAGGGGGCGCGCGAAGACGCATTGCATGCGCTGCGTCTGGCGGCTGACCTTGTGCCGGCCGCCACTATCGGCGCAAAGGCGTTGTTTCGTGAAGACAATCCGCGCAAGGCGCTGTCAACGCTGGAGCATTCCTTCAAGCTCGATGCCCATCCCGAAATTGCCGCTGCCTATGTTCGCGGTCCGGGAGGCGATGCCAGCGCAGAGCGGTTGAAGCGGGCGCGAAAGCTCGAAAGCCTGCAGCCGGAGTCCTACGAGGCGCTGTATTCGATGGCTGCTGCAGCAATTGATGCGCGTGAATTCGGTCTGGCGCGCGAAAAAGCGGAAGCTGCAGCACGTATTGAAGAGCGCGAGAGCATCTATTTGCTGATGGCCGATCTTGAGGAAGCCGAAACCGGCGATCAGGGCCGGGCGCGTCACTGGCTTTCCCAGGCGCTCAGGGCGCCGCGCGATCCGGCATGGATCGCCGATGGCCAGATATCGGCCCACTGGTTGCCGGTATCACCGGTGACCGGCAGGCTGGATGCCTTTGAATGGAAGGTGCCCTACGGGCCCGCTGCCGGCATGATTGACAATGACGCCGGCGCCAATGCCGAACAGGCATTTGCCGGGCTGCCCGCCTTGGGCAAGCCGAAATCCGAAGAGCGCACCATCGTTCTCGAACCCAAGCCTGCCAATAGCGGCGCGCCGGCATCGGTTACGCCCGACGAAGCCGCCCCGCGCAAGGAAAAGCCTGCGCCGGGGGCGGAGCCGTTTTTTGGCCGTCCACCTGATGATCCAGGGGTGAAAAAAGAAGTTGCGCCGAGTGAAGCAGGATTTAAACTGTTTTGACAAAGCGCCCCTGACTGCAGTCATGGGTGTTGTTTCATAATTGTCGTGCTTGACGGAAAAGCCTCGCCGGGGTTGAGGCCGACAGGAGTGTGATCGGGAAAACATGCTGGATCGATTAAGGGCTTTGTTGCGAGACCTCGGCGGACGGGTAACCAATCCGGAGACGCCGCCAGACGAAGCCAGCATTGCCGTCGTGGCACTGGCGCTGCACGTGATCCGGGCCGATGGAATGGTCAATGCTTCAGAGGAAGTAGCCCTTGAGGCGGCGATCCGCGAACATTACGGGCTTGACCACAAGGCTTATGAACAACTGCTGAAAATAGCAAAGCATGAAGAAGATGACGCCATCGATCATTATCGTTTTGCCAACCACCTGAAGCGGCATTTGAATGACCGGGCCAAGCTTGAATTTGTCCGGATTTTATGGGGTTTGGTGGGTTCGGATGGTATCCACAACGAGCTTGAAGATCACCTTGTCTGGCGCATAGCGGAAATAATCGGTGTTTCCGGACGCGACCTGACGCAGCGGATCGCCCATCCGCCGCAGACCCCGTCAGGGGTCGGCTCCTGACAATGCCGCTGATATTGCCCGAGTCCCGGCTTCAATCGGAAAAGCGGCCCATTCTGGTTGTTCTGCATCAGGTTCGATCAAGCGCCGGACGGGTTGGCCAGCATCTCTTGTCGCGCGGCTTTCCGCTTGATATCCGGCGGCCGGTTCTTGGCGATCCCCTGCCCGAGACGATGGACGGACATGCCGGTGCAATTATCTTCGGCGGGCCGATGAGCGCCAATGACGGCGAGGAACATGTGCTGCGGGAAATTGACTGGATCAAGGTTCCCTTGGCGGAAAACAGACCCTATCTCGGCATTTGCCTTGGCGCACAGATGCTGGTCAAAACATTGGGCGGGCAGGTCCATGGCCATCCGGAGGGTCTTGCGGAAATCGGCTGGTATCGGATTGAGGCGACCGATGCGGGGCGCGCTTTGCTGGACTGGCCGGACATGGTCTATCACTTCCACCGCGAGGGTTTTGATCTGCCACAGGGCGCAAGCCTGCTGGCGCGCGGCGATGTCTACGAAAACCAGGCTTTTCGCTACGCGGACAATGCCTGGGCTTTGCAATTTCACTGCGAATTGACACGGGTCATGATGCATCGATGGGTCGTGCACGGCGCCCACCGGTTTGACCTGCCCAATGCCCAGCAGGGTAGCGAGCATCTGGATGGCCGGCTGCAGCATGACGCAGCACTGCGGACCTTCATGACGGAATTCGTCGACAGGATCTTTTTCGAGACGTGAACAGCTGGCCCGCGTCTATTCAGGCGCATCCATGGTGTCGATTTTACGCAGGGATGGAAACAGCCCCGCCCACATGGCAGCGACCATCAGCGTGCCGGCCCCGCCAATTACCACGGCCGGAATGGCGCCGACGACCGATGCCATCGAACCTGCCCGGAATTCACCAAGTTCATTGGAGGCGCCGACAAAAACCATGTTGACGGCATTGACGCGGCCGCGCACGGAATCCGGTGTCCACAGCGCAATCAGGTTTTCGCGGACATAGACGGAAATCATGTCGGAAGCTCCCATCACCATCAAGGCGACGACGGAAATCCAGACATTGCCTGACAGGCCGAACACCACAGTCGATGCTCCAAAGATCGCGACGCCGATAAACATCGCCACGCCGGCGTGATGCTTGATCGGGAATGTCGCAAGCCATACGGCCATGGCGATGGCGCCTATGCCCGGCGCCGAGCGCAACAGGCCGAGGCCCCAAGGGCCAAGCGTCAGGATATCGCGCGCAAAGACCGGCATGAGGGCGACAGCACCGCCGAGCAGAACCGCAAACATGTCCAGTGAAATGGCGCCGAGGACGACTTTTTCAGACTGTATGAAATGAAAGCCGGCAAGGATGGATTTCCGGCTGACCTTTTCAACGTCGGTGCGCTTCGCCGGCTTTTCAATGAAGAAGACCAGGAAGGCGCCGATCAACATCAACGCCAACGCCACCGAATAAGCCACGACGGGGCTAATGCCATAAAGCAAACCGCCGGCAACCGGACCGACGATGGCTGCGGTCTGCCAGGAGGATGAGTTCCAGGCGATGGAATTGGCAAGGTCGCGGACTGGCACCAGGTTTGGCGCCAGTGATTGCACGGCTGGCGACATGAAGGCCCGTTCGGTGCCGAAGACCAGCAGAATGGCAAAGACCGGCCAGGGCGAGAATGTGCCGGTAATTGTCAGACCAAGAAGGGCTGCGGCGCAGAGGGCGCTGACGGCCAGGCAGACCGATACGATGGCACGGCGGTTGAACCGGTCGACGACCGTGCCGGTCACAAGGATCAAGGCCAGCGAAGGCAGGAACTGGAACAGTCCGATCAGGCCGAGGTAAAAGGCGGAATGGGTCTGGTCATACATCTGCCAGCCGACAGCCACCGATATGATTTGCGTGCCAAAGGCCGCCAGGAAACGCGCGGCGAAAAACAGCGAATACGAACGGTGCCGGAAAGCTGCAAATCTGTGGTCCGCGGCAATTTCGCTCATTGTCTGGCCTGAAAATCCGGATGAATCGGTGCAAGATGCGGGATGGCGCATGAAAATGAAGTCTTCAAGCAGCGCGCTCCGGGCTTGCCCGATAAATCACCAATGATTACATGTCTGTCAACGCCAAACTGGAGAACACCATGATTCCCGTGCTTGATACCTTGATGTTTGTCTTGAACATGTACATCTGGATCCTGATCGCCGCCGCCATTTTTTCCTGGCTTTATGCCTTCAACGTCGTCAATACCCGCAATCAGTTCGTCGCCTCGATCGGCACATTTCTCTACAAGATCACCGAGCCGGTGCTTGGCCCGATCCGCCGCCGCATGCCGGATCTGGGCGGCATAGACATTTCCCCGATCGTTGTATTCGTTCTGATTTACCTGATTCAGCGATTGATCGTCTATTATCTCTATCCGTTGGCCATGTGAGTTTGTGCTACCGCACCATGGCGGATCATCTCCGTCTCGCCGTGCGGCTGACGCCGAACGGCGGCAGCGACAGGATTGAGGGCGCTGAGGCCGGGGCAGATGGCGAGACGCATCTGAAAGTGCGGGTCAGCGCCGTGCCGGAAAACGGCAAGGCCAACAAGGCGCTCGCTGCATTGATCGCCAAGGCGCTGAAGGTTCCAAAATCATCGGTTCACTTTGTTTCAGGCGCAACATCGCGTAAAAAAATCCTCCGGATCGATGGTGATCCGGAGGATTTGGAAATCAGGCTGAAGGCGCTGCTGTAGAGGCCTATTTGGCGTTCTTGGCCCGCTGAATGGCCTCAACGATAAGTCTGCGGGCCATTTCGGCATTCTGCCAGCCGAAGACCTTGACCCATTTGCCGGGTTCCAGATCCTTGTAGTGCTGGAAAAAATGCTCGATCTGCTGGACGCTGATTTCCGGCAAATCCGTATATTCGCTCACTTTTTCATAGCGCCGGGTGAGATGGGTCGAAGGCACGGCGATGATTTTTTCGTCTTTGCCGGAATTGTCTTCCATCATCATCACGCCGATCGGCCGCACATTGATGACGCAGCCCGGAATCAGCGGCCTGGTATTGGCAATCAGCACGTCAATCGGGTCACCGTCGTCTGACAGCGTATGCGGCACGAAGCCGTAATTGCCGGGATAGGTCATGGGTGTGTAGAGAAAGCGGTCCACCACCAGCGTGCCGGCCTCCTTGTCCATTTCATACTTGATCGGGTGTCCGCCGACCGGGACCTCAACGATGACGTTGATGTCTTCCGGCGGGTTCGTGCCAATTTGAATTGCGTCAATCCGCATGAGTTTCTCCAATATCGGCCGCCCTGTCGGAGATTATCCCCACAGTCCGCGCCCCGTTTGTTGTCGCCCTGCAGCGCCGCCCATTCAACCGAATGCCGGCAGGTCGCTGCAACACATTGGAACAATGCATTCAGGTTGTCGCTCAAATGAATCCATGTGAAGGCGACATGCATAGGTGTTGGAAACCCGATAAAGGGATTTAAACCGCAGTGCAACACGACTTTATATTGAATTGGCGGTTTTGGAAAATAATGCCTGAAGCCTCAATTTGCAAAGGATCGACAAAATAGGGAGCAAAGGCCGGGTTTTTCAAATATTTGGATCGCCCCAAACGTGATATGTAAAGTTCAATGTCTTCGCAAACAGGTAACAGCAATGAAAAAGATGTCCGTTTTAGTCGCCGTCAACCTGGCATTGGCTTCTTGCTTTGGCGCTTCGGCGCTTGCTGCCACCAGCACCTATACGGATATTGATCTTGATAAATGCAAAACCATCAGCGAGCCTTCCGATGACGATACCGGCGATTTCGTGATGATGGAATGCAAGGGGTACCTGGATTACACCGTCATATTCAAGGAGGGCGATCTCAGGCAATCGACCTATTTCGGATATCTCGACCAGAAAATCATTGACGAGGCCTTTGATTCATTCGGTCGCTTCAACCATATCGGCGCCAAGGTCGAATGGCGCCTGGATGATGGCGGCAAGCCGTTTGCGGCGATCTTGCGGTACTTTATCGAAAATCCGGATGAAGCGACGGGCATGCCCGACAAGGCCCATGAAGGCCAGGTCCTTGTGATTTCCCGTGTCGGCCGCCCTGACGACAGGCGGGGCTGCGTGGCAGGCTATGTTGACGCCTTGTCCAATCCGGATGCCAATGAATTGGCCCGAAAATTTGCCGACGACATGGCTGCTGGCTTTCAATGCGGTGCCAAGACGCCGGAATTCATCGGAGTGAAGGGTGAAAAAGCCGGAACGCCTGCGAATTATTACCCGGCTTTGGATCAATAGCCGGCAGTCAGTGCGACCAGACAAAGCCGATCTTTTTCAAAGCGCGGCCATCGAAATCTTCCATGCCTTCGGCATAATCGAGGCCGCCGGTGGCGCGGAAGAACTGGTCGGCCTGCTCGCTGTCTTCAAGGCACCAGGCGACGAGGCCGCGCATGCCCAATTGACCGAGATAGGTCCGGGATTCGCGAAACAGCAGGCTGCCCAACCCGATGCCCTGATATTGCGGCAACAGGTAGATTTCGTAAATTTCGCCTTCCTGCGGCAGCGTCCGGGCCCGATTGTGGCCAATTGAGGCATAGCCGGCAATTTCGCCGGCCACATCCACCACCAGCAATGTCGACGGCCCATGCGTCGCCTTTTTCCACCAGCTTTCGCGGCGGCGTTCGACCATCTGGTTGAGCGGCTTGTGGGGAATAAGGCCTGCATAAGCGTGCAGCCACGCGGTTCTGTGAACCTCGGTAAGCGCGCCGGCATCGTGCGCTTCGGCGCGTCTGACTTCAATTGACAAGGTCTTCATTACGCTACTCTGGTCCGACAGCGGGAAAATCGCCATGGCCAAAACGCCGGCCGGGCCCGTTCCCCACAGACTAAACATGTGGACGACAGATGAAAGTTAACGCTTTTTTAACCTTTGCGGCAAGCCCTAAAATCCGGTGAGATCATTCTATCCGGTTGAAATAAAAAGGCCCGGACTGAGCCGGGCCTTGAAATCGATGCGCTGCTGTCAGGCAGCCCCGGCAGTACGGGACTTGTCAAACCGCTTGCGCTCATGCGGGTCGAGATACATCTTCCGCAGGCGGATGGATTTGGGTGTAACCTCCATCAACTCGTCATCCTGGATCCAGGATAGCGCCCGATCCAGCGTCATGCGGATCGGCGGGGTAAGCTTGACGGCTTCGTCCTTGCCGGCGGCGCGGATATTGGTCAGCTGCTTGCCCTTGAGCACATTGACTTCCAAATCATTGTCGCGGGAATGGATGCCGATAATCATGCCGGCATAGACCTTTTCGCCCGGCTCGATGATCATCGGGCCGCGGTCTTCGAGGTTGAACATCGCATAGGCGACGGCTTCACCGGAACCATTGGCCAGCAGCACGCCATTGGTGCGGCCGCCGATATTGCCCTTGAAGGGCTGATAATCGTGGAACAGGCGGTTCATGATCGCCGTGCCGCGCGTATCGGTCAGCAGTTCCGACTGGTAGCCGATCAGGCCGCGTGTCGGTGCAAAGAAACGCAGGCGCAAGCGGTTGCCGCCGGAAGGACGAAGCTCGACCATCTCGGCCTTGCGCTCGCTCATCTTCTGGACGACGATGCCGGAATGCTCTTCGTCGACGTCGATGACGACTTCTTCGACAGGCTCCAGCAGGGTTCCGCTTTCATCCTTGTGCATGACGACGCGGGGACGCGAAACGGCCAGTTCGAAGCCTTCGCGGCGCATGGTTTCAATCAGCACGGCCAGCTGCAATTCGCCGCGACCGGAGACGTAGAAGGAATCCTTGCCTTCTGCCTCTTCGATCTTCAGTGCGACATTGCCTTCGGCTTCCTTGTAGAGGCGATCACGGATCACCCGGCTGGTGACCTTGTCGCCTTCGGTGCCGGCCAGCGGGCTGTCATTGACGATGAAGGACATGGTGACGGTCGGCGGATCGATCGGCTGGGCGACCAGCGCCTGGGTGACGGATGAATCGCAGAAGGTGTCGGCGACGGTGCCCTTGGAAAGGCCGGCAATGGCGACGATGTCGCCGGCATGGGCTTCGTCGATGGCGGTGCGTTCGATGCCGCGGAAAGCCAGGATCTTGGAGATGCGGCCGTTTTCAATCAGCTTGCCATCCTGCCCAAGCACCTTGACGGCCTGGTTCGGCTTGATCGAGCCTGAATGGATGCGGCCGGTAATGATGCGGCCCAGAAAGGGGTTGGCTTCAAGGATGGTGCCGATCATCCGGAAAGCGCCGTCTTCATCGCCGACGCTGGGTTCAGGAACGTGCTCCAGCACCAGGTCGAGCAAGGGCGCAAGACCATCTTCCTTCGGGCCTTCCGGCTTGACATTCATCCAGCCGTCGCGGCCCGAACCGTAGAGGATCGGGAAATCGAGCTGCTCGTCGGTGGCGTCGAGATTGGCAAAGAGGTCGAAGACTTCGTTGATGACTTCTTCATGGCGGCCATCGGGACGGTCGATCTTGTTGATCGCCACGATAGGGCGAAGACCGACCTTCAGCGCCTTGCCGACAACGAACTTTGTCTGCGGCATCGGCCCTTCGGAAGCATCGACCAGCACGATGGCGCCGTCGACCATGGACAGGATTCGCTCGACTTCGCCGCCGAAATCGGCGTGGCCGGGTGTGTCGACGATGTTGATGCGGGTGTTTTTCCAGACAATCGATGTTGCCTTGGCCAAAATGGTGATGCCGCGCTCTTTTTCGAGCTCGTTGGAATCCATCATGCGTTCGACAACGCGCTGATTGTCGCGGAAGGAGCCGGACTGCTTGAGAAGCTCGTCGACGAGTGTCGTCTTCCCATGGTCAACGTGGGCGATGATCGCGATATTGCGAATTTTCATTTTATCAATCTCTGAGGCTTGGGCGGCCAATGCATAAGCAGCGCCGTGTTACTTTGGCGGCCTCATAGCTGTTTTTTTGCGCTTGCGAAAGGGGTAGGCTCGACAAACTCGAAAAGACCTTAATTCCTTAACCCTTCTGTCATGCGGCGGAAGGCCTGAATCGATCGATCGTACCGTCGCGGTAAAACAGGTTATAGGTCTCAAAGGGGATGATCTGGCCATTGGGAGTGACGAAATGAACGCAGGATCGCTTCACATCGCCGACATTGAAATTGTGCCGGTCCATGAAAGAGGAAATCACCACCCGGAAAATATTTTCGTAGCTCAAGCCTTCCGGCACCGGAACCTGGGGCAGGCAGCACAGCAGGTCACCCAGGCGCCCGGCGACATTGGGCTCGATGGTCGACAGTGAAAACAGATCAAAGATCCGCTGCTTGAGTTCAGGATAGCGCTCAAAGGTTACGGCATTGGGAACGGCCTCCACCAGTTCATCCTTGGGAATCATCGCCGTCACCGGAATGACGCTGCGACCGTTCCTCAGGCCATATCCGATCGAGATGGCTGTGGGGTTGCAGGGCAAGGGGATCATGTCGGCCTCGCCAAAAATCCCTGAATCCTCGACGATCCGTCGCCGGATGTCGGACAGCAGCACCCGATTGGTCTTGGGGTCATATCCGTCATTGCGACCGACATCCTGCACCGGCTGGAATGTCACGCCGCGCACGCAGGAAAAGCCCAGCGCATGATCGATGATCGCCGCCATCTCGCCGTCATTGACGCCTTTCTTGACGGTGGCGACCAGGGTCGTGGAAATGCCGCGCGCCTCCAATGCCTCCAGCGCCTTGCGGCGCACCTTGGACAGATCAGCGCCGCGCAGGTTGCGGATGGCCTCCGGCTGCAGGCTGTCAAATTGCAGGTAGATTTCCAGCCCCTGCTTGCGGGCGGCCAGTTCATCGACGAAATCCGTGTCTGCGGCAATGCGCAGGCCATTGGTATTGATCATCAAATGCCGGATCGGGCGGGCCTTGGCCATGTCGATGATATCGAGAATTTGCGGGTGGATCGTCGGTTCGCCGCCTGAAAGCTGCAACAGGTCCGGTTCGCCCTCGCTTTTGACCAGCGCATCCATCATGCAGCCAATCGTGTCGAGGTCAAGCTGGCCGGTCAGCGCCTGCGACGACCCGGCAAAGCATACCGGGCAAGTCAGGTTGCAGGCCTCGTTGACCTCGATGATGGCCAGGCAGGAATGTTGTTCGTGATCGGGACAAAGACCGCAATCATAGGGGCAGCCATGGTCGGTCCGGGTCTGGACGGCCAGCGGCCGGTCGCCCGGTTTCAGAAATGACAGCTCGGCCTTGTAATAAGCGGCATCGGTTGAAACCAGCACCTTCTGGACGCCGTGTTCATGGCAACGCTTTTCATAAAAGACATCATTGCCTTCAATCAGGATCTTGGCCGGTATCAGCTTCAGGCAATGGGCGCAAAGCGAACGGGTTTCACCATAAAATATATAGGGCTTTGTCTTGCGCGGGCCGTGGGCGTGGTGGTTCATCTGAAAATTCCTTTGGGTCTTATTTGATTTTTATCATGAACTATGGCGGCGCAATTTCAAGGCCGTCAGCGGTTCGACCGCCAGTGGAGATAGGGTGGCACGGCACAAACAAGCAACGCCAGAAAGGCGGCCGCGAACAAATAGGACGTGCTGAGTGAAAATTGGGACTCAAACATCGGGTAAATCATCACATGGCTGGTGATAACCACAAAGACGGCCAAAATGGAGAGCCAAAGGCTTATGACAGGGGCGGCCCTCCAGCGTGAAAATCGCATCAGGATGCCGAGCAACAGAATCGACAGCAACAGCGAGAAGGCTGATATCGTGATAATCATGGAATCGTAACTGGCGCCACCGCTGAGCGGACGGACGGCGCTCTCGAGCCAGAAATAGAGCGTTATGCCGTAAAAGACAGAACCGCAGGCGCCCGGCAACAGAAAGATGATGCCGAGGAGGATCAGGATGACTTTGGCGAAAGTGCCATGCGGAGGCTTGGTCTCATTCACGATTTGCGGTTTCCTCGCCAATAAAGATAAGCAGGCAAGGCAACAAGGCCGAGTCCGGCCAATGAAGCTGCAAGCAGGTAGAACCTGCTCTCGGTATCCTCTTCCAAGATGGTTGGCGCCAGCATGACATAGGCTGCAAACACCACGAGAACGGCCAGAATTGCCAGCCAAAGGCTGACGGCCGGACCATGCGACCATTTCGACCGCCTGAACAAAACGCCGAGCAGGAATATCGACGCCATCAAGGAAACCGCGCTCATGCCGGTTATTCCGGGTCCGAGATTGAGACCGCCGCTGCGGAATGTGAATGCGTTGCCCAGCCAGTCGGCGAGCATGGCGCCGAAGAAAAGCCCGCCGCAGGCGCCGGGTAATAGAAACAGGATCCCGAGGCTGATCAGCAGGACCTTTGCGCCCGTGCTGCGGTCTTTCGCAACTTCTTCGTCCACGAATATCCCTCCGTCAATCTGCTCTTTCCGGAGAGAATAACAATTGTCAAAACAACTGCAAGCGTGCGGCTCCGGGCTGCACCAAGCCGCTATTGACTGTCCCCCGATGCCTGTCCCTGCGTCAACCGGAGCCGGCATCTCATTTTGAAGGCAATGGCGGAGAGCACGGCGCCTGCGAGCAGGATTTCAGGCAGGACAAAATGCATCGGCCTTGTCGTGCCGCACAATCCCGGAACAAGCAAAGCCGCGCCTGCGGCAAGCAGGAAAATGGCTGGCAGAAAGTCATGCTTCATTTCAAATTCAGGCATGGCAACCTCAAGATTTCAAACCGGTTGGAAAATAAATTATCATCTTCTAATGCATCAACGTCAAGGCCGTCGCATTTTCATCTTGCGCCAATGCAGCAAGGGTGGAATCCCAACCACCAGCAAGATGCCCGCGAAGGTCAGGGCCAACTTCGTCAGGGCGCTGCCGTGATCGGCCTCAAAGGTCGACAGGATGATAAATTGTGACATGGTGGCAAAGCCGATGAGCACCAGAATACCGGCCAAAATGGAAAGGCCGAGGCTGACGGCAGGCGCCTTTTGCCACCGGCTATGGCGCATCATGAGGCCCAAAAGGATGATGGAGCCAAACAGCGATGCCAGGGAAATACGGATCACATCCCTTGAAAAAGAATAATGTGATAGCTGCAGGTCGAAAGCATTTGATATCCAATAATATAAATATTCTCCCAAAAAAATGGATCCGCAGGCGCCAGGCAGAAGAACGATGATACCGGCGATGATCAGGCCGGCCGAAGCCAGGTGCCTTTTCGAATTGGTGCTTGTTTCATCCATGATTGATTCTTCCGAAAACTGATAAAAAAGACGCGATTATTATTGAATTTTTCTGCGGACGCCGAACCAATGATAAAACGGCGGCAGCGAAACCAGCGCAAATGCGGCGGCTGCAGACAGATTGAACATTGTCCAATCTCCCAACGGATCCTGGTCCGTTTCCGGGGCCAGCAACCAATAAAGCGATGCAAGCAGCACCAAGGACAGGAAGCCGAGAACCAGGCTTGCCCGCGGCGCGTTCGTCCAGGCCGAGAGGCGAAGCAATATCCCGGTGATGACAAATGCGGCCAGCACGCCGCCGGCCGCCAGAAATGCAACAGCGCGGTCCAATGAGGCCCAGGAATAGCTGAAGCTGTATCCGTGAGCGAGCCAGAGCGGGACAATCATGGTCAAAAGCCATATCCCGCCGGCAGCCAGGCAAAAGGCCAGCAGGGCAAAGATCCAGAAGGCCGCCTGGAACAGCCATCCACGGCGAGGCAGCAATTCACGGTTCATTTTCGGACTGATTTTCGGTCATGATCCGCCAGGCCCGCCAATGCAGCAGCGGCGGCAGGGCGATCACCAGCAGGATCAGCAGGGCCAAAATGCCCGCTATGCTGTTTTCGGCAATGAAATTTGAATTGAGCACGCCTGAAAACATCACGAAGGCAATAATGATGAACCCCGCAGCCACGATGCAAAGCGCCAGGCTCGCCTGCGGCGCCTTCTGCCATCGTGCGAAACGCAGCAAAATGCCGATCACGAAAAAGGCGGCGACAATGGCGAGCGATCCAAAAAGGCCGACGATCGCGTCGAAGGCTCCATTCAGTCCCTGGAAACTGTGGCCGTTGGCAAACCACTGCGCGAGGGAATAGACAAACAGGAAAGAGCCTGCCAGCAGCGCGGCCAGCGCCACTGTGGCAAGAAGCCAGAAAATCAGCGGGCCGAGTCGGCTTGCGGTGTCGGGCGCTTCTTCATCCATGGGTTGCTCGCAAACATCAGGAGGCCATAGGCCAGGAGGGCAAGGGACAGGCACTGGAAAATCGTGAGCCCGGCAAGCACCGGTTCATACGGCTTCCAGAATTCAAGCACGAAACGCTCTGCGCCATAAAAGGCCGCCAGAAGATAAAAGCCGTTGGCCTTGATGAAACCGGAGCCCTTCACAATTGCTACGGAATAGGTGACTGCAAAGGCTGTCATCAGCGCGCTTTCATACAACGCGACAGGGTGGCGATTTATTCCGTCGCCGAAATCCCAGCCCCATGCGGCGCCGGTCGGCACGCCAAAAGTGAAATCTTCAAGTCCGGACAATTGGCAGCCGATGCGGCCGACCGCAATGCCGAGCGCCACCGGCAATGCATAGATTGCACCCGTTCTTGCGGTCACGCCGTTCCATTTCTTGTAGATCTCGACGGCAACAATGGCGCCGAAAAGGGCGCCTTCGATCGAGCGGCCCGACTGGTTGAGGCCGGAGGCATGGAGATTGGCGGTGCCAAGCACCCAGGCGCCGATCCCGGCCCCAAACAGCACGGCGGCCAGATAGCCGAGATTTCGCGACAATCCCGGCCTCTCGGCAGCAAACCAAGTTCGCCCCAGCACCAGAAGCGTTGCAAGGGAGATGAGCCAGGCAAGAAAATCAAACAAAGTGTGGATGAACATGCGGGCAATCGGCTTGATGAAATCAGGCCTCAAGCCTTGCATGGAAATGGAATATTATCAATCCGGCACGAAAGCGTGCAACATCTCGACTTGAAATGTGATCTGCAGCCAATCGATCAATATGATATTCCCGTATTTCGCTACGGGAAAGGATTGGAGAATCTCGTGCTTCACAAAGACGATTTTAGAATTTCACTTCTTCGCCAATTCACAGAGGCAACAGAACGCGGCGCAACTTCGATTGACATCAATTCAGGTCAATTGCATCGAGTTTTAGGCGGTTACCCTTCGAGAACGCATAGCATGCCCACTTGTTGCGATGTCATGTATGAAGCGCAACGAATTGGTGACATTACACTCACAAAGCCGCCCAAAGGTAGGGGCGCTTCCCTGACCATAAGATATCGTTTACCTAGGTAAATAGTAAATTACCGTCATGATAAATAGGTCACCGCACCTGTGGTCGGCAATATCGTCAAGCGATTGCGAATTGCCGACCGATCATAAGCCTAAGGAATTTATAAGTTCAAAAAGATAGCCGTCAGGCCGCAAGGCCTTTCTTGCGCAGCATGGCGTCCGGGCTCGGCAGCTTGCCGCGGAAGGCCTTGTAGGCTTCCTCGGGATCCAGCGAGCCGCCTGAGGAATAGACGTGCCGCATAAGCTTTTCGGCCATTTCCTGGTTGAAGGGATCGCCGGTTTCCCCGAATGCTTCGAAGGCGTCGGCATCAAGAACTTCCGACCACATGTAGGAATAGTAGCCGGCAGAATAGCCGTCGCCGGAAAAGACGTGGGCGAAATGCGGGGTGCGGTGACGCATGGCGATGGCCTTGGGCATGCGGATTTTCTCCAGCACTTCGGCTTCCACCGCCATGGGATCATCCACCTTGCCACGCGTGTGAAAGGCCATGTCGATCAGCGCCGATGATGTGAACTCGACGGTTGAAAAACCGGAATTGAAGGTTCTGGAAGCCAGCACCTTGTCCAGCAGCGCCTGCGGCAAGGGCTGGCCGGTCTCGTAATGAACCCCGTAGGTCTTCAGGATTTCAGGTACCGTCAGCCAATGCTCATAAAGTTGCGAAGGCAGTTCGACGAAATCACGCGACACGCCGGTGCCGGATACCGAGGGATAGGTCACGTTGGACAGCATGCCGTGCAGGCCATGCCCGAATTCGTGAAACAGCGTGCTGGCGTCATCGAGTGACAGCAAAGCCGGCTTGCCCTTGGCGGGCTTGGCGAAATTGCATACATTGTAGATGATCGGAATTTCACCCTTCTTGCCATTTTTCAGCTCCAGCTTGTGCTGCGTCTGGAAAGAACTCATCCAGGCGCCGGACCGCTTGGACGGGCGGGCAAAGTAATCGCCCAGAAACATTGCAACCAATGCGCCGTCCGCATTGCGGATTTCGTAAACCCGCACATCCGGATGATAGCCTTCGATTTCAGGCTTGTAGATCGCCTTAAGGCCGAAAAGCCGGTTTGCGACGTCGAAACAGGCCTCGAGAATCTTTTCAAGCTGCAGATAGGGCTTGAGTTCGCTTTCGGAGAAATTGAAGCGCCGGGTGCGCAATTTCTCGGAATAATGCCGCCAATCCCAGGGCATGACAACGTGGTTTTTGCCTTCTGCGGCAATCAGGCTTGCCAGTTCCGCCTCTTCTTCGCCGGCCCGGACACGTGCTTTTTCCCAGACTTCCATCAGCAGCCCGTTAACCGCCTCGGCCGTCTTGGCCATGGTGTTGTCGAGCTTGAGGGCGGCATAATGCGGATAGCCCAGAAGGTGGGCCTTTTCGTCGCGCAGCGCCAAGGTTTCGGTGATGATGCCGCGGTTGTCGGTAGGGCCTTCATTTTCACCGCGCGCGCTCCAGGCGCGAAATGCCTGTTCGCGCAGGTCGCGGCGTTCGGAAAACGTCAGGAACGGCTCGATGATCGAGCGTGACAGGGTGACGGCATATTGGCCGGGATGGCCGCGCTCGCTGGCCGCACCAGCCATGGCGTCGGTCAGAAAGCCCGGCAATCCGGCGCGTTCTTCATCCGTCGAAAGGTAGAGCGCCCAGTCTTTCTCGTCCGCCAATACATTCTGCCCAAAATTGGCGCCCAGGCTGGCAAGGCGTTCATTGATGGCGGCAAGCCGCTCCTGCTGCGGCTTTTCAAGCTTGGCCCCGGATTTTACAAAACCCTTCCAGTGCCGTTCCAGAACGCGGGTCTGCTCGAGGCTGAGGCCAAGCGAATCCTTCTTCTCCCACAATGTGTCGATCCGCTTGAACAGGGCCTCGTTCATGCCGATGCGCGAATAGTGCCGCGACATTTTGGGCGAAATGTCACGCTCCAGCGCCTGGATCTCGTCATTGGTATGAGCGCCGGCACGGTTCCAGAACAGTGAGGAAACGTGGCTGAGATCATCACCGGCAACTTCCAGCGCGACGATGGTATTTTCAAAGCTCGGCGCATCCGGATGATTGGCGATGGCGTCAATTTCCGCGTCGTGGATTTTCAGGGCCGCGTCAAAGGCTGCCGCAAAATCACCGTCCTTGATGGCGGAGAAACGCGGCAGGCCGTTGGGGCCGTCCCAGCTGAAAATTGCCGGGTTGAGGGAGATGTCAGATGTCATGAAAGGGTCCTTTGTCGTCGTGTCCGGGCTCTGGCGAGCCTGCAAATCATGTTGGCCTGTCAGTATATAGGGTTGATTGCGTCGAAAATCGAAGGGCCGATTGCAATCCCGCCGCTAATTGGACCAGACAGGCGCATTTTCATTGTCCGGATTCTGACTTTCACAAAAAACCCGCAGGGCGAGATTTTTCGCCTGCGGGTTTCCTTGATTGGCCGGCCCTGGATCAGGCTTTCTGGTCGCGCTTGGCCAGGGTGCGCAGGCGCAGCGCATTGAGCTTGATGAAGCCTGCCGCATCCTTCTGGTCATAAGCGCCCTGGTCATCCTCGAAAGTGACCAACTGGTCTGAATAAAGCGATTTGTCGCTCCTGCGGCCAATGACCATGACATTGCCCTTGTAGAGCTTCAGGGTCACTTCGCCTTCGACATGGACCTGGCTCCTGTCGATGGCGGCCTGCAGCATTTCGCGTTCCGGTGAATACCAGAAGCCGTAATAGATCAGCTCGGCATAGCGCGGCATCAACTCGTCCTTGAGATGGGCCGCACCGCGATCCAGCGTGATTGTCTCAATGGCGCGATGGGCGGTCAGCAGAATGGTGCCGCCGGGCGTTTCATAAACGCCGCGCGACTTCATGCCGACGAAGCGGTTTTCCACCAGATCGAGGCGGCCGATGCCATTGTCGCGGCCGTAATCATTGAGGGCGGCCAGAAGCGTTGCCGGCGACATCGTGACACCGTTGATCGAGACGGCGTCGCCCTTGGAAAAGCCGACCGTGATGATTGTCGCCTTGTCGGGAGCGGCTTCCGGCGAAATCGTGCGCATATGCACATATTCGGGCGCTTCGACGGATGGATCTTCCAGAACCTTGCCATCGGAGGAGGAGTGGAGCAGATTGGCATCTACCGAGAAAGGCGCTTCGCCCTTTTTGTCCTTGGCGACCGGGATCTGGTGTTTTTCAGCAAAATCGAGCAGATCGGTGCGCGACTTGAACGCCCAGTCGCGCCAGGGTGCGATGATCTTGATATCGGGGTTGAGCGCATAGGCCGACAGTTCAAAACGAACCTGGTCATTGCCCTTGCCGGTGGCGCCATGGGCAATCGCGTCGGCGCCGGTCTTGCGGGCGATATCGACCAGATGCTTTGAGATCAGCGGCCGGGCGATCGATGTGCCGAGCAGGTAGACGCCTTCATAAACCGCATTGGCGCGGAACATCGGAAAGACGAAATCGCGGACGAATTCCTCGCGGACATCTTCGACGAAAATCTCCTTGATCCCCATCATTTCCGCTTTGTGACGCGCCGGCTCCAGCTCTTCGCCTTGTCCGAGATCGGCGGTGAAGGTGACGACTTCGGCGCCGAGTTCGGTTTGCAGCCATTTCAGGATGATCGAGGTATCAAGCCCGCCTGAGTAAGCGAGCACGACTTTCTTGACGTCTTTGGGGAGTGCCATTTTATTGATCCGTTGCTAGGAAACCGGGGCTTTCATCCGGCAATTGATGTGGTTTTGCCGTTCTTTTAGCGAGATTGGCCGTCAGTGCAAGTCTTGGCCTTCAACTAGCGCGAATGGCGCGTGATAAATCAGCAATTTCGCCGGTCTTTGATGGTGACAAGCAACCCACGCCTGGTTTATGCCTCACAATGAAGCAGCCTGCGGTTTCGTCCCTGCCGTTCGCCAATTGTCCGATGAAATTTTACGGGAGCCATTGCCATGTCCTCATCCTCCGTTGCTGCAATTTTTGCAAAGGGCAATCATGCCGTCATCACCGGGGCAGCCTCCGGCATCGGTTTGGCGGCGGCAAAGGCATGTGCTGCGGCCGGAATGAAAGTCGTGCTGGCGGACATGGCAGGAGAACGCCTGGAATCCGCCCGCCTTGCAGTGGCCGGTGTCGCGGCTGATCCGGCGGACATCGCCGCCATTGCCACCGATGTCAGCGAATTGTCGCAGATCGAAGCGTTGGAAAAGGCGGCAATCGCGAAATTCGGGCCGGTCCATTTTCTGATGAACAATGCCGGCATCCAGCCCGGCAGCGCCATGTTCGGGCCGCTTCAAGACTGGCAGCGCGTCATTGCAGTCAATCTGTGGGGCGTCATCCACGGTTCCCGGGTCTTTGGCCCCGGCATGATTTCCCACGGCGCACCGGGGATGATCGTCAATACCGGCTCCAAGCAGGGCATCACCACGCCTCCGGGCGACCCGGCCTATAATACCGCCAAGGCCGGGGTCAAGGTTTTCACCGAGTCCCTGCAGCATGAATTGCGCAATATTGCCGATTGCCGGATCACCGCCCATCTGCTGGTTCCCGGCTTTGTGTTTACCGCCCTGACCTCCGGCCACGGCACGCAAAAGCCGGCGGCGGCGTGGACTGCCGAACAGACCGTGGATTTCATGCTGGAAAGCCTGGCGCGCGGCGATTTCTACATCATTTGCCCCGACAATGACGTGCCCCGCAGCCTTGATGAAAAGCGGATGGCCTGGGCGATCGGCGACATCATTGAAAACCGCCCGCCGCTATCGCGCTGGCACCCTGATTATGCCGATGCCTTCAAGGCCTCATTGACAAAGGATACCCGTCAATGAGCTTCATTCCCGATCTGGCGACTTTGCTGGCATTTACCGCCGCCTCCTGGCTGTTGGCGCTGACGCCGGGGCCGGACATGACACTGGCGATCAGCCGGGCGCTTTCAGACGGCAAGGCCGGAGGCGCCATGGTGGTTATTGGAACCACTTTCGGCGTCGTCATCCATACGCTTCTGGTCGCCTTCGGGGTTTCCGCCCTGATCATCGCCTCGCCAACCGCCTTTCTGGTGCTGAAAACCGGCGGCGCGCTCTATCTGGTGTTCCTGGCCATCCAGGCGTTGCGACACGGCTCCAGCCTTTCGGTCAACAAGGCCGCCGGGCCGAAGAAGACGCCTGCGGCCAATTTCGCCAATGGCCTTTGGGTCAATCTGCTCAACCCCAAGGTCATCATATTTTTCATGACCTTCCTGCCGCAATTCGTCCATGCCACCGATGCCAATGTCACCGGAAGGCTGATCTTCCTCGGCTTCTGGTTCATCATGATCGGCATGCCGATCAATCTGCTGATTGTGCTGGTGGCTGAAAAGCTGTCCCTGTGGCTGAAGGCCAACCCGAAGATATTGCGCGGAATCGATGTGACTTTCGCCGGGGTGTTTTCACTGTTTGCGGTCAAGATCCTGATGACGCAGGCCCGTTGAGGCCGCAGTCAGCCTGAATAGCGGTAATGGCCGGTGACCGGATAGCCGAACAGCGCGTCCTCGATGCGGGCGCCCATTCCGATATTGTGGATCACCAGCGGGCGGCCGCTATCCGGATTGGCAAGGTTGCTGACCAGCATGATATGCGGCCGGTTGCCCGGCAGCATTTGGGTGACAAGGTCGCCGGGCCTGTAATCGCGGGGTTCCGTGCTGACCGGCAGATCGGCCTTTTTTCGCTTGAGAAAGACCTGCAGGTTGCCGACCCGCCGGTGGTCGATGTTGCTGTCCGTCGATTTCAGGCCCCAGGTTTTCGGATAGGCGGAAAAAGCCGTCTTCATGTCCTCGTGAACCTGCTGCTGCAAATCGATGCCCAGGCCGTCACGATAGGCCCGCACAATTACATCGGTACAAACGCCCTTGAGGCGCGGAACGTCGCCGCCGGGATAGCTGATGCGGCTGTAGGCGGGATCATAGACCAGCGTGACGCCTATCTGGCCTTGGGCCGCCTCCACCAGTTTGCGTGCCCATTCCTCGGCAAAAAGCGCCCCGGCATTGGCGGGCGAGCGTTGCGGCCATATCGCATAACCGGCGCTGAAAAGCACAAAGGCTGACAGTAATGAACGGCGTGTAATCATGGATCATGACCATGCCGGAGAATGGGGCGCTTATGTGACGCTACTCTAATATTGTCGTCAGCGCTTCTTTCCGGCGACTTTTTCGCGTTTCCGGTTGCGGTTTTCGGAAATGCGCATGGCGATGATCTCGGTGACCAGCGTATCGGGCAGCGGGTTCTGATCGGAAAACTGGATCGTGCCCTTTGAAACCTTGAAAGCGGCCAGTTTGTCGGAAAGCGCTTCAAGCAGGGTCGAACTGCCCGGGAAAAGCGAACAATGCTTCTTGAATGCGGCGTAATAGACCAGCGGCCCATCCAGCTGAAATGCCGGAACGCCGTAGCTGACGGCTTCTTCGGCATCGGGCGCGGCGGCCCGGATGGTGGATCGCAAGCTGTCCAGCAAGGATTTGAACGGCTCTTGCAGGGTGGCGAAATAGGCGTCCACCGCCTGTTTTCCGGTCAATTCAGTCATGAATGCGCCTATTCGATTGATTGTCCGAAAACAACAATCGCAATTCCGAAGATTGCAAGCAAGACGAAAAGTGGAGTGGCAAACGGGTTGGAACCCAAGCGGCGGGCGGCAAGGGCCGCCAAGGCCGATTGCAAGGCATAGTAAAGCGCAAAGGCGCGTGAGGCATAGCTGATGATCTCGAATACATTCAATGTCCAGGTCATGATTATGCCGGCGGCAACCAGAAGCGCATAGGCCTGGCGCGGCCGCATGCGATTACCCGTCACTTCCGCAAACAATCCGCCCGATCCGCTTGTATCGGCAACGGCGGCGCTGAACTGGGCGGCAAGGGCGGCGATGACCAGCAAGGGCGGCAGGATCGGAGTGACGACATATAACATATCGATGATGGCCGTTTCCGAAAGCACGAGGTCGCCCTTTTCAAAAATATAGGCGATCAGCACGATATAGGTCATATAGATGAAGGCCGAAAGATACTGGGCCACCCGCATCGAGCGAATGCGCGTCGGCGCGTCATAGGCCGCGCCAAGATAGCGCGATGTTTCAAAGCCCTGCACCGTAACAATCAAGCCGAAACCCAGCGTGAGCATCGACCAACCCGAATAGCCTGGCGCATTGTAAACGAGGCTGTCGCTTGTCGCCTTTCCACCGAAATAGACCGCCAGACCGAAAAGAAGCCCGGCGATGATGACCAGCTTGGTGGCGACCGAGGCATATTCCATTTTCTCGAGCGCCTTGAAACCGCTGGTCCAGCCCACAAGCAGAATCAGGACGAAGATTGCCGTGGTCACCAGTTTGGCGAAAAACGGCTGGTTGAAAGGCGTCAGGCTGACGCCGAAGGATCCGAAAAGGTTGAGGTAGTAGGAAACGGAGATGACATAGGCGAAAGCCAGCGCCCAGGACGATGCGGTTTCGACTGCTTTTTCGCTGCGGCCTTCCCATCTGCCATGGCTGGCAAGCGTAGCAATATTGTATCGAATGGCTGAACCGAAAAGAAAGGCGCCGATGCAAAGGGCGGCCATGGCCAGCGGCGCATATTGTCCATAGGCGGAATCTAGGATCGGCCCCAGCACCAGAAATCCGCTTCCGATGATGGAGGCCAGCGGCGTGACGACCGCGCGCCAGGTTTTTGAACCCGCCACCTGCGGAGACACCAACAGCAGGCCGGTCAAAACAATGGCGGCGATTATGAGTATGTTCAAAGCCAAAAGAAAATCCCGAACCCTGGTTGCTTCTGCGGCCAGCTTATGGCTGCCCGCTTGCCTTGCTGTCAAACCGGCGGGCACATCCCGCCCGGACAAAACCGGCTGCGGCAAAATAGACGGAGAATTCCTGTTGAAAGATGAGCATGCTTATTATATTGAAGCTTATGACCAGAGCACACCAAAGCCTCGGATTCCTGATCAGCGACGCTGCCCGCCTGATGCGGCGGCGTTTTGACCGGCTGACCGGTGAGACCGGCCTGACAAGGGCGCAGTTCCAACTCCTCGCCAGGGTGGCGCGGAGCGAAGGCATCAGCCAGGCGGGGCTGGCCGATCTGCTGGATATGGAACCCATATCGGTATGCAGGATCATCGACCGCATGGAAGCCGGCGGTTGGCTGACCCGCAAAAGGGACCCCAACGACCGGCGCGCCTACCAGATCTACATGACGGAGGCAGCGCTGCCGGCGCTGGATCGTATGCAGGCGGTTGCCGATGATGTCTATGCGGATATGCTGGCCGGCTTCAGTGCAAAGGAGCGTGAAAGCCTGATGGACTTGCTCGCCCGCCTGCACGCCAATGCGGCGATTGTCGTCCCGCAGGTTGAAGAAGCAGAAGGTCCGGTTTCAGCCAAGGTCTGACAGGAAGCCGCGCAGTCTAACTGATTAAAAGTGGTTCAAGGCAATAACATGAATGCGATGGTCAACGAACAGAACAAACAACCCGACATTGCCGCTGTGCCAAAGCAGGCGCTTGTCGTGGATGGTATGGCGGCAGCATCGCCCGCGCCTGCCAGGCGCAGCCGTTTTCGCATTGTCCTGATGCTTGCCTTGCCGCTTGCCCTTCTGCTGGCGGGAAGCTGGTACTGGATAACAGGCGGCCGTTATGTGTCGACGGAAAACGCCTATGTGCATCAGGACATGGTGTCCGTCAGCACGGAAGTCGCCGGGCGGATCGTTGATGTGCCGGTGCATCGCGACCAGATGGTCGGCGTTGGCGCCATTTTGTTCCGGATTGATGATTCCGCTTACAAGATTGCGCTGGAAAAAGCTGAAAGCGCCGTTGCCGCCGCCCGCCTTCAGGTTGAGCAGATGCGCGTCGCCTTCCAGGCGGCCACGGTCAATACCCAGGCAGCGCGCGAAACGCTGGCCTATCAGCAATCGCTGCTGGCGCGTCAGGAAAAGCTGCGCAGTACCGGCTTCAATACCCAGATCGATCTGGAAAAGAGCCAGCATGAGGTCAATCTGGCCAGCCAGTCAGTGAGCGACGCCGAACAGGCGATGGCCGGCGCCAAGGCGGCCCTTGGCGGCGATCCCGCCATCGCCACCGACAGCCATCCCGTGGTGCAGGCGGCACTTGCGCAGCGCGATCAGGCCAGGCTGGATCTCGACAATACGGTTATCAGGGCGCCGGTGGGTGGAACAGTCAGCCAGATGGACGGTCTGCAGGTTGGTGAATATGTCAAGGTCGGAACAGCCAGCCTCTCCATTGTCCAGTCCGATCATTCCTGGGTGGAAGCCAATTTCAATGAAACCGATCTGGAATTCATTCGCGAAGGCCAAGCTGCGACCCTGAATCTGGATAGCTATCCTGATCTGGACCTGCATGGACAAGTCAGCAGCGTCGGGGCCGGCACCGGGGCCGTCTTTTCGCTGCTTCCGGCCCAGAACGCCACCGGAAACTGGGTCAAGGTTGTCCAGCGTGTTCCTGTACGGTTGGTCTTTACCGGTTCCGATATTCCGCTGCTGCGCGCCGGCCTCAGTGTTTCGGTGAGCATCGATACCGGCCATACGCGCCATATGCCGGCCTTTCTGCAAGGCGTCGCGGCGCTGATCGGCGGCGATGCCCGGGCGGTGGCCGGTCCGCGGCCATGAACGCGGCAGCCAGCGGCAATGACGGGATCGCCCTCAATCGCGGCATGATCACCGTCGCCATCATGCTTGCCACCATCATGCAGGTTCTCGACACCACCATCGCCAATGTCGCGCTGCCCTCCATGCAGGGCGATCTTGGTGCTGCGCAAGATACGATCAGCTGGGTATTGACCTCCTATATCGTCGCCTCGGCCATCATGACGCCGGTAACCGGCTGGCTTGCCGACCGCTTTGGCCGAAAGGAACTCTATCTTGCCTCGGTCGCCGGCTTCACCATCGCATCCATGCTGTGCGGCACTGCGGGAAGCCTGACTGAAATGGTGCTGTTCCGGCTCTTGCAGGGCGTGTTTGGCGCTGCCTTGGTGCCCTTGTCGCAGGCTGTTCTTCTCGACATCAACCCGCGTGAAAAGCATGGCCAGGCCATGGCGATGTGGGGGGCTGGCATTATGGTCGGGCCAATTCTCGGGCCGACGCTGGGCGGCTGGCTGACCGACGCGCTGAATTGGCGCTGGGTGTTTTTCATCAATGTTCCCGTCGGCATCGTCGCCTTTTTCGGCATTGCCACCTTCCTGCCGAAAATGGCCCGGCGCACGCGCCGCTTCGACCTGTTCGGATTTGCCATGCTGTCGCTGTTTGTCGGCAGCATGCAGATGATGCTGGATCGCGGCGAACAACTGGAATGGTTTTCGTCGCCCGAAATCATTTTCGAGCTGGGCCTGGCCATTTCCGCCCTGTGGGTCTTTGTCATCCATACCATGACGGCCGAAAATCCCTTCATCGACCCGAAGATCTTTACCGACCGGAATTTCGTCACCGGCTGCATCTTCATCTTTACCATCGGCATCGTGCTTCTGGCGACGATGGCGCTGCTGCCGCCGATCCTGCAGCGGATCCTGGGCTATCCGATCGTGACCACCGGTCTGGTGCTGATGCCGCGCGGTGTCGGCACGATGATTTCGATGCTGGTGGTGGGCCGGTTGATCCGCTTTGTCGATGCCCGGTTGCTGATTCTTGCGGGGCTGGGACTGACGACCTGGTCGCTTTATGACATGACGCTGTTTACAATCGACATGGGAACCCAACCGCTCATCATCTCCGGCTTCGTACAGGGGCTTGGCCTCGGCCTTGTCTTCGTGCCGCTGTCGACAATCGCCTTTGCAACGCTGGCGCCGCGGTTTCGCACCGACGGCACGGCGCTGTTCAGCCTGGTGCGCAATATCGGTTCCAGCATCGGCATTTCAGTGGTCATAACGCTTCTGGCACAAAATACCCAGGTCAACCATGCCGCCCTTGCCGAAAAAATCACCCGCTTTTCGTCCGCAACGAACAGCATGGCTGACAGACTGGATATGCAGGTCACTGATCCGACCTTCCTGTCATATATTGACCAGTTGATAAACCGGCAGGCGATGATGATTGCCTATCTGGATGATTTCAAATTGATGATGTTTGTCACCATGGCGGCAGCGCCGCTACTGCTGCTGCTTAAAAAGCCGAAATCCGCCAAGCCTGCTTCAGGCGGTTGACGCCGGCATCTCCGCTTGTTTGCGGCGATGCTGTTGCGGTTGGATAGTATCAAAAAGGACGGGCAGGATTTTCGAGACGACATTTGCCATCGTGTATGCCGAGGAAGTGAAAAATCCTGGGCCCCAGAGCAGCATGTTGGCAAGATAGATATTGCGCGCCCCGCCCAGCCGGAAATTAGTCATGTCGACATCGGCGCCAAAAGCAGCCTCGCCGCCGATCCTGTGCGCACGAAGCAAGCCGTTTGCGACAAGATTGCGGATCAGCGCGGGTTGCCGGTCGCTGGCGACATTTCGATCGACCGCGCTGGTCGCGTTGACCAGGACTTTCGCTTTGGCGACGCCAAATTGATGGGCAAGCGCAAAGTGCTGGCCGTCTTCATCCAGCCGAATGTCTTTAACGCCGCCAATGATTGAAAGCCGGCCCTCCCGGTGCAGAGCGAGCAGTTTTTCGGCGGTCGGAATCGGGCAAGGCGCGATAAAGGCGAGCGCCGCTGATTCATGGTGATCGCGGTAAAGCCGCTCGGCTTGCGGCGAAAACAATCCTTCAGCAACGGCATCCCAAAGCGTCGCAACGGCCATGGAAAAAAATGCCGGCAGGAAATTGTCTTTGCCGCCCTTCTTTGCGGCGGCAATATCCGCCGCCATCAAGGCGCCGGCTTGCGCATTATAGCTCTCGGCAGTCCGGCACTGGTCATAGGGACGGGTGACCGCTTGCCAATCAACTATTGCCCCTTGCAGGTCGGCTTCAAGCCTTATGAGGTCTGAAACCTGTTGCAGGTCCAGCCCCGTCTCGCCTGCTGTGCGGCGCAATGTGTCAAGCGTGAAGACGCCGAGTTGACCATCCAGCGCAATCGCGCTGTTGACGGCCTTGAGGCGACCGCTGCGCGAGCACAGAACCACGCGCCGGTTGTTGGGCCCGGCGATGAAGTTCAGGCTTCCCGAGCGATTGCGCTCGAACCGGCATCCGGTCTTTTCCGAAAACAGCCGGTTGACCACGTCATAGGCGCTCAGCGAGGCGCCCAGAATGTGGACTTCCGCGTCGAGCTCAAGTGAGTCCAACTCGCTTGAGGCGACATGGCTGCCGATATAATGCGCGCCAGAACCGGTCGACGCCAGCTTGTAGGGCTGGATATCCGGGCAACGCCCGGTGGTCAGCAAGACGGCGTCGCAGACAGTTCTTCGCCCGCCTGCCGCAATTGCGACCCCGCCCTCCGGCAATTCCTCGATATCGGTCACTTCGCAGGGCAGCAGATTGATCTTGATGCCCTTTGCCATGGCCCGACCGAGAGTCCGCGAGAAACTGTCCTCAAGGAACAGACCGAAGACGGCGCGCGGCAAATGCCCTTTCGGATCAACCTTGCCGGCATATTCCGATTGGCAAGAGAGCCACTCGAAAAAAGCCCGGCGGTTTTCCGGCGCAAGGCACATGTCGTCATTGGTATTGTTGATCAGGTAGTCGCCGCATTCATCCGGCTGATAGGCAAAACCGGGGCCAAATCGCCCGGATGCCTCAAAAATCGTGATCTCGTCGGCATTGTAGTCCCTGACAAGCTGGAAAAGGGCGCTCGTCCCGGTAAATCCGCAACCGACTATGGCGACGTGGCCCTGTCCGTCCTGTGAAAAAGGCTTCACTGAAAATTCCTTGGAATATCAATATTCATCGGCGGTGACGAAAGGAGGGCCGATGGTTCCGGCATGGTTCCGTGGACCGACGAGAATTGGTGTCCGTTTTATTGACGTATTAATCAGTAATTTATCGGCATAATGACGGCCATGTTGAATATTGTCAATCAAAAATTTGGCACAATGGATGAATTGCCGTATATCCGCCAGTCACCAGACGCAGGGATGCGCCTGCCTGCATGGTCGGGTGCCGGGGTGGTTCAATCTTCGCCGTGATTGGCGATCATCATGGCCTCAAACGCAAGACGGTCGGTCTTGCGCATCCGTTCGGAATCCGATTTCAACTGACCGCAGGCCGCCAGGATGTCGCGGCCGCGCGGCGTGCGGATCGGGCTGGCATAGCCAGCCGCATTGATGAAATCGGCGAAGGCCTCGATCGTTTCCCAGTCAGAGCATTCATATTTGGTGCCGGGCCAGGGATTGAAGGGAATGAGGTTGATCTTGGCAGGCACGCCCTTCAGCGTCTTGACCAGATCGCGGGCGTCAGCCAGTGAATCGTTGACGCCTTTCAGCATCACATATTCAAAGGTGATGCGGCGTGAATTGGACAGGCCCGGATAGGCTTTGCAAGCCGCCATCAATTCCTTGAGCGGATATTTCTTGTTGATTGGAACCAGCTGGTTGCGCAGATCGTCGCGCACGGCGTGCAGCGAAATGGCCAGCATGACCCCGATTTCCTCGCCGGTGCGATAGATTTCGGGAACAACACCGGAGGTTGAAAGCGTGATGCGACGCTTGGACAGCGACAATCCGTCGCCGTCCGAAGCGATCAGCAGCGCGGTCTTGACAGCCTCGAAATTATAAAGCGGCTCGCCCATGCCCATCATCACCAGATTGGTGATCTTGCGGCCTTCGTTCGGCACGATCGCGCCTTGCGGGGTGGCCCGGTCGGGGAAATCACCGAGCCGGTCGCTCGCCAGCAGCAATTGCGACAGGATTTCTTCAGCCGTCAGGTTTCGCACCAGCATCTGCGTGCCGGTGTGGCAAAAATCGCAGTTCAACGTGCAGCCGACCTGGCTGGAGATGCACAGTGTCCCGCGCCCTTCTTCAGGAATATAAACAGTCTCCACCTCCACCGGACGACCTGCGCCGCGCGGGGGAAAACGCAGCAGCCATTTGCGGGTGCCGTCGTTGGAAATCTGCTCTTCGACGATTTCCGGCCGGGCAATCGTGAAATGCTGCTTGAGCATGTCGCGCATGTCTTTGGAAACATTCAGCATATCGTCAAAGCTTGTCACGCCGCGCACATACAGCCAATGCCAAAGCTGGCTGACGCGCATCTTGACCTGGCGCTCGGCAATACCCTTTTCAAGCGAGGCGGCGGCCATTTCCTGGCGCGAAAGCCCGATCAGGGTCGGCATTTCGCTGCCGCGCGACACCTTGGCGACGGGCGCCTTGATGAGGGGCGCTTCCTCAGTGATGATGGCATCGGTCATGTGCTGAACATTCCTGTGAGTGAGCCGGAAGCCCAAAGAACGGGCCTTTAGCACCGTTTTCGGCTTTCGTCACCTGTTTTGCCGGTCAAAGCAAAAGGCCGGAAAATTCCGGCCCTATGCAGTGATCATAAAGTGGCGTTCGCGGAGCGAAGGTTTCCGGGTCTCGGACTATTTGCAGTTTTCGATTTTCTGCAATGCCTTGGAAATGCCGGAAAGCGAGAATTCATAGCCGGTTTGCGTGCCTTTTTTCGAAACCGCCGACAGTTTCATGTCATGACCGGCTTTCATGGCGGCCACAAGGGCGGGTTCTTCAGCGGCATTTTCCACCCAGGCGGATTTACCCTTGGTAAACAGGGTGAAGCTCTTGCCGTCGATATTCACATTCACCTTTGATCCGGCCTGCAATTCATATCCCAGCATGGCCTGAGGCTCGTAGGAGATATTCTGGCCCGGACGCTGGGTAACGAGGAAAAAGACATCGCCATGATTGACATTGGCGGGTGTCATCTTGTCTTTCGGGGGCACCGTCAGAACATAGCAAACCTTGCCGGCCTGGCCTTGATAATAATAAGCGCCCCAGGCATTGAATTGTTCAATCCGGGCGGGCGACTGTGCCGCGGCAATTCCTGCCGACACCATAATTGTCAAAAGGGCGGTTGCGATAGATTTTGCGAACATGATTTCCTGCCATTTATGCCAGCTTGACCCGGAAGTCAGGCGCCGGCGTCATAAGCCACGATTTGATTTATTTTGACTTAATTCAGGTTACCAAACCGTCAACATTTTGTTGTTTCATAGCGAAGCTGGATCATTACTGGATGGAGCCGCCGCTTTTGATGGTTTCCGCAAGCCTTGTATTAGCTGTCGGTAACCGTATTTCCTTATGGCACAAAGAATCAGGCAAGAGTTTGACATTCAACAAAAGCTTTGCTCATGGCAGGGAAGCATGGCAAAGGTTTGGTCAGGATGATGCATCAGCTTTGCACCAACGGGAGCCAATGACAGCACAAGACAAGCCGCCATTTGCCGATCTCATGCGCGCCGTGGCCGATCGCCGCGACCAGCAGGCTTTCACGATCATTTTCGATTATTACGCGCCGCGGCTGAAATCCTGGCTGATGAGCCAGAAAATGGAAAGCAGCGCAGCCGAAGAACTGATTCAGGAAGTCATGATGACAGTCTGGCGGAAGGCCGAGCTCTATGAACCGGCCAAAGCCTCGCTTTCAACCTGGCTGTACCGGATAGCGCGCAACCGCAAGATCGACAATGCAAGGCGGCAGAAAAGCCGGGTCGTCGATGAAAACGAAGAAGCCTTTCAGCCCTCAAGCCTGGCGCCGCCCGATCGTCTGGTCGAAGACGATGATCGCGAACGCGTGGTGGCGCAAATCATGACCGGATTGCCCGAAGAACAGATCAACATGCTCAGACTGGCATTTTTCCAGGGACTGACCCATATCGAAATTTCAGAAACCACCGGCTTGCCGCTGGGAACGGTAAAATCACGGCTCAGGCTGGCGTTCGGCAAATTGCGCCGGGCGCTGGAGGAAAGCGGTATCGACGCTTCCTTTTGATGGCGCGGACAGGTGGCCGGCAATCGTTCATGCCTGACGGCTTCAGCCCCTGTCGGCTTCGTCCGCCAGCGCTTTGTCGGCCCGGTCATAATGCTGCGCGGTCATATGGGCGCGAACCATCGCGATGGCGGCGGCCAGGATGGTGACGTCATCGCCGAAACCGACGACGGCGAGAAAATCCGGCACCATGTCAAAAGGCAGGATGAAATAGCCCAGGGCTGCCAGCAGGATGGCGCGCACGCGGGTGGGCGTGGCCGGATCCATGGCGCAATAATAGGCCGCCACGATGTCGCGCGAAAAAGGCAATTGCCGGATTGCCCGGCGGAACACCGGCCAGAAACGCGCCTTGACATTTTCGGACTGTTTTTCCTGATTAACCTGCTCGCCCGGCAGCAGGATATCGCCAATTTTCACGTCATCCATGACTGTCTCTCCATTAACCCACGTTCATATGGCCATGGAAACCGGCAATTTCAACGCCGCGCCGCCACGTGGTCCATGAAGGCGGCGAGATCGAAATCAAGTTGCGTCAAGCCTTTGGCCGAATGGGTTGTCAGCGTCACCGACACACGGGAATAGACATTGGACCATTCCGGATGGTGATCGACCTTCTCGGCCTGGAGCGCGCATTCGCTCATAAAGCCGAATGCCTCGATAAAGGAGCCGAATTTCAGCGCCCGGGTAATGGAACTGCCATCCTGGGAAAGCAGCCAGTCAGGATGCGCCTTCATGAAAGTGCTGATTTCTTCTGCTTCCAACCTGTCGCGTGCCATGCCATCTTCTCCTTTGCCTAATCAGGGAAGACTAGCATGAAATCAACCCGCATACTCTTTGTCTGTCTCGGAAATATCTGCCGCTCGCCGATGGCGGAGGGCGTGTTGGGCCATCTTGCCGAAAAACGCGGCCTGAGTGGACGGGTCGATGTCGATTCGGCGGGAACCGGCAGTTGGCACAGTGGCGAAGCGCCGGATCAGCGATCGGTCAATGTCGCCCGACGCCATGGCATTGACATTTCCGGACTGGCGGCGAGAAAAATTCTGCCGGGCGATTTTTCCGATTTCGACCTGATCCTTGCCATGGACCGGTCCAATTTGCGTGACCTGGCCAGAATTGCGCCGCCGGACGGCCAGGCCGACCTTCACCTTTTCTGGACCTTTGCCACGGGACAGGCGCAAGATGTCGCCGATCCCTATTATGATGACGAGGCCGCATTCGAGGCGGTCTACACCATGCTTTTGGAGGGCTGCGACAAGGTGTTGGACAGGCTGGAAGATGGCGAGCGTTCCAGAAGGGGAAACACCTCTTCGGTGATATAGGGCCCGCCCCCGACCGATTCACGCGAGGAAAGCAGGACGAAGCGGTTGACGGTGAAAGCCGGCGTCCGGAAATTTCCCCTGCCCGCCAGATAATGGGCGACATCATCAAGGCGTGATGATCGCAACCGGGCGAGGCTGACATGCGGGGTGAATTTGCGCGGATCCGGCGGCAGGCCCAGCCTTTGGCAGATGCGCTCTATTTCGCTTTGAAGCGCCTGCATTTCAGGCAGCGGCGTAACACCGGCCCAAACGCTGTGGGGTTTCTTTGATCCGAAGGAACCGATGCCGGAAAGATGAATATCGAATTCCGGTCGCTCTATCCGGTCAAGCCGATCAACAATCTCATCGGCTGTTCGGCCATCAACATCACCAATGAAACGCAGCGTGATGTGATAGTTCTCTACGTCGATCCAACGGGCTCCCGGCAAACCACCGCGCAGGAGCGAAAGGCTCATGGCGGCATTGCGCGGAATTTCGAGGGCGGTGAACAATCTCGGCATGGCGAGCTCCCCGATTCGAAAACAACAAGTGAATCGAATCATCGAATGAATCGGAGTGCAAGCCCTGCCGCCTGATTGAGACAGCAATTTCACCTGTTGTGGTAAAGCTGCCGCGCCCGAAATCGTCGCACTCCACCGGCTCCAGCAGCAATTCCTGCGGGTTGCGATAGCTGTGGATCGCTTGGATTTTACTGCTTTTTTGCGATTTTGCCAAGCAATTGCTCGGCCGCCGGCAGCATCCGCTCGGCCATCACCGTCGTTCCCGCGCCGTTGGGATGCATGCCGTCCTTGAGCTTCAGTGCCGGATCAAGGGCCACCCCGTCCAGGAAGAAAGGATAAAATTGCAGCGAAAAGGTTGCAGCCAGTTCAGGGAAGATGGGGTTGAAGGCGGCCTCATAGGTCGCTCCCATATTGGGCGGCGCGAGGATGCCGACCAAAAGAATCTCGACGCCGCGTTCCTTCAGCCGCTTGATGATGGCAACCAGATTGTCCCGGCTTTCGGCAGGCGAAAGGCCGCGCAATGCGTCGTTGGCCCCCAGTTCCAGAATAACGGCGTCGGTTCCTTCGGGGATCGACCAGTCCAGCCGCGCCAGGCCATCGGCGGTGGTGTCGCCGGAAACGCCTGCATTGGTGATAACCACGTCATGGCCCTTTTCCTCAAGCGCCTTTTGCAGGCGTGCGGGAAAAGCCTCGTTGGCGGGAAGCTCGTAGCCGGCCATCAGTGAATCGCCGAAACCGACAATATTGACGGTGCGGGCGAATGCCGTTCCGGCGAACATGAAAAGGCCGACTGAAAAGAAAACTGTCAGCAAAGCTTTAAATTGCATGGATCGTTCCTTACTTTTGCTGCACTGCGCCAAGGACCGTTGCCTGACTTGCCCTCGCGAAAGACGGGCCGTTGCGAAAACGGCATATATTGCATCCTGCCTCCAATATAGGAATTAAAGACGTGACGGAAACCATTATCACGCTGAAAAATGCGGACTTGACCCTTGGCAATGCCGCTTCCGCCGTCCATGTCCTGAAAAACATCGACCTTACCATCGCAAAGGGAACCTCGGTCGGCATCGTCGGACCGTCGGGATCGGGAAAATCGACATTGCTGATGGTGATGGCCGGGCTTGAGCGGCTGGATGCCGGTGAAATCGTCATACGCGATGCTCCGCTGCACACAATGTCGGAAGATGCGCTGGCGGATTTCCGCGGCCGCAATATCGGCATTGTTTTTCAATCCTTTCATCTCATCCCCAATATGACGGCGCTTGAAAATGTGGCAGTACCGCTGGAACTGGCCAATGTTCGCAACGCTTTCGACATTGCCAGGCGCGAATTGCAGGCTGTCGGGCTGGGGGAGCGCCTGACGCATTATCCCGGCCAGCTTTCGGGTGGCGAGCAACAGCGCGTCGCCATTGCCCGCGCCTTGGCGCCGGACCCGGCGGTGCTGATTGCCGATGAGCCGACGGGAAACCTGGATGCGGAGACTGGTCGCCAGATCACCGACCTGCTGTTTGCAAAACAGGCCGAGCGCGCCATGACGCTGATCCTTGTAACCCACGACGCCTCGCTTGCGGCGCGCTGCCAGCAGCAAATCCGCATGCGATCCGGCCGGATCGAAGCTGAAACAGCCGATGCGGGTGCTATCTGATGGCGTCGCGGATGAGCGTCACCGAGGAGGCCCGGCTGGCGGTAAGATTGGCCGTCAGGGAAATGCGCGGCGGACTTAAAGGCTTTTACATCTTTCTTGCCTGCATCCTTTTGGGCACGGCCGCCATTGCCGGGGTCAATTCGGTTTCACGCGCCATGACGGATTCGATTGCCAATCAGGGCAAGAGCCTGCTTGCCGCCGATATCCGTTTCGAGCTCAAGTCACGCGAGGCGAGCCCCGAGGAATTGACCTTCCTGGAAAGTCTCGGCACGGTGTCGATGAGTTCCAACACCCGTTCCATGGCCCGGCTTAAGGATGGTTCCGACCAGGCCCTTGTCGAGCTGAAATCGGTGGATGGCGCCTATCCGCTCTATGGCGCGTTGGAAACCGCGCCGGCCCAACCGCTTTCAACCTTGCTTTCCGAAGAGGCCGGGCGCTATGGCGCGCTGGCGGCGCCTTTGCTGATGGACCGGCTCGGCCTGTCTGTCGGCTCCACCATCATGATCGGCGAATTGCCGATCACCATTCGCGGAACGATCATCCGCGAGCCCGATCAACTGTCCGACGGCTTCGGCTTTGCGCCGCGCCTTATGATTTCGCGCGATGCCTTGGCAAAAACCGGTCTTGTCCGGACCGGAAGCCTGGTCGATCAGGCCTACAAGATCAAGTATTCCGATCCGGCGATGACGGCCAAGGCGGTCAACGATAAAGCGGAGAAAGACTTTCCGGAATCTGGTTGGTCGATCCGGTCTTCCGATAATGCCGCCCCGTCGCTGACGGCCAATATCAAGCGCTTCTCGCAATTTCTGACGCTCGTCGGGCTGGCTGCGCTGGCAACCGGCGGCGTAGGCGTGGCCAATGCCGTCAATGCCTTTCTTGATGGAAAACGCCCGGTCATCGCCACCTTCAAGTGCCTGGGCGCGCCGGCCCGGCTGATTGTTGCGATCTATCTGATCCAGATCATGCTCATTGCCGGCCTCGGCGTTCTGGGCGGACTGGTCATCGGGGCGATCATTCCGATCGTCGCCCAGTTCTTTCTCGCCGATATCCTGCCCCTTCAGACCGGCGTCACGCTTTATCCTGCCGCACTCGCGCTTGCCGCATTGTTCGGTCTTCTGACCGCCTTCGCCTTTGCCATCCTGCCTTTGGGCCGCGCCCGGCGGGTTGCCGCTTCATCGCTGATGCGCAGCCAGGATATCCAGTCGCTGCGGCTGGGTTCGCCCTCTTTCGTGATTGTCGCAGCTTTGGCGCTGGCCGGACTGGCCGGATTGGCGCTTTATTCGGCCGACGATCGCTATATTGCCGCCGTCTTCCTTGCCGCCGTCACTGCCGCTTTCATCGTGCTGCGACTCGTGGCTGTCGGCGTGTCGGCCGCCGCGCGCCGCGCGCCTTCGGTCAATTCGCCGGCATTGCGGCTGGCCATCGGCAATATCCACAGGCCCGGCGCGCTGACGGCTTCAGTCGTCCTGTCGCTGGGACTTGGCCTGACTTTGCTGTCGGCGCTCTCCCAGATCGATGGCAATCTGCGTCGGGGCCTGACATCCAATCTTTCGGAAATCGCCGCCAATTTCTTCTTCATCGACATCCAGGGCAAGGATCTGGAAGGCTTCGAAAAGGTCGTGGCGGCAAGCGATCCTGAGGGCAAGATCACCAAGGTGCCGATGTTGCGCGGCCGCATCATGGCGTTCAATGGCGAAGACATTGCCAAGCGCGACGTGCCGGCTTCAGCGCGCTGGGTGCTGCGGGGAGACCGCGGCATCACCTATGCCGACAAATTGCCGGAAAATGCCAGTGTCGACGGAGGCGAGTGGTGGCCGGCGGATTACAAGGGCGAGCCTCTGGTTTCGTTTTCCGGCGAAGAAGGCCGCGAACTCGGCCTGAAGATCGGCGACACCATCACCGTCAACGTGCTTGGCCGCAACATCACAGCGCGGCTTGCCAATTTCCGCAAGGTCGAATGGCAATCCATGTCGATCAATTTCGTCATGGTGTTTTCGCCCAATACCTTCGCAGGAGCGCCGCATGCCTGGCTTGCGACCCTGTCCGATCCCAAGGCGACAGCGGAAACGGAGAAAAAGGTTCTGCATGCCGTCACCAATGCCTATCCGGCGATAACCTCGATCAGGGTCAAGGATGCGCTGGATATCGCCAACCAGCTGGTAGGTCAAATCGCCACGGCCATCCGGGCCGCCGCCGCCATTGCGCTGGTCGCTTCTGTTCTGGTTCTGGCAGGCGCGCTGGCTGCCGGCAACCGCGCCCGGATTCATGATGCGGTGGTGATGAAGACCTTGGGGGCGACGCGGCGGACATTGATGAAGGCCTTCATTCTCGAATATGCGCTTCTGGGTCTGGCGACGGCTGTCTTTGCGCTGCTTGCCAGCTCGCTTGCGGCCTGGTTTGCCGTCAGCGAGATCATGAACCTGCCCTATGCATTGCTTCCCGAAGTTGCTTTCGGGACGATCTTCATCGCATTGGCGGTCACTGTCGGAATCGGCCTGGCCGGCACATGGCAGGTGCTCGGCCAGAAAGCTGCGCCGGTCCTGCGCGAACTATAGGCCTGTTGCGCCGGGATAACCGTTTGGCGCGCAAATTTTTCGGCTTTGGGGAGGATTCCGGCTAACCGTCAACCTTGATTGCAAGAATTGCTCCGGCGGGTCTTGCTTCCATCACTTTCGCATACCATATTCTTGTCAGGCATGCTGAGCTCCGCAGCGGCGCCTGGGAGGCATCCGGCCCCCGACACCGTAAGTTCTCCTTCGGAGCTTTGAAAGAGGTAAATATGTCTGAACTCAGAGACTTCCAACCCCGTCCGGGCATGACTGGCGCCCAGACCCGCGCCGACATCGATGAAGGCCTTCGCAGCCATATGCTGAAGGTCTACAACATGATGGCTCTCGGCGTGGCAATTACCGGTTTGTTCGCGTACCTAACTATCATGTTCACGACGACTACGGACCCGTCGTTGGCAGTTGTCACGATGAAAAATGGGGTCATGCTGACCAGCGCTGGAGCTGCAATTTATGCATCCGCCTTGCGGTGGGTTGTCATGCTAGCCCCGTTGGCATTGGTATTTTTCATCTCATTCCGGCTAAATAGTCTCAGCGTTGGTGCTGCTAGGACCGCATTTTGGGTTTATGCTGGTTTGATGGGAATTTCCTTGTCGAGCATACTTCTGGTTTATACCGGTGCCAGTATTGTCCAAACCTTTGCTGTAACCGCAGCGACATTTGGAGCCTTGTCGCTTTACGGCTACACCACCAAGCGCGACCTTTCCGCTATCGGCTCCTTCCTTGTGATGGGCCTGTTCGGCTTGATCATCGCTTCGATCGTCAATATTTTCCTCGGCTCTTCCGCCTTGGACTTTGCGATCTCGGCAATAGGTGTTCTGGTTTTTGCTGGCTTGACGGCTTGGGATACGCAAGCAATCAAAGAAATGTATCTTGAAGCCGACAGCGACGAGACAGCTGGCCGTAAGGTTGTTCTGGGCGCGCTGAAGTTGTATCTCGACTTCATCAACCTGTTCCTGTTCATGCTGCGGTTCATGGGCAACCGCAACTGATCGTGAATGTTCAGCACAAGGGCGGCCTGTTCGGGCCGCCCTTTTTTAATGTCATTTTTCAGGATCTGCCAGCATGTCATTGAATGTCCGCCCGGCTACAGCCGATGATCTTCCGGCGATCACCGCCATTTACGCCGAATCCGTCGCCAACGGGGTTGGAAGCTACGAGCTTGAGGCCCCCGATCTGGCCGAAATGATCCGGCGCTTCCAAGCTGTCACGGCCGAGGGCTATCCCTATCTGGTGGCCGCTGACGGTGAAGGCAATATTCTCGGCTATGCTTATGCATCGGCATTCCGCACCAGGCCTGCCTATCGGTGGCTGTGCGAGGATTCGGTTTATGTCGACCCGCTGGCCCGTGGCAGGAATGTGGGGCGGGCATTGCTCGACCGCCTGATCGAGGAGACCACAATGCGTGGGTTTCGCCAGATGGTGGCGGTTATCGGCGGCGCCAATCCGGCATCCATCGCGGTTCACAAGGCAGCGGGATTCGCCCATTCCGGGACAATGAACGCCACAGGCTTCAAGCATGGTAGATGGCTGGATACGGTCATCATGCAATTGCCACTCGGCGAAGGCGCGGACACTGTTCCGACCCGGCCGCCGGCGCAGTCTTGAACGCTGTTCAATCGCGCAGTTTTTGAACCTTGTCGAAGATTTTCAGGACCTGGGCGAGTTCGTGGCCGCGCTTCAGGATGCGGCCCTGTGCATTGACGACGGAGAATGCGCCCTGCTTGGCGGCAAGCTTCGGATTTTTCTCGATCCGGTAAAGCGCCAAGTCGCCTGACCTGCGAAACACGGAAAATACTGCTTTGTCGCGAAGGTGGTCGATAGCGTAATCCCGCCATTCGCCTTCCCCGACCATGCGCCCGTAAACCCTGAGAATCGCATTGAGTTCCAGCCTGTGAAAGGTGATCGGCAATGCGTCTTTGGATTGCTTGTATTGGCCGAGATCGACAACGGCGCCGGATCTGTCAGCATGACGATGGGGCTTTAAATCCTTCGTGTCGGCTTGATCAGTCATTGCATCCCTTCTCGCGCTCACGACGGAATGATGACAGTTTGCCTGACAAAATGTGAAATGCCAAGTATTACCAATGCCCAATGATAATGACTCATGGCGTGGGACCGAAGACGGGCGTCCGGGTAGGAGCATGCAGCTCGAGCGCAGACAAAGCTGCGGTCGAGGTGAGCTGCACCCCGGCGAACGGTAGCCGGCCCACCCGGAGGGCCGGGCGCTTTTGTCTGCCTGCGTCGTCGAAAATCCTCAATGGACCTCAGGGTCCATTTCCCGTTTTCTCCTGGCAGGCAATCAAATTCGCTCCGGCGTCATGGTTATTATCATTGGGTATTGGTATAAGCCATGCTCAGCTTTTTTTGTAGTCTTCCAGTATAGCCGCTCCGAGAATGGCGCCCGGATTGCCGTCGGCGTCATGGGTCTGAAGCAGAATTGCGCAGCCGTCGTGGCCGGCTTTGCTCAACATGGCTGACGGCAGGGTGATGGTTTGCGGCTTTCCGCTCCACATCCCGATTGTCGCGATGTCGGTGACGGCGTGATAGTAATCCAGCGTCCGTCCGGTATTTTCGCCGCGATCTATGGCTACCGTGGATTTGTCGGCGAAATAGGCAATGATGATATCCGCCTTGCCTGCGCCTGCGCCCACATCGATCTTCAATTCATCGGATGAAAGGGCGGCGGATATGGTCACGTCGAGGCCGCGGCCTTCCTGCTTCATTGAAACCAGTGTCTTTTCGATGCCGAGAGGGTCGGATGCGGCTGTGTCGGCGCGACCGTTCAGTACCGCCTGCGGTGTATAGACATTGGCATTGCCCAATGTCCGGGCATAGCCATATTGGCGGTCGGAATAACGCTTGTCGCTCAAAGTATCGGCCCAGCCGCGATAGTTCCAGTAATCGACATGATAGGAGATGGCGACGATGTCGTCCTTGAGCGTCAGTTGATAAAGGGCGGCGTCCGCCGGCGGGCAGGACGAGCAACCCTGTGACGTAAAGAGTTCGACAACGCCTCTGGGGGAGGTGAATATTCTGTCCTCGGCCTGTACCTGCGAGGCGGCAGCGAGACATAAAACCGCCAGTCCTGCCATTCTTAAGCGGCGCAAGGTTGCCATCGGCTAATCCGGTTCTGCCCTAACGGGCTTTTGACTGTCTGATCCGACTAAAGCCGGTTTTGAAATTGATCTTGAACAACCTATAGCCCAGTTTGACTTCACGCCTAAATCAAAATCGATTGATTGGAAGTGATACCCGAAGGCGGAGGTGGTGAAACCGCCACTTTGCAGGCTCCAATACCCACAAAAACCTGCGGCCTCCCGCCGTTCCGGCGAGCATCGATAATAGATGAAATGCGGAATTGGGAGCCTGTTATTGTTATTTTTACTGGAAAAAGGCGCTGCTTGCTGATAATTGAACCCCAAATGAAAAAATAGACGCGCCGGGAAATATTCCGTTTAAGGTGTCGCCATTGTCATTGCGGATCCCGTAAACAAGAGGTCGAGTACGACAGAATGAGCATTTTAGACGAAACCGACCGTCACCTTCTCGCGCTTTTGCAAAAAAATGACCGGCTTTCCCTTGCCGAACTGGGCCAGGAACTCAAGCTGGCGCCCTCGACAGTCAATGACCGCATCAAGCGGCTCGTCAAGAATGATATCATTTCCGGCTTCCACGCGGCAGTCGCGCCGGACAAGGTGGGTCTTGATCTTCTCGCCTTTGTATTTGTCGGATGGAACAACCCCGAAGTTGAAGCCGCTTTTCTGGACAAGGTGCAGACATCGGGCGCGGTGCTGGAATGTCATCACGTGACCGGATCGTGGAACTATCTGCTCAAGATCCGGCTGAAGAATACCCGCGAGCTGGAGCGGTTCCTCGGTCAGGAACTCAAATCCGTGGTCGGCGTTTTGCGCACGGAGACATTGATCGTGCTTTCATCCGCGAAGGAAATTTCCACGCTTGACGTGACTGAATAAACAGACGATTTCCCGGTGTGACCGGGTTCAGCGCGACAGGTCGATGACGATCCGGCCCTTGACGTCGCCCTTGAGAATTGCATTGCCGAGCCGGGGCAGGTCTTCAAGGCCATACTCGCTGATCATCGCTTCCAGCTTGTCCTGCGGCAATTCGCTCACCAGTCGTCGCCAGGCCTCCTCCCGCTCGGGGAATGGACGCATGACGCTGTCTATGCCCAGCAGGCTGACGCCGCGCAGCAGGAACGGAATTACCGTGAAGGAAGGAACATCGGCGCTGCCCGCATTCCCGATGGAGGCCGCTGCGCCGCCTGATTTAAGCTGCTTGAGCACCCGGGCAAGCATATCGCCGCCCACGGCATCGATGGCCGCCGCCCAACGCCCGCTTTCGAGCGGCTTGGAAACGGGGTCTGAAAGCTCGCTGCGGGCGATCACACCGTCAGCGCCGAGGCTCTTGAGATAATCGGCCATTTCCGGCCGACCGGTGACGCCAACGGCCTTGTAGCCCAACTTCGCCAGTATGGCGATTGCCACCGATCCGACTCCGCCGGTAGCGCCGGTCACCAGAACTTCGCCGCGTTCCGGCGTCAGCCCCGCTTTTTCAAGGGCCATGATGGCAAACATCGCGGTGATGCCGGCCGTGCCGATCGCCATGGCCATCCTTGTCGACATGCCTTCGGGCAATTTAACCAGCCAGTCCGCCTTGACCGAAGCGCGGGTCGAATAGCCGCCCCACCAGGCCTCGCCAACCCGCCAGCCAGTCAGGACCACCCGGTCGCCGGGCGCAAAACGGGCATCAGTCGAAGTCTCGACGATACCGGCAAAATCAACACCGGGAACATGCGGGTAGGTCCGCACCAGGCCGCCAAGCCCATTCAGGCAGAGCCCGTCCTTGTAGTTGAGCGTCGAATATTCCACCTTGACGGTCACATCGCCCGCCGGCAACCGGCTGTCGTCCAGAGTCTGGATCGATTGGCTGATTTTGCCGTCTTCGGATTTCTCAACGACGAGGGCGCGAAATGTCATGGCGATGTCCTTACCTGGTTTATATGCCCGTGCTTTTAACCTTATCAGGGCGGGCAGGGAAAGCAAAAACCAGTCCGCCATGCCGTCAAGACAGGGCTGCCCAATGGAAATCTCAGACCGGCATGGCAGAAAACTTGACAATGACCTTCGCCTTTGCCACCTCAGGGTCAATATTCCACCCCGTCGAACCAGCCCGCATGAGGCCATCTATGTCTGCCAGTCTCGCTTATGATCCCAAGGCCCGCCGTTCATCTGTCGCTGTCGATGTCGGCGGCGTGATTGTCGGCGGCGGTGCGCCGGTTGTCGTCCAGTCCATGACCAACACCGACACGGCTGATATTGATGCCACCGTCAGGCAGGTGGCCGAACTGTTCAAGGCGGGATCGGAACTGGTGCGCATCACCGTCGACCGCGATGAAAGTGCCGCCGCCGTGCCGAAAATCCGCGACCGGCTTCTGCGTCTCGGGCTTGATGTGCCGCTGATCGGTGATTTTCATTATATCGGTCACAAATTGCTGGCCGATCATCCGGGCTGCGCCGAGGCGCTCGCCAAATACCGGATCAATCCCGGCAATGTCGGCTTCAAGGACAAGAAGGACAAACAGTTCACGGAGATTGTCGAAATGGCGATCCGCCATGACAAGCCCGTCCGCATCGGGGTCAATTGGGGCTCGCTGGACCAGGAATTGCTGACGCGCCTGATGGACAAGAACCAGCTTGAGGGATTTCCGCTGTCGGCGCGCGAAGTCACCCGCGAGGCGATTGTCCAGTCGGCGCTGCTATCGGCTGATCTGGCCGAGGAAATCGGCCTTGCCCGCAATCGCATCATCCTGTCGGCCAAGGTCAGCCAGGTACAGGACCTGATCGCCGTCTACCAGATGCTGGCCGAGCGCTCCGACCATGCATTGCACCTTGGCTTGACGGAGGCCGGTATGGGCTCCAAGGGCATTGTCGCGTCGGCAGCGGCCATGGGCTTTGTGCTGCAGCACGGAATCGGCGACACGATCCGCGTTTCCCTGACGCCGGAACCCAATGGCGACCGGACGCGGGAAGTCCAGGTCGCACAGGAACTGCTGCAGGTCATGGGTTTTCGCCAGTTCGTGCCTGTCGTCGCCGCCTGTCCCGGATGCGGCCGGACGACTTCGACGACCTTTCAGGAACTTGCCAGCCGGATCCAGAATGATTTGAGAAAAAACATGCCGGTCTGGCGCGACAAATATCCCGGCGTCGAGGCGCTCAATGTCGCGGTGATGGGTTGCATCGTCAACGGACCAGGGGAATCCAAACATGCCGATATCGGCATATCGCTGCCCGGCACCGGTGAAAGCCCGGCAGCACCGGTCTTCATCGACGGCAAGAAGGCGATGACTTTGCGCGGTCCGCAAATTGCCGCCGATTTTGAGGCGCTGGTCTCCGATTATATCGAGAAGCGCTTCGGCAAGGCGCATGCCTGAATAGCAGGCAAGGCGGCGTTAACCCTGCTCACGCCATCATGTCGTCAAGCGCGGCAATCAGGTGGTCGCACTCATCGTCCGTGCCGATGGAGATGCGAAGGAAATCTTCGATGCGCGGTTTGGCAAAATGACGCACCAGAATGGCGCGGTCGCGCAATCGCCGCGCAAGATCCGCACCTTGGTGGCCGGGATGACGGGCGAAGACGAAATTGGCTGCGGACGGCAGGACTTCGAAACCGCGTTTGGCCAGCGCTGCAGTCACGCGACTGCGGCTTGCCATCACCTTTTTGCGGGTCGTCTCGAACCAGTCGATATCCAGCATTGCGGCGGCGGCCCCGGCCTGAGCGAGGCGGTCGAGCGGATAGGAATTGAAACTGTCCTTGACCCGCTCCAGAGCCTCGATCAGGTGGCGTTGGCCGATCGCATAACCGGTTCGCAACCCCGCCAGCGATCTTGATTTTGAGAGCGTGTGGACCACCAGCACATTGTCATATTTCCGGGTGAGCGGCACAGCGCTTTGTGCGCCGAAATCCACATAGGCCTCGTCGATGACGACCACTTGGTCGGGATGGCCCTTTGCCAGAGCCTCGATATCGGCCAACCCAAGCGCAATGCCGGTTGGCGCGTTTGGATTGGCGATGATGATGGCGCCTGCCGGCCGGTCATAGTCACTGATCCTGATCTTGTAGGATTCATCAAGCGCAACTGCCACGGTCCTGATCCCGAACAGGGCTGCATAGGTCGGATAGAAGGAGTAGCTGATATCGGGATAAAGCAGCGGTTGGTCATGCTTGAGCAAGGCCGCAAACACATGCGCCAGCACTTCGTCGGAGCCGTTTCCGACAAAGACTTGGTCGCACTCCACCTGCTGGGTTTCGGCGATGGCCTGCCTGAGAACCGTTGCCGATGGATCCGGATAAAGCCGGAGGCTGTCATTCGTCGCAGCGCTGATGGCTGCCAACGCCTTGGGCGAGGGCCCATAGGGATTTTCATTGGTGTTGAGCTTGACGAGATTGGCGATCCGCGGCTGTTCGCCGGCCTGGTAAGGCTTGAGAGTAGCCACGATGGGCGACCAGAACTTGCTCATGATGTCATTTTTCCCGTGATGCCACATAGCGGGCAAGAGCCAGAAGCATGGAAGACCTTTCACCATAGGGCGCCAGCAGACCCTCCGCCTCTTCGACCAGTTTTTGCAGCCGCTGTTCAGCCCAGTCAAGGCCATGTCGTCCGACAAGCGTCGCCTTGCCGCGCGCAGCATCCTTGCCGGTCGCCTTGCCCATGACGGCGGCATCGGCCTTCAGGTCGAGAAGGTCGTCGCGCAACTGGAAAGCCAGCCCGATCAATTCGCCAAAACGGCAAAACCGCTGGCGTTCGTGGTCCGAGACATTTGCAACCACAGCCCCGGCCTCGCAGGCGAAGCGGATCAGCGCGCCGGTCTTCATGGCTTGCATGTCGGTGATTTCCGCTTCCTCGAGCGACTGCTTTTCGGCCTGCAGATCAAGCGCCTGGCCGCCAGCCATGCCGCCGATTCCCGCAGCCCTTGCCAATGCCAGCACCAGTTCGAGCTTGACGGCCGGCTCAAGCCCGGTTTGCGGGGCGGCAAGAATGTCGAAGGCCAGCGTCAGCAGGCTGTCGCCGGCAAGTATAGCGGTGGCCTCGTCATAGGCCTTGTGAACCGTTGGCAGGCCGCGCCGCAAATCATCGTCATCCATGGCCGGCAGATCGTCGTGGACGAGGGAATAGCAATGCACGCATTCCAGGGCGGCCGCGACCCGCAGGGCGGCATTTTCGTCGCCGCCGAGCAGGATGGCCGATTCAAGCACCAAAGCCGGGCGCAACCTCTTGCCGCCATTCAGCACCCCGTGGCGCATGCCGGCCAGCAGGCGGGCGGGCCTCTGGCGTTCCCCCGGCAAGGGCGCTGAATCCAGGATGCCTGCCAGTTCCGCTTCCACGGTGGTTGCATGCTTCTTCAGGCGATTGAAAAATTGGTCACTATCCATGCTCATCGCCGCTGTTTGGCACGACATTGGGTCGCTTGCAACGCCATGCGAAGTCACAGCCGCAATATTTGTCCGCCGGCACGCTGGCAAAAGCAGCCTTCTGGCGTTAATAGGAGGGACACTTATCTCCGGCGGAGCCGTTATTTGAATGCCATTCCGGATACAAAGCAAGCAGATGTGCCGCAGGACGGCGCCGATGCAGGGCTGCCTTCGATGCTTTCGCGGATGATCCGGCGGATCGTCAAGTGGCTGATTGTCATCCTGCTCCTGCCCTATGTGCTGATCGTCATCTATCGGGCCGATTTCATTCATCCCGTCTCGACCTTGATGGTCGCGGATCTGGTGACATTCCAAGGCTATGACCGGCGCTGGGTGGAGTTCGAGGACATTGCGCCGGTGCTGGTCCAATCGGTGATGATGTCGGAAGACGGCCAGTTCTGCGCCCATGCCGGCGTCGACTGGGTGCAGATGAACAGCGTCCTGGTTGATGCGCTGGATGGCGAGGCGACGCGCGGCGCAAGCACCATTCCCATGCAGACCGCCAAGAACCTTTTCTTGTGGAACGGCCGGTCTTTCCTGCGCAAGGGCATGGAATTGCCGCTGGCGCTTGGCGCCGATCTCGTCTGGTCGAAGCGGCGTCTGATGGAAATCTATCTCAATGTTGCCGAATGGGGCCCTGGTATCTACGGTATCGAGGCGGCGTCGCAATACCATTTCAAGAAGCCCGCTTCCAAACTGGACAGAAGGCAGGCCGCATTGCTGGCCGTATCCTTGCCCAATCCGATCACGCGGATTGCCGGCAAACCGACAAAATCCATGAAGCGGCTTGCCTCGCTGATAGAGCGCCGCGCCAAGGCGTCGGGCGAATACATCAAATGTCTTTATGATTGACACCAAGAATATTGGTTTGCCGACAGCCATGCGCTCAGCCTAATTGAACCGGCAAGTTCAACAGGCGAACCAACCGGAGACCACCCATGAGCGACCTGCTGCTTTACATCGGCAACAAGAATTATTCATCCTGGTCGCTTCGGCCCTGGCTGGCGATGACGGCTGCCGGCGTGCCCTTTCGCGAAGAACTCATCCCCTTTGACGATGACAATGGAAATCCGGCCATCAAGGCGGTCTCGCCCAATGGCAAGGTTCCGCTGCTGGTTGATGGGACCCTGAAGATCTGGGAATCCCTGGCCATCATTGAATATGTCGCGGAGATCTTCCCCGATCTGCCGCTCTGGCCTGAAAGCCGTCAGGACAGGGCACGGGCGCGATCCATCTGCACGCAGATGGCAACGGGCTTTCCGGCGCTTCGCAATGAGTGCCCGATGAATTTTCATCGCAAGCGCGAGATCATTGCAGTTTCTGACGGCGTGGTTGGCGAAGTCGCCCTTGTCGAAACCATCTGGCGCGATTGCCTGAACCGCTCCGGCGGCCCCTTTTTGTTCGGCGCATTTTCGGCGGCCGACGCCATGTATGCGCCTGTGGTCAACCGGCTGGAAATCTACTGTTTGACCAATAATCCCGACACGCTTTCCTACATGCGGTCGCTCAAGGATCACCCCGCCTTTAAGGCATGGGAGGAAGAAGCGCTCAAGGAGCCTTGGTTTGTCGCTGCCGATGAGGTATGACCGCGCCATCACTGCGGGCTAAAAATTTGTGACGGGGACTGGTCAAACACGATTGTGCCATGTATAAGCCCGGCAAAATTACCGAAATCGATCACATGTCTGTTTCGGCCGCTTTTGGCTGAAGACCATGTTGTCCTGTGACTTGGAGTAACGAAAATGGCAGTTCCAAAAAGAAAAACCAGCCCGTCGCGTCGTGGCATGCGTCGTTCTGCTGACGGCCTGAAGTCGGCGACTTTTGTCGAAGACAAGAATTCCGGCGAACTGCGCCGTCCGCATCACATCGACCTCAAGACCGGCATGTATCGCGGCCGTCAGGTTTTGACGCCGAAGGAAAATGGCTGATCCAGCCTGCTTTCTGCAATAAAGACGCTTTCAGGCTGGCTTTTTGCCGGCCTTTTTGCTGTTGGCATAAAGCCGCTGCATGCATTCAACCTGTTTTCACCGTGCGTCTGATGATGTAAGCATGTGCAATCGCCTCGGTTTCAGGCTGATTTCCGGAGATATACCCATGATTGCCGCCCTGCCGTTCCTGCTTATTTCCTTTGTTCTTTACAACCTTGCAATGTTCGGCGTATTCGGAAGCGGAGGCATAGCTTCGCTAGACGGTCAGGTCATGAGCATAGACATGATGTCGGGCGCCACCTGGACCATGACGCTGGGCGACCTGTTCATCGTCATTGCACTGATTTTGCTGTTTTTCGAGATTTTCAAGGCGACCCGGACTTCGACATTGTCCATTCTCGATCATCTGCTATCGATGGTCCTGTTCATCTTTTTCCTGGTCGAATTCCTGCTGGTCAGGGATGCCGCCACGCAGATCTTCTTCATCCTGATGATCATCACTTTCATCGATGTGATCGCCGGGTTCACGGTGTCGATCAAGTCCGCCGGACGGGATGTTTCGATAGGATTGTGATGGGGGGCCGCAGATCGGGGCGCCGACAAGCGGATTTCCGGCTTGTGAAGGGCAGAGCTCGGAACGTCGACCGGCCTACATTTTTTCCAGTTTTTCCTGCAGCGAGCGCAATTGCTCTTTCAACTCGTCAATATCGCGGGCTTCGGCCTTCTTGGGCTCCTTGGGCTTGTCACCAAGTCCGAAGGGCGAGAACATCTGCATGGCCTGCTGGAAAAGTTCGGTATTGCGCCGCACCTGTTCTTCAACCAGTTGCATCGGCGGCAGCAGGTTCTTGGCAATCGGCGCGTCGCCGAGTGATTTGGTGAATTGTTCGCGCATCTGCGCCTGCTGGTCGGTGAAGGCATGCATGGAATGTTCCAGATAGCTGGGAATGACTGCCTGCATCTGGTCGCCATAATAGGAAATCAGCTGGCGCAGGAATGAAATCGGCAGCAATGTATTGCCGGTCTTGGATTCCTGCTCGAAAATGATCTGCGTCAGGACGGAATGGGTGATGTCGTCACCGCTCTTGGCATCCTGAACCGTGAAATCTTCGCCCTTTTTGACCATCTGCGCCAAATCGTCGAGTGTGACATAGGTGCTGGTTCCGGTGTTGTAGAGACGCCGGTTGGCATATTTCTTGATCATGATGTCGCCGTCGTTTTTAGCCATTATCGTCCTCCTGACGAACGTTGCGGCGCGAACGCTGCCGGTTTTGCAGCAAGGACGCGAAATTGGCCTGCCGCAGCATCTTTTTTTTCAGTTTATGCGCAAAACAACTGCAAAGACAATCGAATTGTGCAATGCAGTGAAAACGGCAATGCGAAGTTTAGCCAAGCGCTGCCAAAGGCGTAGGTCTAAGTGTCAATTGACAGGAAGACAGCGCTTTGACACTTTCGACAGATAAAAATTGGAGAGGAGATACCTCATGAGCAGTTCTTCCATCGTTATCGCCGCTGCGGCCCGTACTGCGGTTGGTTCTTTTAACGGCGCCTTTGCCAATGTGCCGGCCCACGAGCTGGGCGCGGCGGCCATAGCGGCCGTGCTGGAGCGCGCCGGCGTGGAAGGCAAGGAGGTTGATGAAGCCATCCTCGGCCAGATTCTTGCCGCCGGAGAAGGCCAGAACCCCGCCCGCCAGGCGGCGATGAAAGCCGGCATTCCCATGGAAGCCACGGCTTTCGGCATCAACCAGCTTTGCGGCTCCGGTCTCAGGGCGGTTGCGCTCGGCATGCAGCAGATCGCCACTGGCGACGCCAATATCATCGTGGCCGGCGGCATGGAATCCATGTCGATGGCGCCGCATTGCCAGCATCTGCGCAGCGGCGTCAAGATGGGCGATTTCAAAATGATTGACACCATGATCAAGGACGGCCTGACCGACGCCTTCTACGGCTACCACATGGGCACGACTGCTGAAAATGTTGCCAAGCAATGGCAATTGACCCGCAATGAGCAGGATGTTTTTGCCGTGGCTTCGCAAAACAAGGCCGAGGCAGCCCAGGTTGCCGGCCGCTTCAAGGATGAAATCGTCCCCTTCGTCGTCAAGGGCCGCAAGGGCGACGTGACTGTCGATGCCGACGAATATATCCGCCACGGCGCAACGCTGGAAGGCCTTGCCAAGCTGCGCCCGGTTTTCGACAAGGAAGGCACGGTCACCGCAGCCAATGCCTCCGGCATCAATGATGGCGCAGCTGTCGCCCTGCTGATGAGTGAAGCGGAAGCTTCACGTCGCGGCATTCAGCCGATGGCCCGGATCGTTTCCTGGGCAACCGCCGGTGTTGATCCCCGGATCATGGGCACAGGCCCGATCCCGGCTTCGCGCAAGGCATTGGAAAAAGCCGGCTGGTCCGTCGGCGACCTTGATCTCGTGGAAGCCAATGAGGCCTTTGCGGCCCAGGCTTGCGCGGTCAACAAGGATCTCGGTTGGGATCCCTCCATTGTCAACGTCAATGGCGGCGCCATCGCCATCGGCCATCCGGTCGGCGCATCCGGCGCGCGCATTCTCAACACGCTGCTGTTTGAAATGAAGCGCCGTTCGGCCAAGAAGGGCCTGGCGACCCTTTGCATCGGCGGCGGCATGGGCATAGCGCTTTGTGTCGAGGCGCTCTGACAAGATGACAAACAAATTCCGGGCTTTAATGAAAGCCCGGAACGAGGCCCGGCCATGACATGGTCGCGTTTTGGCAGAACGGCCTGACGGTCTGAAAAACACAAGAAGACGAACAGTTCTGGGAGGAACATCATGAGCAGAGTAGCACTGGTTACCGGTGGTTCACGCGGCATTGGCGCCGCCATTTCCATTGCCTTGCGCGACGCAGGCTACAAGGTTGCCGCCAATTATGCCGGCAATGATGACGCCGCCAACGCCTTCAAGGCGGAAACAGGCATTCCGGTCTACAAATGGGATGTTTCCAACTATGAGGCCTGCGCTGCGGGCATCGCCAAGGTGGAAGCCGACCTTGGGCCGGTGGACGTGCTGGTCAACAATGCCGGCATCACCCGCGACGGCATGTTCCACAAGATGACGCCGGACCAGTGGAATGCGGTGATCAATACCAATCTCAGCGGCCTTTTCAACATGACGCACCCGATTTGGGGCGGCATGCGTGAGCGCAATTTTGGCCGCGTCATCAATATTTCGTCGATCAATGGCCAGAAAGGCCAGATGGGCCAGGTGAACTATTCCGCCGCCAAGGCCGGCGATCTCGGCTTTACCAAGGCTTTGGCGCAGGAGGGTGCGGCCAAGGGCATTACCGTCAACGCCATCTGCCCGGGCTATATAGGCACGGAAATGGTCAAGGCGATCCCGGAAAAGGTGCTCAATGAGCGCATCCTGCCGCTGATCCCGGTGGGCCGGCTCGGCGAGCCGTCGGAAATTGCCCGCTGCGTGGTTTTTCTCGCTTCCGATGATGCCGGTTTCATTACCGGTTCGACGCTCTCGGCCAATGGCGGCCAGTTCTTCGTTTAGGGCTCTTATCGCGGCACGCTTGCCGCCAGCCTGCTTGACCATCCGTCCATCCAGTTTTTCCGCAGCTTTTCACCATCGCCGCGGAAAAACAGGCCGGTGGGCTCAAGCCTTTCAAGGCGATCCGCCCTGAAATTGCGAAAATCCCGGCGAAGATCGCACCAGGCGACGATGTTGACCCAGTCTGTGTAATAGATCAGCGCCAGTGGCCTGATATGCCTGCAGGTGTGTCTTCCCTCCGCGTCAACATAGTCTATTGCCATTACCTCCTCCTCGCGAATGGACAGCCGAAGGCGCTCGAGATCCATTCCGCCGGAATCGCCCAGCGGCGACCCCCAAGCATGCAACGCTGTGGTCTCAAGTACTTTGCGCAGCAATTCCGGCATTGAGGCAGCGAGTTTGCGGGAAATTGAAACGGCAGATTTTTTCAGGCTGGTGTCGCCGATGCGCTCCAGAAGCGCCAGCGCCAGCACCAGCGCTTCGGTCTCCTCGATGGAAAACATCAGCGGCGGCAGGGTAAATCCCGGCCGCAGGATATAGCCGATGCCGCGTCCGCCTTCTATCGGCACCCGCATGGCCTGAAGGGCGGCCACGTCACGATAGATCGAGCGTGGCGTGACCTCGAGTTGCGCGGCCATGTCAGCCGCTGTCACGGGACGACTGGCCATCCTGAGGATCTGGATAATTTCAAAAAGCCGCGTTGCCTTGCGCATAAAATGCTCCATTTCGCCTATCGGCAATCCCAACTGACATAATGGTGTCAGTTGGGAAATTGTAAGCGTCAATCCTCGCGTTGAAAATGCGCGATTTATTGCACATCGAGCGGGTACCGCCTTTGAGGATACTGACATGTCTTACACTGCAAATCTCTGGCTCTATTTCCTTCTTTTGTTGGGCATCATCATGATTCCCGGCATGGATATGCTATTCGTCATCGGCAATTCGCTGACCCGTGGCCTGGGTTCCGGATTGTCGGCGACATCGGGCATCATGCTTGGCGGCGCGCTTCATTCGTTGTTCGGGGCTATATTGGTCATAGTTCTGGTGCAGGTCCCCGCCTCATATTTCAACCCGCTGATCATTTGCGGCAGCCTCTATATGGCCTGGATCGGCTACTCGTTGTTCAAAAGCACAATCCATATTGATGCCGGCGCACCGGCCGGGGCAGCGTCGGGTTGGATAGCCTTCCGTCAGGGCGTCATCACCTGCCTGCTCAATCCGAAAGCCTGGCTTTTCGTGATTGCGGTCTACCCCCAGTTTCTCAAACCATCCTTCGGCAATATCTGGCTGCAAGCAATGGTCATGGGCCTGTTGACGGTTCTCACCCAGGCCGCCGTCTACGGAAGCATCGCCATTTTTGCCGGCAATGCGCGGCGCTTTCTCATGCGCCATCCACTGACCATAATTCAAACGGGCCGGTTGATCGGCCTGCTCTTCATCGCCGTTGCCGCCGTGACGCTGTTTGAAGTCTTGAATGGCAAAGGTTAACGGCATCGGCCGGAAAAGGCCGTCTGGCGGGGGACGGGGCGGTGATTTATATGGTTAACATATTGTTATTCCACCACATATGGGAGTGAACAAAGCGGGAAAACCGGTTTCATCTTGATTCGTCGGTGATTCGTTCCCGCTTTTCTCCAAAGGTTAACGCCAGCGGCCCCGGGCGGTTTGAACCGCTTTGATATGGGCCGCGCCGGAACGGTTTCAACTGCCAACCATGGCCATGAAATCACGTCTGATCATATGGTTAACAGATTGTTATTCCACACGATATAGCGGTGAACAAAAGCGGAAAATGCAAGAGTCCGTGATTCGTCGCTGATTCGTTCCGGGTTTGATCGAACCTCCGCCCATATGCGATTTCTCTGTCGAAGGCGTATATTTTCGGCGGAAGCGAGACGTGGCGGTTGTGACGTGCGGCGCACCTGTTTTGAAGACATCGCGGACCAAACGGCTGTGGCGACACCGGCAAGGATCGCCAGACCGCAGATCCGTTTTACAACCCTTGTTCATGACCGGCCCGGTTTGAATTAAGGTTCTGTCAACCTTCCCTAACAGGGGCGGAAATGCGCGCGGCGCACCGCCCACGGCCTTATGGTTAATTTCGCATTAACCTACCATATCTAGCGGTGAACGAAACGGGAATATGTCTCTGTCTGTGATTCGTCACCGATTCGTTCCGTCTTGGTTCGGTCGCTTTGCAACGCTAAGCTGGCAGTCGAAGTGTCAACGGGATGAGTCGAAAAACCGTTTGTTAACCTATTGTTAACCATGTCTTGAGGCGTTGTTTGACATGGTTTTCTGATAATTTTCGTTCATTCTGGACGTCTTAACGGCGCAGGGACGGCAAACGCATCATGTCGAAGCGCAAAGTGGATCAGCACTATATCTGGTAGGGAACAAAAATCGAACATTAACAGGTCTTTGATTTGTCGTCGATTCGTTCCTGCACTGTTCCTGAACCCCGAAAATGAATCGGAAAAGTTGAAGATCGCAACCGTCAGCCTATCCTTTCGCGGCGTTTGGCATCGATTCGAAAATGCCTTCTTGCCGCATTGTCCGGGCTATGGCATGGAAAAATGAAAGTGTAGCCGCCATATGTGCAAAGCGCCGAGCGCGGCAGGCCAGAGATATTGCTCGCCATTGATATTTGACGACACCGGCTGGCGAAGGCCGAGCAAGCAGACGGGGCCGATAATGCCCGCCAGGATAAGAGAGCCCGGAAGAAATCGTGACATTCCAACCGATGATTTTGAGCGGCCGCGGCGTGACTGCGGTGCTTGGACCGACAAATACCGGCAAGACGCATTATGCGCTCGACAGGATGGTTGCCCATTCCACCGGTGTCATCGGCCTGCCGCTGCGCCTGCTTGCCCGCGAAGTCTATACAAGGCTGGTCGAGCGCGTCGGTCTGGCCAATGTGGCGCTGATCACCGGCGAGGAAAAGGTGACCCCGCCGACGGCGCGCTTTTCGGTCTGCACCGTGGAGGCCATGCCCAAGGAGACGCAGGCCGCCTTCGTGGCCATAGACGAGGTGCAACTGGCAGGCGATCTGGAGCGCGGCCATATCTTCACCGACCGGATCCTGCATTTGCGCGGACGCGAGGAAACCCTGCTTCTGGGTGCCGCCACGATGAAGCCGATCCTGCAGCACATCCTGCCGGGCATCACCATTGTCGAGCGCCCCAGGCTGTCGCAGCTGTTTTATTCCGGCCAGAAGAAAATCACCCGTCTGCCGCAGCGTACCGCCATTGTCGCCTTTTCGGCTGACGAGGTCTATGCCATCGCCGAATTGATCCGCCGCCAGCGCGGTGGCGCCGCCGTGGTTCTGGGAGCCTTGTCGCCGCGCACCCGCAATGCCCAGGTCGGTCTTTACCAGGCTGGCGATGTTGAATATCTGGTCGCCACCGACGCCATCGGCATGGGGCTCAACCTGGATGTCGATCACGTTGCCTTTGCCCAGGACCGCAAATTCGACGGCTATCAGTACCGCAATCTCAATCCGGGCGAGTTGGGCCAGATCGGCGGCCGCGCCGGCCGCCATCTCAAGGACGGCACGTTCGGGGTCACCGGCCAGGTCGCGCCCTTCGACGAAGACCTGGTGCGCAGGGTCGAATCCCACGAATTTGATCCGGTGCGGGTGCTGCAATGGCGCTCGGCACGTTTTGACTACCGCTCCGTGTCAGCGCTGAAGGCCAGCCTCGAAGTCGCCCCCACAATCAGCGGCTTGACGCGCTCGCTGCCGGTCATCGATCAGCAGGCGCTTGAGCACCTGTCGCGCGATCCGGAAATATTGGCGCTTGCCACAAGCCCCGAAAGAGTGGAAAAGCTCTGGGAGGCTTGCGCACTTCCGGATTACCGCCGGATTACACCTGTACAACATGCCGATCTCGTTGCTTCGATCTATGCCGATCTGGTCAGGCATGGTGCTGTCAATGAGAGCTTCATGGCCGAACAGGTGCGGCGGGCAGATCGAACCGATGGCGAAATCGATACGCTGTCGGCGAGAATCGCACAGATCAGGACCTGGACTTATGTGTCAAACAGGCCCGGATGGCTTGCCGATCCGACACACTGGCAAGAAAAGACGCGCGAAATAGAGGATCGTTTGTCCGACGCGCTACATGAAAGGTTGACGAAACGCTTTGTTGATCGCAGGACATCTGTGCTCATGAAGCGGTTAAGAGAGAATGCGATGCTGGAAGCTGAAATAAGTGTAAATGGCGATGTCTTTGTGGAAGGCCATCATGTCGGGCAATTGTCGGGCTTCAGGTTCACCCTGGTGCAGGGCGCCGACGGACCCGATGCCAAGGCCATCCTGAATGCCTCGCAAAAAGCGCTGGCGCTGGAATTCGAGGCGCGCGCCGCCCGGATCCATGCTTCCGGCAATGGCGATCTGGCAGTTTCCAATGATGGATTGTTGCGCTGGATGGGCGAACCGATCGCCCGCCTCGGCGCCAGCGAACACATCATGCATCCAAAAGTGATCTTGCTGGCCGACGAATTGTTGTCCGGCAATGCCCGCGAACATGTCCAGGCCCGCATCGAGCGCTTCGTCAATCATCACATCGCCACCATTCTAAAGCCGCTTGACGATCTGTCGCGCGCCGAAGATCTTGAAGGTCTGGCCAAGGGACTGGCATTCCAGCTGGTTGAAAGCCTTGGCGTGCTCTTCCGGCGCGATGTCGCCGACGACGTCAAGTCGCTCGACCAGGAAGCCCGCGCTTCCATCCGCCGGCACGGCATCCGTTTTGGCGCCTATCACGTTTTCATGCCGGCCTTGCTGAAGCCCGCTCCGGCCGAACTTATCACCTTGCTTTGGGCGCTGAAAAATGATGCGCTGGACAAGCCGGGCTATGGCGAACTGATCCCGGTGCTGGCCGCAGGGCGTACATCCGTGGTCACCGATCCCGGCTATGAGCGCAATTTCTACAGGCTGGCCGGCTTCCGGTTCCTCGGAAAGCGCGCCGTGCGCATTGATATTCTCGAACGTCTGGCCGATATAATCCGGCCGTTGCTGCAGTGGAAGCCAGGCAGTCCGCGGCCCGATGGCGCTTATGACGGCAGGCGGTTCGTGACGACAACGGCGATGCTTTCCATACTCGGCGCGACCCCCGACGACATGGAAGAAATCCTCAAGGGCCTCGGCTATCGCTCTGACAGCGTCAAGGCTGAAGAAGCCGCCGCCCACCTTGCCGCCCAGAACGTGGAAACTGCCAAGGTTGAGGCTGTCGAAACACCGGCAAGCGGTGAAAGTGTCGAAGCGGCCGCGGCTGAGGCCGTGGTTGCAACAACGCCAGAAAGTGGAGCCGCGGAAAGATCCGAGGCCGAGGCTGCGAGCGAAAATGCCTCCGCGCCGGAAACGGTGGACGAACCCGCCAAGCAAGAAAGTGTTGCGACTGAAGCTGTTGCGGCAACTGCCGCTGACGCTGATGACAAAGTGGAGGCTGAAGCCGTCGCGGCGGTTGATCCTGCTGCTGCGGCTACAGACGCGGTGCCGGAAGATGAAGCGGTGGAAGAGAAATTTGTGCTGCTGTGGCGGCCGGGCGGCCGCTCAGACAACCAGCGTTCGGACCAACAGCGTCATGGCCATCGCCGCGAGCGCCAGCATGGCGGCCGTACCGACGAAAAGACCGAACGGCCGGCCTCCGACAAGGCCCAGCCTCGTGAAGCCCGCGACAATCGCCGGGAGCGCGACCAGAAGGATGGCCGCAACGACAAGTTCAAGGGCAAGGGCAAAGGCAATGAGCGCGGCGAGAACCGCGGCGGCAAGCGCCAGGACGATCACGGCAAGAACCAGCCCCAGCGTTTCGAGGCCAAGCCTCCGCGCAAGGAAAAGCCGATTGATCCCGATTCTCCTTTCGCCAAACTCGCCATCCTGAAGGAACAGATGAAGAAGTAGGCAATGGGTGAAGCTGCGCCCGATAGCGGACATGTCGCGCAAGCACGGCAACGCCTCGACAAGTGGCTGTTCTTTGCGCGCCTTGCAAAAACCCGGTCGATTGCCCAGAACTGGATTGCCGCCGGCCGTGTCAGGCTGAACGACACGGTGATGAAGCAGGCGGCCCACAATGTGAAGCCGGGCGACCGGATCGAAGTTTCGGTTGAGCGGCGTCACCTTGTGGTGGTGGTCCTCAATGCAGGAACCCGTCGCGGGCCGTTTGAAGAGGCGAGACTGCTTTACGAGGACCGGACGCCGGTTGTCGAAAGGCAGCAGGCAGGCGGGCCGGAAAGTGCGGAGCGCGATCCGGGAGCGGGGCGGCCGACCAAAAAGCAGCGCCGCGCTATTGACCGCCTGCTGGATTTTGACCGCGAATGAGCCGGGTGCGCCATCTTGCCGCACCGTCTGTTGCCCGGTGCCGGTTGGAGCCGGAATGACAATCCTCCCGGACCGGTTTTCGTGGAAGCTTTATCCTTGCCATCACTGATCAAAGCCGTTAACAGACGAGCGAAAAAAGTGATCCGAAACGGTGTGATGCAAGATTACCCGTTGCTTGAAATTGGAGTGCCTCATGACTTATGTCGTGACCGACAATTGCATACGCTGCAAATATACCGATTGCGTGGAAGTGTGCCCTGTCGACTGCTTCTATGAAGGCGAAAACTTCCTCGTCATTCACCCGGACGAGTGCATAGATTGCGGCGTTTGCGAGCCGGAATGCCCGGCCGAGGCCATCAAGCCGGACACCGAACCGGGGCTCGACAAGTGGTTGAAAGTCAATGCCGATTTTGCATCAATCTGGCCCAATATTACCACCAAGCGCGAACCGCTTGACGATGCCAAGGAAATGGATGGGGTCGAGGGCAAGTTCGATCGCTTTTTCTCCGACAAGCCCGGCAAGGGCGAGTAAGCCGGCCTCCGGTCGGGGATAATCCGCGCCCTGTGCTGCTAATCGGTTTAAGCTTTGGGCGGGTCTGGCGCCGCCTTGGCCTGCGGGTCAGCAAAACATTGATTTCGGGAGATATTTGTGCTATACAGCGCGAATTGATCCTTATGGGCTGCGTTTTGGCCCCGCCACCAGGAAAGTAAATCGCTCCCAAAACCTGTCAGATTGAATTTTGCAACATTCCCCTGTTGCCGTTTCACATTTGTGCCGGAGCGTTTTTTCTGTTGCCAATATTGGATCAAGGAGAGTCACCCGACGGTTAAATCCGTCTCATCCGGGCCTGACTGACCCGGCACCGGCGAAGCCGAGTGCACAGCAGGGAGTTTTTGAATAGAATGACAACAACCTTGAACAAGAAATCTGCAGCCCGTCAGGGCTTCAAGACTGGTGAATCCATTGTTTACCCCGCTCACGGCGTCGGACAGATCGTCGCTATTGAAGAGCAGGAAGTAGCAGGCATGAAGCTTGAACTTTTTGTTATTGATTTTGAGAAGGACAAAATGCGCCTGAAGGTTCCTGTCGCAAAGGCAGTATCCATCGGCATGCGCAAGCTGTCGGAAACTGATTTCGTGGAGCGCGCTCTCAAGGTTGTCCAGGGCAGGGCCCGGATCAAGCGCACCATGTGGTCGCGCCGCGCTCAGGAATATGATGCGAAAATCAATTCAGGCGACCTGATTTCCATCGCCGAAGTCGTCCGCGATCTTTTCCGTGCGGAAAACCAGCCGGAACAGTCCTATTCGGAACGCCAGCTTTATGAAGCTGCGCTGGATCGCATGGCCCGCGAAATTGCCGCCGTCAACAAGATGTCGGAAACGGAAGCCGTGCGCCTGGTTGAAACCAACCTGGCCAAGGGCCCCAAGCGCCTGGGCAAGAATGCCGAAGAAGAAGAAACACAGGATGAGGCTGCTTGATACGGCGCTTCAGCTTGCTGTAAACGAGAACCCGGTCATCAGGCCGGGTTTTTCTTTGCCTTGGGGAATCCTGCAAGGCCGATCGCCTCATTCGGCGACGATCTTGACCTTCTCGCCGGGCGGGACGGTTGCTCCGAGCGCCAAACCATTGAGGACACGGAACAATTCAAGCTTTCGGTCGGTGCCCATCATTCTTGCCGACAGCGCCGGGACCGTATCACCTGATCCGGTTGTCATCACCCTTATGCGCAAGGGTTTGAGTTGGGCCACTTCGCTGCGGGTCATTTTGCGGAATGTGGATTTCAACTTGGATGCGGTGGCTTCCAGCGCTGCGGTATTTCCCTTGGGAACGGCCGTCAGGAAGCGGTAGATCTGCGTGTTGTTGCGCACCACAGTAACGTCGAAATCCCAGCGGTCGGCGGAAGCCGAGGCGGTTGCCGCCTGCATGCCGTTGACCGTAAGGGTCCGGATCGTCTCCGTCTTTAACCCGGTCACCCAGCCGCTGGCTATATATTCGGTAAGCGGCTTGCTTTCGGGCACCTCGACGAGGTCGAAGCGCAGCGCTATGTCGCCCGGTCCGGTGGCAAGAACGGCATCGGCCTTGTTGTCGATCTGGAATCCGGTTGGAACATCAAAACGGATGCCGAGATTTCCATGCAGGAATGTCTGGCCGCGGACATAGCCTTCTTGCGGGCTGTCTCCAAACAGCAATCCGTCAATGCCCTTGAGGAAATAATCCCGGCCACGGTCACCGACAGTGCCGTCTATTCCGAATTCACGGGCATGACGCCGCGCCAGATCAACCCGCTGCGGCGCGCTGGGATGACTGGACAGGAAGTCCAGTCCCGGGTCTGAATCGGTTTCCGCTGCAGTATAGCGGCTATAAGCTTCCATGGTTTCCAGGAAGCGCGCCGCCGCATAGGGATCATAGCCGGCCTGGCCCAGCATCCGCACGCCGATGACGTCGGCTTGCAGTTCCTGGTTTCGCGAAAAGGCCGCGAGGCGCAATTTCGAACGCGCCAGCGCCTGTTTTCCGGCAATATCGGAAGAAAGAACCTCGGCGACGACGCGGCTGGCGATCACTTCGGCTTCTTCGCGCTGCTGGCGCTCGATGCCATGATTGGCCGTTACATGCGCCATTTCATGGCTGAGAACGGCGGCGACTTCCGAGGCGTCATTGGCAAGCGCCAGCAGGCCGCGGGTGACATAGAGATAGCCGCCCGGCAAGGCAAAGGCGTTGATCGCGGGAGAGTTGAGGATTGTGATGCGGTAAGATTGCGACGGATTTTCAGAGACCTGCGTCAGCGCTCCGGCAATCCGGGCTACCAGCTTTTCGGTCTTTTCATCATGATATTCGCCACCGTAACTGGCAACAATGCGAGGATGCTCACGCGCGCCCATTTCGGCGCGCGGATCATTGCGCTGCACCTGATCGACGATCTGAGGGGTCGTGGAAGGCGAAATGTTCGGCTCATAGGTCTGGTCAATGAAGGTCTGGCATCCGGCCAGAACAAAGGCCGCAGCCAGAAGGGCCGCGCCAGACGCAGGGCGCAGGCCGAAAGCGCCGGCACGCATTCGCGCCGGCTGTGCCGCAGATGTGGCGATATTGGTCTTGTGCCGCTTCAGTTGGTTCTTCCTGTCCTGTCCGTCGCCCCGTTTTGTCATGATTCCCCGAGAATCGCTTGCGCATCATGACCGAAAAACAGACCCTTGGCCCATCCGACTAAAAGCTGTCATTTTTTTGGCGAGCCAGATTATTTCAAAATGACGTTGGCCGGGGGCATTCAGCAATCTGCTACCGCATAGCACAAATATTGCATTTGTGTCAGCACTAACGACAGCGACCGCGCAAAAATGGATGGTCCGGCATTTTGCAAGGGAATTGTTGCCAACGGGCAACGGCGGCGGCCAGTCCCGGTGACCTTGCCCCGTTGACCTAATCCGGTTTGAAGTTCGTTTTGGCCCATCGAGAGGACCAGAACATGAAACGAAGCCGCTTCACGGAAGAGCAGATCATCGGGATACTGAAGGAACACGAGTCCGGAATTCCTGTTT